>PMXB01000296.1 GCA_003165935.1 Acidobacteriaceae bacterium | reverse complement strand
CACTTCAGCGCCAGCTCATACGTCGAAATCAGCGGAAACCGGCGCTTCTCCGCCACATCCGCCTTCTCGTCGGCAAGCGTCGCATTACCGCGAGCAATCAGAGCCTGTGCCTCCGCCTCATACAGCCTGAAGTGCTCCCAAAGCTTCTCCACATCCGCATCTTCAAAGTTGTAAACCGAATACTGCAGCTCTTCTTCCAGCCGCACATCGCCGTAGGTCACCTCGGCGCCCGTATCCGGGTCCCGCGCCCAAACCACGTCGTACACCGAGTCCACATCCTGCAAAAACGCGCACAGCCGCTCCAGCCCATACGTCAGCTCCGCGCAAATCGGATCCAGGTCTAGCCCCCCGCACTGCTGGAAGTAAGTGAACTGGGTGATCTCCATCCCGTCCATCATCACCTGCCAGCCCACGCCCCANNCCCTGTACCCGCAGAAACGTCTCCGGCGCCATCGTCCCCGCGCCAACTTCCACGTCATACGGCTGCTGCAGAATGCACCCCCGCGCCGCCCAAAAGCTCTGCAGGCGAAAGAGCAATTCCTGGAAGGTAAGGGAAGTAGGCTTTGCGGATGTTTCAAATTGGGTTGGAGGCACAGCTTGTCTCGCTTCCATGGGGTCCGACTCAGTTTAACAGTTGCAGGGCCTATGCAATTTGCTTGAGAATCTGTTCAATCATCGGACGGGTATACACCTCTTCTGGATCTTCTTCGCGATTGTTGTCGTGGTAATACTCTCCATTATCGAAGGCAAGGAAGACCGACCAAAACAAATCTGGCCTTTCACCACCAGACAATGCAATGACCCAGTGAATGTGATTCACGACGGCATCGCAGAAGGTGAAATCCAATTCCCCATCAGCGAACCCTCGCGCCAACTTCAGAGAAATTTGGTCATACAGGTCACCTCTTGACGATCTAAGATACCCGCCCCATCGATCAATGTCCGGTTCCTTAACCGAGGATGCGAAGAATGGCCTTTGCTCACGACGGTCGGCATAGATTGCCGTCAGTTCAGACCACACCTTCTGGAAGCTCTCGTCCATCCTGACCTCGGATTCCTTTACTCCGATTCGAACAGCGATTTCTCGAGTCCCGACTGCCGGATGATGCTTTGCAGTGTGCCACGCCTGAGTTCCTCGTGAAGCGGCACAGGGACGGTAACTGTCGTCCCTTCCTTCTTGAGTTGCATAATGCAATGACTTCCACGCTGGCGCACTGCGACGAATCCGTGGCGCTCAAGAAGGCTGCAAACTTCGGAGCCGGAAAGGACCAGCAGTCTACCCAACCGGCACCTCGACCTGGGTGATGAACACCTCGCCGTGAAGGCGCTGAGCGACCTCAGAAGGAGCGGCCGTCTCAAGAAAAAGCGACAAGGCTTCGATGAGATTGGCGCGGGCTTCTTCAATGGTTGCGCCTTGACTTGCAATGTCCAGTTCAGGGCAAAGCGACACAAAGCCGTCGTCTTCGCGCTGAATAATTGCCGTCATTTGCCGCTGGTTTTGCATGGGGAGATTGTACGCCATGCGAGAATCCGGGGCACAGGCGAATTGCGGGCCAACCACCCGCCAGCTCCCGCCGTTTTTTCGCCCAAGCCCTTTACTTCGCCGGATTCACCACCTGCGACTCCTACTGCGCCCCCAGCTCAAAGTGCTTAGGAAACCCCGACGGCTTGTACTCATACGTGTCGTGCGTCTCCGCCCGCAGCGCCGCCAGCCTCTCCTTCATGTGCGCCGTCAGCTCCTCATACCCCGGCTTCCCATAGAGATTGTTTTTCTCGTCCGGATCGGCCTTCAGGTCATAAAGTTCAAACTCCTCCGGCTCAACAAAGAAGTCCACAAATTTGTACCGCTCAGTCCTAACCCCGCGGCACGGCTTCACATTCTCAAACCCCGGATACTCGTAGTACTCATACAGCCAGTCCTTCCGCCACTCCACATTAGCCTTCCCCTCGGCGAGCGGCAGCATGCTCTTGCCCTGCATCTCCGCCGGCACCGCCAGACCCGCAATATCCAGCAAAGTCGGCGCCATATCCAGGTTCAGCACCATCTCGTCCGATTTGCTCCCCGCTTTCGCATGGCCCGGATACCGCACCATCATCGGCACACGAATCGATGGCTCATACATCAGCCGCTTGTCGTAGAGATGATGCTCACCCAGAAAGAACCCATGATCGGAGCTCAACACCACCGCGGTCTCTGCCGTAATCTTCTGTCGCTCAAGTTCCTGCCACACTGCGCCCACATTCCGGTCGTTGTCTTCCACGCCCGCGTAGTGATCCTTCACCAGTTCTTCCAGCGATCGCGGATCGTCGCTGAAAACCTCCGAATAACCAATCTTGTTGTCCGCATCCGCCACCGCCCGCGGCTTGCCCTTGTAGCCGTCAAGATCCTCATCAAACGTCTTCGGCTTGGGAATCGCCACGCCATTCAAATCGTTCACCAGGTCCTTGGGCCTGTAAAACGGCGAATGCGGCGCATAGAACCACAGGAACATACAGAACGGCTTGGTCCGCTCTTGCTTCAGCCACTCCACTGCCTTCCGCGTCAGCAGCGTATCCACATATTCGCCTTCATACAACTTCGCCGGCCCATACTTCCCGCGCACACCCTCCGTAATCCGCGGCCGGTAGTAGTCGGCTTGCCCCTTGAATCCAAAGTAGTAGTCCCAGTTGTGCTCCATCAGCGCGCCTTCAACGTGCGACTTGCCCAGGAACGCCGTCTCATATCCCCCCTGCTGCAGCAGATCTGAAACCAGAGGGAACCGTGCCGGAATCTTCCCCTCCACATTCGACACCGCCCCCGTCGTGTGCGAATACATCCCGGTCAGCATCGTCGCCCGCGAAGGAAGGCAAAGCGCGTTCACCACAAACCCATTCCGGAACGTGCAACCCTCCCGCCCAATCCGGTCCATGTTCGGCGTCTTGATCAGCTTGTTCCCTGTCGACGACAGCTCATCCCACCGCAGCCCTTCGCCCACAATGCAGACAATGTTCGGCCTCTTGCTGTTTCCGTTCAACTGCTGCGCAAAAGATTCGAGCGCATCAATCCCGCAGGCCGATGTCCCCACCGCCCCCGTCAAATACTTCAGCACAGTCCGTCGCGTTTCCATTGTCCATTGCCCCCATCAATCCGCATCCGTTGCCGGAGTCTTCAACACGAAGATTCTCCCGCCGCAACGCCGTGCTGAATCTTACCAAACAGCTCCCAGCGACTGCCGTGCATCAACCCGCTTTTTCCCGCATCCCTCGCGCCCGCCCCGCACGTTATCATCTTGCACAAGCGAGGTTCCTCATGTCGGCCACCGGTTTCCACATCATGACCAAGCCCATCGGCCCCATCTGCAATCTCGATTGCAAATACTGCTTCTACCTCGAAAAGGAAAGCCTCTATCCCACCACGTCTCGCTGGCAGATGTCCCCTGAAGTCCTCGAGCGCTACATCCAGCAGTACATCGCCGCGCAGCCTCACAACGAAGTACACTTCGCATGGCAGGGCGGCGAGCCCACCCTCTTAGGCGTTGACTTCTTCCGGGCAGTCGTCGCCCTCCAGGCCAGACACGCCAACGGAAAGTCCATCCACAACGCTCTTCAAACCAATGCCACCTTGATCGACAACCAATGGGCATCCTTCTTCGCTGAACACAGCTTTCTCGTTGGCGTTTCCATCGACGGCCCTCGCGAACTCCACGATCACTACCGCGTCGACAAGGGCAACGCGTCAACCTTTGACCGGGTCCTTCGTGGCATCGCCAGGCTCAGAGAACACTCAGTCGACTTCAACACCCTCACCGTCGTCAACCGCCAAAACTCGCAGCATCCGCTCGATGTCTATCGCTTCCTGAAGGACATCGGCAGTGGATTCATGCAGTTCATCCCCGTCGTCGAACGGCAATCCGCCGCGCCAGCCTCAAACGGCCTCACGCTGATCCAACCCCACTCTGCCGCGCCAGCCTCCGTCACGGATTGGTCCGTCGAGCCGCATGTCTACGGCAACTTCCTCATCCAGATCTTCGACGAGTGGGTCCGCCACGATGTCGCCCGCACCTTTGTTCAGCTCTTCGACGTCGCCCTTGAGTCCTGGCTCGGCCTCGATGCCAGCCTATGCGTCTTTCGCGAGACCTGCGGCTCCGCCCTCGCCATGGAGCACAACGGCGACCTCTACTCCTGCGATCACTATGTCTACCCCGAAAATCTTCTCGGCAATGTCATGACCACCGCCCTTGAACAGATGGCCAACTCACCGGCCCAGCAGAAGTTCGGCCTCGACAAGCGCGACTCACTCCCCCGCATGTGCCGCGAATGTGACGTCCGATTTGCCTGCAACGGCGAATGCCCCAAGCATCGCTTCCTCACTGCCCCCGATGGCGAGCTTGGCCTCAACTATCTCTGTACCGGCTACATGGCCTTCTTCCGCCACATCGACCCCTACATGCAGTTCATGGCCGCTGAACTGCGCGCCGGCCGTCCACCGGCCAATGTCATGCGCATCGCGAACTAGCCCTCTGCCTGAACTCCCCGAGTCGCCCCTATCCCGCTCATCCGCGCCAGCACCTCTGCCGACTTGAGCTTCCGCTCCAGGTGCCGCTCCAGCGACTGCACCGTAAACCGCCGCAAATCCTCCCCTCGACGCCTCGGCCACGCCTCAGCCGCAAAGGCCGCGACCGGCGCACGCAGCATCCGCTGTGCAATCTGCCATGAGTCCGGCGTAAGTTGGTTGGCGCTCCCTCCCCGATGGACCGCGCAAAAAAGCCCGTCCGAAAAACTATGAAACCACGCCTCCGCCGGCTGCTCTGGGTCACCACCCCGCAAATCCCCTCCTGCGCCAAGCGCGGTTGCTCCATGCAATGGCTCACCACACGCCGTGCAGTGCCCGATATCCGGCAGCAGCCCCATCAGCCGCGTCATCCAAAGCAGAAAATACGTCAACGGCATCCATGGCTGCACTGTCTCTGACTCTGCCACGGTCGTCTGCTCCAGCACACTCAGCACCAGCCTGAAGATCGTCTCCTGCGGATCGTGCTCTGGCAGCGACTCGTCCAGCACCTCCGCATAAAGGCTCAGCGCCGCCATGCGCGCATGATCCACCGGCCTCGAAAGCGGAGACCGCACAATCTCCAACTGGTCCAGCCGCACAAGTTCCTGCCGGGGGCGCTCCGCAAACCACGCCCGAGCCACCGTCATCGGCTCCAGTGCTCCTCCGAACCGCTTCCTGCTCTTCAGCGCCGCCTTCGCCACGCCCTTCACCCGCCCATAATCACGCGTAAAAAAGCTGACGATCAGATCGGCCTCCTGCACTGGCCAGGTCCGCAGCACGATTGCCTCTGATGTCAGCTCGCTCATCCGCTTCCATCATCGCACCGGCCACAAACTTCGACGAAAACCACAGGCCTTCTACGAGTCCCGTCGCCCCGCTGCAAAGGAACCTCCGATGAAGGTCTGCCTTGAAAGGGCACGACTTCAGCCGTCGTGATAGAGCCGAATGAGACGCGCGGGCATTAGCCCCTGAGGCATGGGTCTCTAACGCTCAATGCCTACTTGTTCATAGAACCCCTGGAACCCCCGCCGTCGCCGTCCCATTTTCCCACCGGTCTCTGAGATACAATATCCTTAAGAGGATCCCCATGCCTTCCGCAGTGGTCACCTTCAACGGTCGCATCACCCTCCCCAACAACGTTCTCAAACAGCTTGGCCTCAAGACCGGCGACAGCGTCGATTTCGTCGAAATCGAGAAGGGCCGCTTTGCCATCACCCACGGCCCGGAGCCAAAGCCCGATTCCCCCTCTGCCGAAACCATGAATCCCCGCGGCTGGGTCCCTCAGCTCCACTTCTCCGATACCCAGCAGTAGTCCGCCCTGGTCCATCCCCCGCAATCTCCTAGTCAGGCCTTTCCCTTTCTACGCCTCCGTGCGTCCGTGGTTCTCGTTCCCCGATCTCCGCTTCACTCCTTCACCTGTTTATTGCGCTCCCTGTTCACTCCCCACTACTCACTGTCCACTGTTCCCTGTCTCTAAAACACAAACGTCCGCCACGGTCTTCCCGTGGCGGACGTCTCGTTTGGATCTGGTCTTGCTCTACCGCGCTGCCAAATCTNNTTCTTGGGGTGGATGCAATCGACAGGACAGGCGTCTACACAGGCGGTGTCCTTCGTGCCGATACAGGGTTCTGCAATAACGTATGCCATCTGAATATTTCTCCGGCGAGACTGACTCTCGACGCTGATAGTAGCACAGGACCCCAAACCCTGAGTCAACCCCCTTCCCCAACGTTTTGCCATATGGGAAGGACTGGACCCATCCAAGCCCTTTCCGTGCCGTTTTCATCCGCTCCAGCTTCCGCCCCGGCTTGGGAATCCGGCAGATCAGTCTGGGTCAAATCCCGCTCATCATGCGTTCCTAAACCACATCAGCTGTCGCCAACTCGCGAACCTCGCGCTTGCGGTCACCCACACCTAACATGTTCAGGATCGGCGTTGTCATCATGGTTGTCACCAGCGCCATCACTACCAGCATCGTGAAGAGCGTTTGAGAAAATACCCCGGCGTTGTAAGCGATATTCAGCACGATAAGTTCAACCAGCCCGCGGGTATTCAGCAGCGCTCCCAATGCCGTGGCCTGCCGCCATGGCTGCCCCGTCCAGCGCGCAGCGAGCACCGTCCCC
This sequence comes from Acidobacteriaceae bacterium, assembly GCA_003165935.1. Lineage (GTDB taxonomy): Bacteria > Acidobacteriota > Terriglobia > Terriglobales > Acidobacteriaceae > Telmatobacter. Next base: position 2,226 of record PMXB01000296.1, on the reverse strand, counting down.
CCCATCTTGCCTGCAATGGCCACAGCCAGCACCACCGCAGTCCACATCCAAATGCCGGCGCTGTTCATCAGGTCCACCCGCGTCCGCATCCCGGTCAGCGCAAAAAAGAGCGGCAGAAACAGGACGGAAACAATCATGTAGATGCGCGTCCGCAGGATCTTCTGAACCGATTCGCTGCGTGGGAAACATACGCCGGCCATGAATGCGCCAAAAAGCGGATGAATGCCGATGGCCTCCGTAGCTGCTGCCGAGGCCAGAACAAATGCCACCACGATTCCCAGAAACTCGTAGGAAAGCCCTTCGCCTTTCCTGCGTTTCATCAGCCACTTTCCAAACGGGAGAACGAAACTCAACATCACAACCAAATAAGCAACCAACCCGATCGCCCTGTAAAGCAGAGTCGATGCATCCCCGCTGCGAGGAATCAACGTCAGAGCGATGCCGAGCAGAATCCATGCGAACACGTCGCCCGCTGCGGCGCACATCAGCGACGTTGTTCCCAGAGGGGTCGATACCAGGTGTCTCTCTTCCAAAATCCTGACAAGTACCGGAAAGGCTGTGATGCTCATCGAAATCCCGAGGAAGAGAACAAACGGAGTACTGGCAGTCGAGTCCGGCGCAAAACGAACCTGCAGCGAATGAGCCACAACCGTCGCCAATCCGAAGGGAACAACGATGCTCATGATGCTCACAAAAACTGCGGTCCGCTTCTGCTGCCGAAGGTGGTCGTAGTCGAGCTCACTCCCGATCAGAAATAGGAAGAGTATGAGGCCGACCGTGCTCAAAACCTCGAAAGAGCCGAATGAGCTTGGAGGGAATAGCGTCGCCCATGACTGCGGAGCCACCCGCCCAAATACAGATGGCCCAATCAGAATCCCGCCGATAATCTCACCGATGACCCTCGCCTGGCCAAGCTTGCGTGCCAACCACCCGCACAAAAGTGCGGTCAGCAACACAACCGTCATCTGAATGAGCAACAGGGTCATTTTGCCTCCTGCAATCTCAGCCCCATATAAGTATTCGAGTCATTGGGGAAGCTCCGATAGCCTCGATTCTAGCCGACGAGATCAAGAACCATCGCCGTCGCGGGAATCTACGGAAACATCCCGTCTGTCCCCAGGTTTCAGGTTTCCCAGGTTTCAGGTTTCCCAGGTTTCAGGTTTCAGTTTTTGGTTTCAGGTTTCAGTGAGCGCCAGCTCAGTAACACCAGGGCGGTAGTATCCAGCGAATTGATGTTGCCTATTCATGAAGAATGATGGAAGTTGAAGCACGTAAACTATTTGTAATGAGTGCCGTACTGAAATACAAGAACTGTATGAGGGCTGACTGTAACGCCGCAAGCGGTTGAAAACAAGTGGTTTGGATATGCTTTACAGTTTTACAGGAGGGGTTGGCGTTTGAGGGGAAAAGGTGTGCGGAGGGGCCTAACTGGCTGGCGGGAAAAGAGTTAGGGGCAGAATTAGGGCGCACCGCAGTTTGGGTTTCAGGAGCCTGGGGGTTGGCGGAAGTCACTGAGGGCGCAGCAGTTAGTGGGACTGGTGTTTGGGCTGGAGCCGCAGCGCGAGCGGCGTGGGCAGCGACGATGCCGAACTGAGGCTGGCCACCGGGGTAGCGCGCGGCTTTGAGCGCCCCGGGCACTGTGATGTTACTTACTTTTCGCATGGTGCTCCAGAGATCAGAGATCAGAGGTCAGAGACCAGTTGTCAGTGGTCAGTGGTCGGTGGTCAGTTGTCGGTGGTCAGTTGTTGGAGGTCAGTTGTTGGAGGTCAGGGATCAGGGAACAGGGATCGGGGACGCTCGGTGATTTGGATATTTGCAGTGTGCGCCGATGGCGGGTAATTCTACGCAAACTCAAGGGCAGTTTTTAGGGGGCCTCCCCGGAAAGCAGGCGGAGGACGGACGGCAAGGAGAGCTTGTTTTTTGAAACCTAGCTCTCGCGGGAATCTACCGGGAGGTCCCGTCATTGCCAGGGGTTAGGGTTTAGGGGTTAGGGGTTAGGGGTTAGGGTTTGGGGATCAGGGACCAGGAGAGAAGTGGGTAGTAAATAGTGGAGAATGAGCAGGTTACGTAGGCACTGCGAAGGGTGAGGAGAATTGGTGAAAAGAGTGGGAAAAGTGCTGTTTTTGACCATAGAAATGCAGGCAAAATGACAAAATAGCGGTTTTTGTATAACAGATGTTGTTATAGTCCGGGGTTCAGGGGTTTTGGGGAACGTCCCTTCTGTCC
>PMXB01000405.1 GCA_003165935.1 Acidobacteriaceae bacterium | reverse complement strand
CTGAAATCCGCAATCCCCGAAAATCCAGCCAGCACCGACGAAATCAGCCCCAGATGCGCCCCACGCACCTTCTCGTCCGGATCCAGCACCATCACCTTGTCGAAGAACGCATCCACCACCGGCCGTAGCGTCGCAATCGCCCCCAGCGCCTCGCCGTAGTTCCGCTCGTCCCGCAGCAACGCCACTTCCGGCGCCAGCTTCGCCGCCGCATCCGCCAGTTGCTGTGCCTCTGCTGCCAACCCAACTCCAGTCGCTGCCTGGATGGCAAATCCCTTCTCCTCGGCCTGCCGCAGAATGTTCTTGATCCGCTTGAACGCCGCCGAAATCGCCGCAAAATCCGCCGAAGCGCGCGCCTCGGTCAGCGCCTCCGCCCGCGCAATCGCATCCCGCACGTCATCGGCCCCCGCCGCCAACACCGCATTCACCACGTCATACGCAAACCCGCGCACATCCTTCAAAAAGAAGTGCAGCCGCTCGCGAAGAAACGCCGCTACTTGCTCTCTGACCGCCCCATCGCTCGGGTGCCCCATCCTAGCAGCGTCGTTGTCTTTGCCGCTAGGGTGGGAGACCACGATGCCAGCCTCGCCCCCTGCACTTGCCCCGATGACATCACTCAGATTCAGCGGCAATCCCGACTCCGCCAGTATGCTCACAATCGCATTCGCCGCCCGCCGCAGCGCAAACGGATCCTTCGACCCCGTCGGCGCCATCCCAATCCCAAACATCGCCGTAATCGTCTGAATCCTATCCGCGAGCCCAAGCAGCTGGCCTTCGACTGAGGGCGGAATCTCGTCATCCGTTGCCGCCGGGGTGTACTGCTCATAGATAGCTAGCGCCACTCGCTCCCCCAGCCCCTGCGCCCGAGCATATAACCCGCCAATCACTCCCTGCAGCTCGGTAAACTCCTTCACCAATTCGCAGGTCAGGTCCGTCTTCGCCAACTCCACGGCCTTCAGCAGCGCAGCTTCATCAAGTGCCACGCCCCTTGCCTTCACCGCCGACGCGAGCGACCGAGCCACACTCAGATTCTGCTCCGTCTTCCAGTAGTAGCTCCCCAGCTCCTTCTGAAAGGTCACATTCTTCAGGCTCTCCACCCGATCCACCAGCGGCGTCTTCTGGTCCACGTCCCAGAAGAATCGCGCATCCTTGAAACGTGCCCGCAGAACCTTCTGGTTCCCGTGCTGGATCGTCGCGTACCCCTCCTGACCCACCTCAATGTTCAGCACCGCCAGAAAATGCGGCGCAAGCTTTCCATCCGCGCTCTCCACCGCAAAGTACTTCTGGTGGTCGCGCATCACCGTCACCAGAACCTCTTCCGGCAGCGCCAAATACTCCGCCTCAAAGTTCCCCAGGATCACCGTCGGCCACTCCGTAAGGTGCGTCACCGTCTCCACAAGTGGCTCGTCTTCACGCCATCTAGCACCGGCCACATTCCGCGTCGCCTTGTCTAATGCTTTCCGAATTGTCTGCCGCCGCTCCGCCACATCCACCACGACCTTCGCCGCCCGCAGCGCCCCCGCATAGCTCTTCGGCGCACCAATCACCACCGGCTTCTCGCCATGCAATACCCGATGCCCCCGGCTCGCATTCCCAGCCTTGATCCCCGCAATCTCCACCGGCACCAGGGCCTCATCCAGCAGCGCCACAACCCAACGCACCGGCCGCACAAATCGCTCCGGCTTGCCCGCGCGCCAGTACATGTTTTTCGCCCAGTAAAGCGCCAGCACTTCCTTCGGCAACTGTGCCGCCAGCAGCTCCGCCGCCGCGCGTCCCAGCTTCTTCACCGTCGCGCCCACATACTCGCCCTTGGCGTTCGTCACTTTCTCCAGTGCCGCCACGTCCAGGCCCGACTTCTTCGCAAAGGCCTCCGCCACAGCCGTCGGTACGCCATCTTTGAACGCCACCTTCCATGGCGGCCCCGTCAGCTTCTCCTCGGTATCCGCCTGCGCCGCCAGCACATCTTCAACCAACACAGCCAGCCTTCGCGGCGTCGAATACGTCTTCACCGTGCCCGCACCGCCCAGCAGCCGCTCCCGCTCCAGCAGCTCCTTCACACGCTTGCCCAACTCGGCCTCGGCCCCTGCAATCATCCGCGCCGGAATCTCGTCCAGCCCTATCTCAAGTAGAAAATCCGCCATAATCCCCGTAACTTTCTCGCTGCCTTGCCGCCTGCTGGCTGGCTAACTTGCTAACTCGCTGACCTGCTGTCCCGCATAAATCTTCGCCACGCCCACCGCCAGGTTCCGTATCCGCCCGATCATCCCCACGCGCTCCGTCACACTGATCGCGCCGCGCGCATCCAGCACGTTGAACAGGTTCGAACACTTCAGCGCCAGCTCATACGTCGAAATCAGCGGAAACCGGCGCTTCTCCGCCACATCCGCCTTCTCGTCGGCCAGCACCGCATTCCCCCGCACCAGCAGCGCCTGCGCCTCCGCCTCATACAGCCTGAAATGCTCCCACAGCTTCTCCACATCGGCGTCTTCAAAGTTGTAAACCGAGTACTGCAGCTCCTCTTCCAGCCGCACATCGCCGTAGGTCACCTCTGCGCCCGTATCCGGGTCGCGGGCCCACACCACGTCGTATACCGAGTCCACATCCTGCA
>PMXB01000293.1 GCA_003165935.1 Acidobacteriaceae bacterium | reverse complement strand
TCGACGTCGCCGCCGAGCGCGAACGCTTGACAAAGGACATCGTCAGATACGAAAAAGGGGTGGCAGCCGCTGAGCGCCAGTTGGGCAACGAAGCCTTTCTGGCCAAAGCGCCGTCAAACGTGGTGGAGGGCCTGAAGAAGCAGGAAGCGGAGACGCGGCAACTGCTGGAGAAAGCACGAATCGCGCTGAATGCCCTGCTGAAAGATTGCCTTTAGCTTTTAGCTTTGAGTGTCCTGAGTCTGAAGTTGGCTGAAGAATCGTGTTCGTTTGTGAGTGCCACTTATGGCATAGAATGAGGAACGGACGGAGGGGAGGTATCGATGGCAGATCTGAATCCACGGATCACTGTTGAAGCAGGCAAAATGGGCGGAAAGCCCTGCATTCGCGGCCTGCGTTTTACGGTCTACGACCTCGCCTCATATCTGGCCTCGGGAATGACCGAAGACGAGATTGTGAAGGAGTTCCCGTACCTGGAGAGGGAAGACTTTCAGGCAGTGTACGAATTTTTCGCAAGCATTCCAGAGAGGATCGCTGTACTTGAAGCTTCTCGTTGATGAGAACCTTCCGCTGCGGCTCGCCAGCGACTTGGCTGACTTGTTTCCGGAGTCAGCTCATGTCAGTTCCGTTGGGCTGGGCAGTACGGGCGATTCGGTGATCTGGGAGCACGCGAAGACGCGTGGCTTCGCGTTCCTGACCAAAGACAAGGATTTCGCGAACTTGAGCATCGCTCGCGGCGCGCCTCCCAAGGTAATCTTGCTGCAGACAGGGAACTGCTCGGCAGCGCAGGTCATTCAAATGGTGCGAAAAAACGCCGTGCGTTTTGCCGATTTTGAGACGGATGCACAACGCAGTTTGCTTGTATTGAGATAAGGACGAAGTTCCGCCCGAAAACCATGGACTGGAAGAGTCACCGCATCGACGCATGGCTGGAGCAGGCACTGGTTGAAGACCAGGCCACCAATGACTCCACCTCCATCCTCACCCTCGATCCGGATCTGCGTGCCACGGCTTCAATCATCGCCCGGCAGGAGATGGTTGTATCCGGGCTGGGNNCAGGTGCTGGCGGTGATTCGCCACAATGCACGGGTGCTGTTGAGCTCAGAGCGGGTAATTCTTAATCTGATGCAGCACTTGAGCGGCATCGCCACTCTGACGCGTCAATACTGCGACGCGATTGAGGGAACGCACGCCAAGGTGCTGGACACGCGCAAGACCGTTCCCGGGATGAGGATACTGGAGAAATATGCGGTGCAGTGCGGAGGCGGCACCAACCACCGCATTGATCTCGCTTCCGGCATCCTGATCAAGAGCAACCACATCAAGCTCGGCGGTGGTCTGCCGGCCGTGCTCACTGCCGCGCTCGAAAAGCGCCGCAGAGGACAGCGCATTGAGGTAGAGGTCAGTTCAGCGGAGGAGCTGGAGCAGGCGATCCAATACGGCGCAGAGGCGATTTTGCTGGTCAACATGACGCCGGAGCAGGTGCGCACATCAGTCGAGCGCGTCAAGCTGGAGATCGCGCGTATTCAAATAGAGAATCCCGAGCGCTGGATTCCGACCGAGGCCTCTCGCGGAATCGTGCTCGATAACATTCGCGCCTATGCCGAGACCGGGGTCGACTTCATTTCTGTTGGCGCGTTGACGACCTCTGCGAAGGCCGCAGACATCTCCATGAGCATTGCCGCCGAGTGAACGTGCACGGATATGACTTGCCCGCACTCGAACGAGCCATGGCCGGCACCATCTATGCCGGCAAGCTGAACTACACGCCAACTACTGACTCTACAAACACGGACGCACTGAATGCTGGCCGCACCGATGCGCCGCACGGATCGGTCTATTTTGCCGATGAGCAGTCGCTGGGGCGCGGGCGCGGCAATCACGGCTGGCACTCTCCGGCGGGTGAAGGCCTGTACGTGAGCGTACTGCTGCGGCCGCAGTGGGCCGCGCGGCGCTTGCCGCTGCTGCCGCTGGCGGCCGGTCTTGCCGCCGCGCAGGCAGTGAGCGCGGCCGCAGGCCTCACCATTGATCTTCGCTGGCCAAACGACCTGCTGATNNGTCCACCAGACGGAGTTCGACCCTGGGCTGGCGACTGCGGGAACGTCGCTGGCCCTTGAGACCACTCGCCTGGTCAGCCGGCAGCTGCTGCTCGTTGAACTACTTCTGCATCTGGCCGATGAGACCGAGTCTCTGACTGACCCGGCAACTGCGGCAAGGATTCCGGCGCGACTGGAAGCCGCATCCACCTGGGTGCGTGGCAAGCGAGTAGATGTACACGGACCGCAGCTCTGCACCGGCGTTACCCAGGGGCTCGACGCTCATGGGTTCTTGCTGGTTCGCACCGCAGGGGGCTTGGTCACCGTCCAGACCGGGGGCATCCGCGAGTTGTCGGAGAAAAGGGCGGCCGCGGATATAAGCTAGAGTCATCATGTTGCTCGCACTGGACGTCGGCAATACCAACACCGTTCTCGGACTCTACAAGTTGGATGGTGAAAAGCCTGAGCTCGCCGCGCATTGGCGCGTGACCACGCACCACCACCAGACATCCGATGAGTATGGCGTGCTGTTTGTGAATCTGTTTGAGATGAACGGATTCACCCATGGCAATGTGCACCACATCATCATCTCTTCGGTGGTGCCCCCGGTGGAGTCGACACTGCGCGATGTTTGCGCGAAGTACTTCAATGTTCAGCCCTTGTTTGTGGAGCCGGGCATCAAGACCGGCATGCCCGTGCTGGTGGACAATCCCGCAGAGCTTGGCGCCGACCGGCTGGTGAACGCCATTGCTGCGTTTGAGCGCTATGGCGGGCCGTGCGTTGTGGTGGACTTCGGCACGGCAACCACGTTTGATGTTGTCTCCGCCAAGGGCGAATACCTGGGAGGCGCGATCGCCCCCGGCATCGGCATCAGCGCGGATGCACTGTTTGCGCGCGCCGCGCGGCTGGGCCGCGTCGACATCAAGCGTCCCGCCAAAGTGATCGGGACAAACACCGTCACGCATATTCAGAGCGGCCTCTACTACGGCTACATCGGGCTGGTGGATGGAATTCTCGCGCGCATCATCGAGGAGCTTGGCGCGGAGCCTCTTGTGATCGCCACCGGCGGGCTGGCGCGCCAGATCTCCGGCGACTCGCGCTACATCAAGGAGATCGACGACATGCTCACGCTCGACGGCCTGTTGATTCTCTTCGAGCGCAATCGCGTCGCGCGCCCGCGCTCACGGCCGCGGTAGAGGCAGCCGTGCTCAATTACTTCAACTACTTTACCGAGATCGAGGACCGCTTTCAGCAGCGGCGCGGAGCACTGTTGTTGCTCTCGACACTGGACTGGTCGCTGATCGAGATGTGGCGCGAGGCCGGCGTGCCGCTCGAAGCGGTGCTGCGCGGCATCGATGCTGCCTTCGACAAGTATGAGGCGCGCCAGAAGAAGGCCCGCATGCAGCGCATCAACGGACTGGCCTGGTGCTCGCAGGCCGTGATGCAGGCGGCCGAGGAGCTGCGCGAAGCGGCGGCTGGGAGTGCGGCAACAAGCAGCGCGACAGGGTCTGCGGAGGCACGCGAGTCAGGCTTCGAGCACGAGCGGGTAGCAGTCCACCTGGAGGCTGCGGCAACTGCGCTGGAAGCGGCAACGGTAGCTCAAGATGCGTGCGCCGCGACAGCGACAAGACTGCGCGAACTGGCAGCGGATGTCCGTGGTGCCACCAGTGAAAGCCCGAAAGCGAATGACCTCGAAGCACTGGAGCGGACGCTGACCGTGCTGGAAGAAAAGCTGTTCGCGGCGCTCACTGCGGCAGCGCCGGAAGAACTGCTGGTCGGCCTGAAGGAGCACGCCGCCCGCGAACTCGCCCCCTATCGCGCCCGCATGGGAGCAGTGCAGTTGCGGCAGGTGGAACACCAGTTTGTGCAGAAGCAGCTGCTAGTCCACTACAACCTGCCACGGCTCAGCCTGTTCTACATGAGCCAGCAATGAGCAAGGGCAAACGACATTTCGCGCGCAATCGACCGGCGCAGGCCGCGAAGCCGAAAGCCGTCCTTGACGCGACGCCGCACCTGGTCGAGATTACGAAGCCGCTCTACGGCGGGCAGTTTCTGGCGCGGCATGAGGGCAAGGCCGTGTTTGTGCCGCTCACTCTTCCCGGCGAGCAGGTGCGCGTGCACATTACCGAGGAGAAGAAGAGCTACTCAGAGGCCGAGCCTTTGGATACCCTGATCGCTTCGGCGGATCGTATTGCACCGCAGTGTCTGTACTTCGGCATCTGCGGCGGCTGCAACTATCAACACGCCAACTACGAGTTGCAGCTCGCGATGAAGGAGGCAATACTGCGCGAGACGCTTGCGCGTGGTGGCGTCACGCCGACCGAAAAGATTGATGTAATCGCGGCAGACCCATGGGCCTATCGCAACCGCATCCGGCTAGGCTTTGATGCACACGGCAACCCCGGCTATCGGGGGCGGCGCTCGCACGCAATCGTTCCCATCAGCGAATGCCCCATCGCCGCGCCTGCGCTGATCTCTGCGGCGGAGATGATTGCCAAGGTCTGCCGCTCCGCAAGCCCGGCAATCCGACTCCACGAGGTTTCCCTCTTTTGCAATCACGATGAGTCTGCGTTACTGGCAGCGCTCTTCACGGCCAGCGCAGACAAGCGAGGACTCGAGTCGATCTTGCACGAGATCGCGGAGGGGATTCCAACACTCAAAGGCGCGGAAGTTGTGGCCGTAACAGGCGAACATCAGCCTGCGCGGACTCTCGCCCAATGGGGCGATTCATCCATCACTTACCAGGTCGAAGGGTTCGATTATCGCGTCGACCAAGGAGCTTTCTTCCAGGTCAACCGATTTCTGATCGACGTGCTGATCGATCGTGTTGTCGCAGGACACACCGGCGCCATCGCGTGGGATCTGTTCGCGGGCGTCGGCCTCTTTGCACGGCAACTGACGAAGAGTTTTGGAAAGGTCGTCGCCGTGGAGTCAGCACCCAACTCCATCGCCGCTTTGGGGGCCAACCTCGGAGGGACGACCGGAACCGCGGTCCGCGCGACCACCCTGGACTTTCTGCGCCGTGCCGTTCAACCGGGCAAGAATGCGGGCAAGCTTGAAAGACCGGATCTCGTGGTCGTCGACCCACCGCGAACAGGCCTCGGTGCTGAAGTAACTACGCTGCTGGGCCAGGTCGCTCCGAATACGATCGTTTATGTTTCCTGCGATCCAGCCACACTCGGGCGCGATCTGAAGGCCCTGATTGAAGCTGGCTATGCAATCCACTCCATCGCCCTTGCGGATTTGTTCCCGCAAACCTATCATCTGGAATCAATAGTCAAACTGCATCACTCCTGAAGTATTTTCCCAATTAACAGTCTGCGGTGCGTGAGTCCCATGGACGCCTCTGCGCCGATCTCTGCCCAAGTTCCGCCTGCTGGTCAGGGGACCGTCATTGAGAATTCTGACGGATACGGTGAACGTGCCGCGGAACGGCCTGCTATTCCACTCTTCCATGCCGCCTGGATATTTGCGCTTGGGATTGCGGCCACGCAGTTCGTTTATCTGCGGCCGAGTTGGCTGCTTCTTGCATTGGCTCCGATCGCACTCCTCGGCGCAATTGCTGCATTTCGGACACAGCGCGTCGCATGGCTCCCGCTTTCAGCCATGGGTCTGCTGCTGGGTATCTGGTGCGCGGAGATGGAACCACATCCGGCGCCCGCGCCGCAGCTTGCCGCTGCATCCGATGGGCTCATGCGCACGATTGAAGGCACCGTCGTCGACGTCGGTCCGGTTCGAGATGACCTTGAAACAGCGCCCGTAGAGAGCAACCCTGAAACTCCCTGGCTGGCCAGCGAGAGCGCGTCGCAAGCGCTCAACAGCTCTTCGCAATCGATCGATCTGCGTGTGTCGACTGTGGAAGTCATCACGGATAGCGAAGACACGCAGGCGCCGGCCTCTGGGGCCATTCGCATTCAAGTGCGCTGGCCCGACCACGCTTCAACGCCGTCGGTCCCCCTTGCATGCGGCGACCGGATTCGCGCAGTTCTTCGCCTGGGCCTGCCCGAGGTGTATCACGACCCCAACGTGTGGAGCCGCCAGGATTACCTGCTCGACCAGGGCATCACCGCGACCGGCCACGTGAAGGTAGACCGCGTAGAGAGGCTGCCTCGATCGAATGAGCTTCTGATTCCCTGCCGCCTGAAGACCTTGCAGCACGAAACCGCACAGCGCATCCTTGCTCTGCCCGCGGCGATGCGTGCGCTCCCCTCGGCGCTTCGACTTTCAGAGGACGATGCCATCATCCTGGCCGCAATGATCACCGGAGACCGCACATATCTATCTCAATCACTGAGGGTGGGCTTCGAACGAACCGGCTCGTTTCATATGCTCGTTGTCTCGGGTCTTCATCTGGCCATCGTCGCCGGCTGCCTGTTCTGGCTGGCTCGACGGTTGCGGCTGCCGCGTGTGCCCGCAACACTTGTCACAATAGCTGTTTCATTCGCGTATGCGCTGTTTACCGGGTTCGCGACGCCTGTGCAGCGTTCGCTCTGGATGGTCACGCTCTACCTTATTGGAAGGCTGATCTATCGCGAACGCTCGCCGCTCAACACTATTGGGTTTGCCGTGCTGGTGCTGCTTGCAGAGAGCCCGCGCAGCCTATTCGACGCCAGCCTGCAGATGACTATTCTTGCTGTGGCGGCGATTGCTGGAATCGCAAGCCCGTTGCTCGAAAAGCACGTCAACCCGATGCTGAGGGCTTCGAGAGATCTGGGATCGGAAGAAGTCGACAACACGCTTCCAGCAAATCTCCTCGAATATCGAGCTACACTTCGCTACTTCGCCAGCATGATTGAGACGGCCACGCATCGTGTGGTCGGGTGGATCGTCTTCCCATGGATGGTGCGATTCTGTCTCCGATGCTTCCAATTACTCGTCATCTCGCTGGTGATCGAACTGGCAATGACCTTACCCATGGCGATCTATTTCCATCGAATCACGCTGACTGCGTTGCCGGTAAATGTCCTGATCGTCCCACTGCTCGTTGTGCTCATTCCTGCAGCCCTGGTCACAATTCTGTTGCTGGCAATCTGGCCATCTGCCGCAGTGGTCCCTGCAATCGGCGTCGCTCTGGTCATGCACCTGAGCGTTGGCATGGTCCATCTGTTCGGCTCATTTGCGCTTGCCGATTTCCGCATTCCCGGGCCATTGCTCTGGCAATCGATCACCTTCTGTGCGTTGCTGGCGATTTCACTTCTGCTTGCGCGCTCCAACAGAACACCACGAAGTCTCGCGTGGATCCCATTGGTTCTTGCGGCAGGGGTGGCCGTGGTCCCGCGTGCGATCGATCACCCGCGCGACGCCCTGCTTGTGGAAGCGATCGACGTTGGGCAAGGAGACTCGATCCTTCTCATTACGCCGAACGGACACACGCTGCTGATCGATGGCGGCGGGTTTGGCGGCGGCCCGCGCACGCCGTCGCAGGATTTCGATATTGGAGAGGAGGTAGTGTCGCAGGTTCTGTGGTCCCGTGGCATTCGCCGCCTGGATGCGGTGGCACTGACGCATGGACACTCCGACCATATGGGTGGGCTGCCTGCCGTTCTGCGCAACTTCCATCCGAGGGAGTTCTGGGTTGGCAATAACCCGCGCTCGGCGGCCTACGTCCGCTTGCTCGACGAAGCAGGAGAACTACGCATACCAATTCGTTCACTTCGCGAAGGAGATGCCTTTTCATTCGCTGACGCCAGCGTAGCCGTCCTCGCGCCGATCAAGGGATATGAGCCCGGCGCTGAGGCAACCAACAACGACTCTCTTGTACTGCACGTCGCATACGGCGCCACGTCGGTGCTGCTCGAAGGCGATGCGGAGGCTCCGGTTGAAGAGGCGATGCTGGCAGAGCCGGGACTGGAGAGTACGCTCTTGAAGGTTGGGCATCACGGCAGCCTGACTTCAACACGGCCAGCTTTTCTTGCGCGAGTCTCGCCGCAGTGGGCCGTCATCTCCTGCGGACTGCACAACAATTATCACCATCCTCGCGAGGAGGTTCTTGAGGAGCTCCAGGGCGCCCATATCCGAACGCTGCGGACTGACATCCATGGCGCGGTTTGCTTCCGTCTCAACGGCAAGATGCTGGTCGCTGATCCCGACTGCAGCAGTGCACAGGCGCATTAGCGGTCAGGAAGCAACCTTGTCGCGCTTGCTCAACTCGATCAGTTCGCTGATGACCTGGTTGAGGTCGTCGCGTTTGCGCCGGCTCATCTGCGCGAATCGTATCTCCAGGGTCCGCTTATCATGCATCTCCTGCGTTACCGCGCCGAGGCGGAAGGGTAACCCCTGCATGTGGAAGCTCACCTCAGCCTGCGCTTTTGGCCGAACCGAGCACCGACGCGAAAGACGCATCAGGCAGCCGGTCAGACTGAGGTCGACAACATCCCCCATAAAGACGCTGTCGTCGCCGAGCAGCGTGAGAGTTGCAGGCGAGTCTCCCACTTCCATGCTGAGGACCGGTTCCTGGCTGCTTAGTCTAGGCCGGTCGGCTTGGAGAAGCTGTTCAATGTGAGGCACGACGGATTCCACATTTGTCGCCGCGGAAGCCGGCTCAGGCTCAGAGCATTGCTCGTTCTCCTGTTCGCTGCCTGGTTCTGGTTCGGGCGCAGAGGCCGGAGCAGTTGGGTGCTCGAGTTGGATGATTGGGTTCTCGCCCGGATCAGCGACAATCTCTGCCATCGCTCTCTTCACCACCTCCGCCGCGCTACTGTCGATGAGGCAAGTGAGCAGGCCCGCCAACTGATTCTTCGATTGAGCGGTGGGATGACGAAACTGAATTCCGAGCAGGTGCTCGCCCCTCACCCACTGCGTTACTCCCCAAATGCTCAGAATCATTTCAAAGATGGGAAAGACAACCTTGACTGTCTCCAGCGCTCCGGCCATGAACGGCAGAGGAGTGCGGACGCAGCAGCCGGTTAGGCTGATGTCGAGTACGAAACAGGGGACCCTGGTCCCCTTGTGAATCAGGCTGCCGGAAGCGTTGTTGAGGTCGTATCGATCCGCAACTCGACGATCGCGTCCTTCGGCCTGGCCCTTGGCTCCTGCCGACGAAGCACTCCGGCTTTGCCCGGCTCCTGCCGTGCTGTATCCCTCTGACCTCAAGGTCAGGCCTCCCCCATCTCATTCCCGCCTTTAGGAATTCGTCGGCCAGATTCGCTTTCTTAGCCATTCCTCATCGCTGAGCCCCGACTCTTGCGGACCCCTTGCAAGGAAGTTGCACTCAACGTGCAACCTCATGTGCGTCTCCGTTGGAAGAATTCAATGCAACGGCAGCTAGAACCGCAGCCGCATCCCCACCTGAATCTGCCGCTCGCGATAAAAGTCTGTCGCGTTGATGTTCAATGGCTGGCCAAAAGCAGTTGTGTTTGCCTTCAGCCCATTGAGGAAGTTGAGCGTCGGCAGCCCTCCGGAAAGATTTCCCGGTTCGATGAAGTATCCGGTCGTTTCGAGTTCGGTGACGTTCTGGTGGTTGAAGAGGTTAAAGCTTTCGGCAAGCAGTTCCAGTTGCCGAAGATGGCCCAGGTCGATGCGCTTGCCTAGCCGCAGATCCGCCTTCCAGGTCGCAGGATAGCGATAGGTATTGCGACCTACCCCGTAGACGCGTTCATCTCCCCCCGAGCCGTTCATCCCCGGCCCGAGCGCCACGATTGCCGCGCCCGTCGTGGCAACGAACTCCTCGGCCAGCGAACCGGAAGTGCGCATGGTGTAGGGCAAGCCGCTACGAAAGTCCCCAATTGCTGAAAGCATCCATCCATTTGCAAGCTTGCCCGTGGTGCCGTGCAGCTTCCATGGTGCGGTGTAGATGGCCAGGATCGATGCCGAATGGCGAACGTCGAGGTTGCTTGTCCCGTATTCCTGCCGGAAGTCTGCCGGATCGAAGACGCTGATTCCGCCGATCTGGCTGCTCTCGTTGGGATTCCAATCCATGGCGTGGCCATAAGTGTAATGCGCATGGAAGGTCAATCCCTTACGCCCGTAGCGCTCCACCTTGAGCATGGCTGCCTCGTAGGTTGAGTTGGCGCGGCTCATGATTTCAGAGACCTGCTGGTAATCGGGATTCAGCCTGCCGCCGAAGCCCGTCGGTGAAGTGTTCGAGGGCCAGCTCGCATAGAACGGAACGGTGATCTGCGAGGCTTTGATGGGACCGGCTCCGGTCCCGTCGACCACCGAGTAGGTGATGGTTCGCGGGTTGACGGCTGGATCGATGTTGGCGTCGACCGTGACCGGCAACCGGCGGCCGAGGCTGAGCAGAGCGCTGGCCGTGACTTGAATATGAGCGGGCAACTGCTCTTCCAGGGCAACCACCGCCTGGTGGATCTCGGGGTTGGCGAATTGCGGCGCAAACTCCACTGCGCCCGGCTTGACCACGCTTCCCGGCGCACCGGAAAGAACATAAGGAAACGGCGGAGCTCCGCCCTGGTTCAGATTGTCTGTCGGCCGCACAAAGAAGTTCAGGTTCCCGTTGAGCGAACCGGTCTGCGAAAGCGCTGTCTCGATCACCTGGTTAGACATGCGAGAGAAGTACATGCCATAGCCAAGCCGCAACACCGGCCAATGACTCTCACCACTGCCCATGGCCATGCTCACGCGCGGCCCCCAGTTGTTGCCGAGCGAGGGCATTCTTTGGGTAAGCGGCAACTCGGGATTGCTGAGAGCGGCAATCGTCGGCGGCAATTGCTCCCGCTCCCAGCGCAGTCCGGCAGAGAGGACCATCCGCCTGGCTGGCTGCCATTGTGCCGTGGCAAAGCCGGCCCAATCGTTGGTGCTCAAATGCCAGTCTGATGGGCCTGTCGTTTGAGAGTAGTAGGAGTAGCAGGGCAGGTAGCCGAGGCCGTGAATCTCTCCCCCAGAGTCAGTCCATACCCGGCCGGTCTGGTCGCAGTTGTGCTGGTCATAGGGGTTCAGCTCGCCCGCCACTCCGAACTTTTGAAACACCAGCGCATCGGAGGCAAAATTCTCGACCGTGGAGTAGTGGTANNAATCCGGCCTTCACCAGCAGCGAGCCCCGCACCCAGTCAAGGCTCTGCTTCACATTCTCGAGCTTTTCATCTGGATAGCTTCCCCGGCCGAAGCGCGCAGGATTGCCGATGGTGAACCCGTAGCGCGAGTCAACGACTATCTGCGGCAATTGACCCCAGATGCTTGGGCCGAGCAGAGTCTGCTCGAAACCCGAGGGTGCTTCGGCGTGGGTGGCCAGAACGTTACGCCCCCCGGAAGCCTGCGTGACAGCCAGGAGATTCGAACTGAGAAAAGCCTCCCATCGCGCCATCAGTAGCTCTTCGCTGGCAACGCTGTTTCCGAAGCTATGATTTCCAAACGGTTCGGACACGCGGGTCAATCCTCCACCGGGCGAGTCCCATCGCCCTCCAATGGCTTCGAGCGTGAAGCGGTGGCGCTCAGCCGCCTGCCAGTCCACGCGCGCAAATCCCACCCATTGCGACGCGGTTCGCGGTGCGGGGCCCAGCAGCCCGGCAAGCGTCTCAAGCATGTTGGAATAGGCAGCCAGGCCCTCGGCCACAGGGTTGGCGGCGGAGAGTCCGAGGCGCGCGGCAAGCACCTGCATCTGGTCATTCGATGGCTGCGCAAAGAATCCAGTCAATTCAGTACACGGGCCGAGGGTACATCCGCTCAGCGTGTTCACAAGGTAGGGATGCTTGACCGTGGCTACTGCCGGATCGTTGCGCTGGTATCGATCGACCGCGCCAAACCAGAACAGTTTTCGCCGCCTCCACTCGCTTCCCGCGCCCATTCCCCAGACAATCTCGTGGTCCGGCGGGGTGTAAGGCTCGGAGGTGAACGCAGGCACGGTCCCCGGCGTAGCAAGTGTCGTCTCCTGTACCCACTGCGTGAACGGATTCCGGGCCCCCCAGGTGTTTTGGCGGTCGAACACGAAGGCCTGGCCGTGGAAGCCCAATGCGCCCTGTTGGGTGGTCACGCCCATGTGCCCACCTGCGGCGTGGGCGGCTTCGGCCTCGGCACCGCCAGCGGCGGATTCCACTGCGCGAATTGCCGATTCGGCCACTTGCAGTCCGCGTCCGTTTGTCCAGGGCTGGGCCATTCCTGTGGATGGGCTTCCATCGACCGAGCCGGAGCCCGTCGACCTTTGACCGGCCCCGGCAACCGAACCAAACGCCAGCCGCGTCGAGATTCCGTCGATGGTGGTTTCTGGCGGATTGGTGCCACTGCCTGATGCGGCCGCGCCAGTGGCCTGGCCGGATGAGGCAGGCGTGTCCAGCACGAAGTTTTGCCATCTGCGGCCGGCAACGGGAAGGGACTGGATTTGCTCCGCGGTCAGGGTGGTCGCGACGATCGGGGTAATGGGATCCACATGCTGGTGAGAGGCCTGTAGGCTCCTTAGGCGCGCCTCGGAGAGTGCCATCTGCGCCGCAGTATTGGTCAGAGAAACGCCCTTTACAACTTCGAGCGCCCACCCATCATTGAATGGCGCCAACACGGCCACCGATGCACGCAAGGCCGGCGCTGGCAGGCGCTCGGGAGCAGGCATTACAGCAGCCGCGACCATGGCGTGATTCGGATTTGCGGCAAGCCGCGAAGTCAAAGGAAACGGAAGTGGGCCTTCTGTGGACAGCACCGACAACACCACTGGACTCTCCAGCGGCGGGGTAACCTGGTCCGAGCCAGCGAACTGGCGCGGAGAAAGCGTGAGGCCCCCCAGCGGTTCAGCGTGGAAGGAAGCTTCGACGAACGCGCTATCGAGCGCAGGCGGGACACCTGGCCGGCGGCCAGCCACGCCAGCAAAACTTCCCGCGGCCTCCGCCGGCTGCGGTGCAGCTTCTACAAAGTCCATCGCCGCCTGAACGCGGGCTTCTGTTCCAGGAGAGACGACAATCCCCTCCAGCGAGCCCTGACCGAGCCGATTGCTCTCGGCGACCAGCGTGTACTCCCCCGCCGGGATCCCTGTGAATCTGTAGCTGCCATTCTTCTGCGTAACGGCCCGAGCCTCGGCGCCGGTAGAGATGTTGCGCAGTACCAGGGTAGCGCCGTCGAGCGGAGTGGAATAGAGGTCCGTCAGCTTTCCGCTGAGGGTGCCTGTTTTCCCATTGAGATCACCGGCAGGAGCGACCACTTTTCTGGGAGAATCACCGGCGGGAGCCTGCCCCAGAACCGCGATGTCTACCGCGGCCACAAGCGACAATGCCAGAGCGATGCTCCGACACTCTCTCCAGGTTTGGGTCCAGCCAGTCATCCAGATTCCTGCTCATCGCAGAATCTGGGAGAAAGATCGCTTCCAAAGGTTGCCGGCCCGCTCGAATGGCGGACTCAGCCCGGACGGCGTGACAGCGCAGGCCACAGTCCAGATAATTCCTGAATTGGTACTCGCAAGCGATTCTAAGCCCAATCCGGTAAACTGAGAAGACGTGCACGGGTATTTTCTCCTGCCCGTGCTGCCTGAGTTTCGCTGGACCGAATCTGTCCACGCAAGATTTCGGCCCACGATTTCCCCGGATGTCGCAGAATTTACACGTAAGTCCAGGATTTGACAGTCCCCCATGTTCATTGATGAAGCAAAAATTCGAGTCAAGGCCGGCGACGGCGGCAACGGCTGCATGGCCTTCCGGCGGGAGAAGTTCGTCCCCCGCGGTGGCCCATCGGGTGGGGACGGCGGACGCGGCGGCGACGTGGTGATGGAAGCCTCGCAGAGCCACAACACGCTCATCCACTTCCGCTACAACCCGGAGCACAAGGGCCAGCGCGGCCAGCATGGCATGGGCTCCAACTGCTCGGGCTTCGACGGCGACTCGGTCATCCTCAAGGTGCCCGTAGGCACATCGCTCTTCGACCAGGAGACGGGCGAATTGGTGCACGACTTTCAGACGCCGGGCGATCGGCTGGTGATTGCCAAGGGCGGCCGTGGCGGGCGCGGCAACCAGCACTTTGCCACCAGCACGCATCAGGCTCCGCGCGAGCATGAACTCGGACGGCCCGGCGAAGAGCGCAACTATCGTTTGGAATTGAAGCTGCTGGCCGATGTTGGGCTTGTCGGTTATCCAAATGCCGGCAAATCGACTCTGATCTCGGTCATCTCCGCCGCCAAGCCCAAGATCGCCGACTATCCTTTCACGACGCTTGAGCCGAACCTTGGCGTGGTCACCGTGGGCGAAGAGCCCGACCAGCAGTCCTACGTTGTGGCCGATGTGCCCGGATTGATTGAGGGCGCGCATCTTGGCCAGGGCCTGGGTACGCAGTTCCTGCGCCACATCGAACGCACCAAGGTGCTTGTTCACCTGGTGGATGTGTCGGACGCCTCCGGCCGCCCCGATGCCGTTGAAGACTTCAAGGTGATCAACAACGAGTTGGCCAGCTTCTATAGCGGCGATGAAAACCTGCTTGCCGGTAAGCCAATGATTGTTTGCGCCACCAAAATCGACGCCGCCAACCCGGAAAAGCTGAAGAAGCTTGCCGCACACGCCAAGCGCCGCAAGCTCGAATTCCACGCCATCTCCGCCGTCACCGGCCAGGGCATCGACGACCTGAAGTGGTCGCTGGCACGGCATCTGCGCAGGCCAGAAGACGAAGCCTAGAGCCCATCTTATGAACCGGCTTTGAAAGGGCACGGCTTCAGCCGTGCCGAGAAAAGCCGCAAATTGCTCGGGCTTTAGCCCCTGAGGGATGTTCTCTTGTGCGCCGCAGGCCTTATGAGATGGCCTCTGGTCCCTCGGCGGGAAGGCCCGCAAACAGAACGGCAGGTGCCTGGCGATCTGCCGGCAACGACACTTCCCCTTGCTTGCCCGCTCCTCTTCTCGCCCATTAGCCAGCTTACGTCTGTCATGGCGGAGCGTGGCCGCCTTGTGATAGCGTTCCCACCGTCGGCATTTTTGCGCAGTTTGCTGATGGCTCCGGCGGCGTAAGAAGACTGATTCGATAAGTGAGGAACCAGATGAAATTCGCTTTGATCGCTGCTGTTTTGGTTTTGGTTCTTGGCATCGGACTGTCACGAGTCCAGGCTCAGGCCGCGCCTGCCGCGCCACTGCCCGCCCCCAGTGCCGCGCCCGTCAATCCCGACGCAACGCCGGAGGCGCGCGAGTTGCTGAAGCACATCGACGCGATCTCAGGCCACTCCACGCTGACCGGCCAGCATAACTTCCCCAACCACTTGTCGCGCTGGTCCGATCGCATCTATGACCTGACGGGCAAGTTTCCCGCGATCTTCGGATCGGATTTCGGTTTCTCCGGCGGAGAAGACAAGGACTCGGTGCTCGGGCGGCCGGGCATGATCGAAGAAGCCAAGCGCCAGTATCGCAACGGCGCGGTGATCGCGCTCTGCTGGCACGAGGTGCGCCCCACCGACGACGAACCGG
This sequence comes from Acidobacteriaceae bacterium, assembly GCA_003165935.1. Classification (GTDB taxonomy): domain Bacteria; phylum Acidobacteriota; class Terriglobia; order Terriglobales; family Acidobacteriaceae; genus Telmatobacter. The sequence continues at coordinate 20,863 of PMXB01000293.1, read as the reverse complement.
TGACCTTTCGCGACAGCGTGCAGGGCAAGCTCACGGACTTTGAATGGAACGAATTGCTGACGCCCGGCACCGATATCAACAAGCGCTGGGTGGAGCAGGTAGACGTGGTGGCCGGCTACCTGAAGCAACTACAGGACGCCGGTGTGCCGGTTCTCTTCCGGCCCTATCACGAGATCAATGGCAACTGGTTCTGGTGGGGCGGACGGCCCGGCCCAAACGGCTCCGCCGCACTCTATCGGCAACTGTTCGATCGCTTTGTCCATGTGCACCATCTCAACAACCTCATCTGGGTGTGGAACACCGACCGGCCCAACCCCAACACAGGCAAGCTCGCCGACTATTATCCCGGCGCGCAATACGCGGATATTGTGGCCATGGATAACTACGGCGAGTTCCTTGAGAGCTACTACGACACCATGCTCTCGATCGCCGGCGACAAGCCGATTGCGCTTGCAGAGGTGGGGAAGATGCCCACACTTGAAGTGATGGCCAAACAGCCGCGCTGGGCCTACTTCATGGTCTGGAGCGAAATGGAAGCCATGAACCCGCCAGACCAGCTTCAGGCTGTCTTTCACGCCCCGAACATGCTCAATCGCGGAGACGCGCCGTTTGTTCCCATCGCAGGCACGCCCGCGCCGCCCGTGGTCGAGCCAGTTACGCCGCACCCATCGGCGCAGGCAAAGGCGTTGCTCGATCGGCTCCATTCGGTCAGTGCCACGCAGATCCTAAGCGGCCAACAGAATGATGCAGCCTCACCGACCGCTGCCAGCGACCTCGTCTTCCAGGCGGCCGGTAAGCAGCCCGCAGTCTACGCTGTCGAACTTGACGGTACGCATGCGCAGCCGATGTTTGACGCCCCTGTAAGCCAAGCCAAAGGCGGCTCGGTGGTGAGCCTCACTTGGAAGCCAGAGAACCCGGCGGACGAAGGTGCCCCAGCCGGCTCTCCGGGCCCCGCCAATTCCGGGCCTAACGCACAGAAGCGGCTGCTGACCGACTTCGAGTGGAGAGAGCTTGAGACCCCAGGTACGCACCTGAACCAGCGTTGGGCTGCCCAGGCGGACGAGTTGGCCGCACAGCTCAAGCGGCTCGACGAGAAGGGCGTGGCCGTTCTTTTAACTCCCTATCCTCAAGCGAATGGAAAGGAACTCTGGTGGGCCAACCGGCCTGGCATCCACGGCAGCGCTGCCCTCTATCGCATGCTCTTTGACCGGCTCGTGAACCAGGACCATGTGAAGAATGTGATCTGGGGCTGGCAGGCCGCGCCCGGCGGATACGGACCCCAGGCCAATGGCCCGGCAGCGGATTACTTCCCGGGACTGCTTTACGTGGACGCCGTATCCGTCGCGGTCAATCGCCTCATTCCTCAGTTCCGTGCAGCAGGGATGCTGAAGGCGCTTGCTGGAGACAAGGCAATTGGGGTGGCCCTTGGCGCTGGCATTCCCGATCCTGCGTCGTTCGCCCGAGATCCGGGATGGTCGTGGTTCGAGCTGGCCCCTCTTGCGGCTCCGCTGGACGACGCATCGACACTGGCCCTCAAGACGCTCTACGGCGACTCGCAGATCATTTCGCGCCCGCAACCACACTAGCCCATGAGGGCTGCCGCCTTAAGCGTGCTTTCCAGGCTGCACGGGCATCTCCTTTGCGTGTTTCGGCATCCCTACACCAGTACTCCAGCATCGGTTCACCGTCTATTCAGAAGGAGTGAGTTTCCTTTGATGCGTCCATTATTTGCAATCGTCCTCTCGGCCGTCTGCCTTGCAACTCCGCTCAGCTCCCAGACCGACCAGCCCACAGCTACCGCGCCGGAAGCCACACTGCGCATCAACTCCCGCGCTGTGCTCGTCGATGTGCTGGTAACCGATCGCGATGGCAAGCCTGTGAAGGGTCTGACGCAGAGTGACTTTACCGTCAACGAACAGGGCAAGCCCCAAACAATCTCTTTCTTCGAAGAGCACACCGGCGTCCCAGGGCCGCCCAGGGAGATGCCCCAGCTCCCACCCAATGTCTTCTCAAACTTCACGCCGTTCCCTGAGCCACCGGCCGTGAACGTTCTCCTGATTGACTCGCTGAATACGCACATGGAGAACCAGCAGTATATCCACAAACAGGCGCTGAAGTTCCTCAAGACGGCAAAGCCCGGCACCCGCATGGCGGTCTTCACCATGGGGCTCGGCCTGCACTTTGTCCAGGGATTTACCGACGATCCCACGCTGCTGCTGGCAGCCCTCAATAACAAGAAAAACAACGAGGTTCAGCCCTCGTTGCCAGACCAGGCCCAGGCGGAGAGGGACGCGAACTCAACTCTGGTTGGAATGATGAGCGCGTCCGTACCGGCAGGGCCAGGAGGAAGTGCAAGCAGCGCTTCTCCGGCGATGATTGCATCCCTGCAGAACTTTCTCGGGGAGAACGCCGCCTCTCGCGACACCGATCAGGCATTACTCACCATGCAGAACATGCAGCGCCTGGCGTCGTTCCTGAACGGATTTCCTGGGCGCAAGAACGTGATCTGGTTTTCAGAGTCGTTCCCCTTGACCACACAGGGCATCGTGGACCCTCAGCGCTCGGCCATGCTTGCAAATACCATGGCGATGCTCGCCGCCGCGCGCGTGGCCCTTTACCCCGTCGATGCGCGGGGAACGGATACACCAGGCTTATACCAGGCGGGCAGCAACCTCGCTGCCTCAAACTCAGCCTCATACCAGATCGTTGGCGTTGATAACGCGCCTTCGTCCTCCGGCAAAATCTCTCAGCCTGATGCTATGGGTGGCGGCGGACCAAATTCGCCGGGGGCACAGGTGGGAGGCCTTCAGCAGGAAGATCAGGCCCGCGCCGCCGCCAGATACACCGAGGAACAGATGGCGCATGACACTGGCGGAAAGGCCTTTGTTGGGACGAATGGTCTGGCCAGGGTGATCGACGACATCACCTCTTCGAGTGCAGACTTCTACACGTTCTCTTACGTGCCCGACAATCCGAAGATGGACGGGAGTTATAGGAAGATTGAAATCAAGGTCGCCGGAGATAAATATAACCTCTCCTATCGCCGCGGCTATCCGGCCACAGATGAATCCATGCCAGGCTCCTCGCTGGTAACGCGGGCCGAAGAGATCAAGAACCTTGAGGCGCAGAACCCGGGCGGTGTGGACCCGCTGCTGGCATTTATGGACCTGGGGATGCCGCAGAGCCAGCAGATCTTGTACAAGGTGAAGATTGAGCCTGTGCCTCCGAAGCCGGAAACTGCAGCCGCGGACCAAAACGCAAAAAAGAGCCCCGCGCAAAGTTACGCGGTCGACTTCGCCATCGATCTTAAGGACCTGAACCTTAAACTCGACTCCGATGGGCTCCACAAAGCTGTACTGAACATCTCGCTCATCGCGTACGACCGTTACGGGAATATCGGAACCCGCAAGGACTTCCTGGTGCCCCTGAATATCAAGCCCGATGTGTATACGGTTTTCCAGCAGACGGGCGCTCAGTTGCACACGGAGATCGCGGTGCCCAAGGGGCAGTACTGGCTGCGCACAGGCGTCTATGACCGGGGTTCTCGCAAAGTCGGCACCATGGAGGTTGCGCTGGACTCGGTAACGACCGTGGCAGAGAAGTAGAGCCCAGTGCGGCGCGAGCCTCTCTTTGCCGACGCGCAAATCGCATCGCCCTGGGGCGTGGACTACCATGGTGATGGCGTTTCAAGGCCGCAGCGGCTATGCGCCTGCCGTATCCGGCGCATAGGGCCAGCCTGATCGCCTGGGAGGAAACCTGTATTCCAGTGCCCGCCTTCGCCGTCCACTCAATATGGGAGACATTCATTTGAAGCGTTCCTTGTGTTCGATCGCCCTCGCAATAAGCTTGATTGCCGCTCCGCTCAGCTCACAGACCAACCAGCCGCTAGCTCCCGCTGAAGGAGCGACTCTGCACATCAACTCCAGTGCAGTGCTCGTCGATGTGCTGGTGACCGATCGAGATGGCCGGCCTGTGAAGGGTCTCAAGCAGGATGCCTTCACCGTCAACGAACAGGGAAAGCCGCAAACCATCTCCTACTTTGAAGAGCACACCGGTGTCCAGGGGCCACCCAAAGAGATTCCCAAGCTCCCGCCCAATGTCTTTTCCAACTTCTCTCCCTTCGCCGATCCGCCGGCCGTCAACGTTCTGCTGCTTGACTCGCTCAATACGCGCATGCAGAGCCAGTCTGAAGTTCACAAGCAGGCGCTCAAGTTCCTCAAGTCGGCCAAGCCCGGCTCCCGCATGGCTATCTTCACCATGGGCCTCGGCCTGCACTTTGTGCAGGGATTTACCGACGACCCCACACTGCTGCTGGCTGCTCTCAATAACAGGAAAAACAACGAGGTACAGCCCTCGGTCATGATCGAGAGCCAGGCGGAGAGCAACAACAATGCGAATCTCGTAGCCATGATGAGCTCACCGGTGGGCGGCGGACCTGGGGGCACCACATCCGCCGCTTCCCCGGCCATGATTTCAGCGCTCTCAAATTTCATGGAGGAAAACAATGCTTCGCGCACCACCGACCGTGTTTTGCTCACCATGGAGCTGATGCAAAAGCTGGCCACCTTCCTTGACGGATTTCCTGGGCGCAAGAATGTGATCTGGTTTTCTGAGTCGTTCCCTCTGGTTAGGCAAAACAGCGACGGCACGCAGCCCGGTCCAGACTCACAGGCAGGCACCGCATTTGGAAAGACAATGGCCATGCTCGCCGCCGCGCGCGTGGCTCTCTATCCGGTGGACGCGCGCGGAGCTGACCCCTCCGGCTTCTACCAGGCCCAAAATCAGTTGCCGGCTCTCTCGTCTCCGTCCCAGATCACCGGAAATGGCGGGGCGCAGGTAGCAGGCCTCGCGGCGGAAGACTCCAATCGCGCCATGTCGCGATACACCCAGGAGGAGATGGCGAAGGAAACAGGCGGCAAGGCTTTTATCGGAACAAACGGCATGGCCGAGGTGATCGACGACATTACTTCTTCGAGTGCCGATTTCTACACGGTTTCCTATGTGCCCACCAATCAGAAGATGGACGGCAGTTATCGCAAGATTGAAGTGAAGGTCGCCGGCGGCCACTATAACCTCTCCTATCGCCGCGGCTACCCGGCAATCGATGCTTCGCTACCCGGCAGCGCAATGACCATACGCGCCCAGGAACTTGAGAAACTTGCCGCACAGAATCCTGGCGCTGTCGATCCTTTAATGCCCTTCATGGATCTGGGCATGCCGCAGTCCCAACAGATCCTTTTCAAAGTGCTGGTAAAGCCAATTGGAGAGGTCCCTTATCCAGAAGCGAGCCCGGCGGCGCCTGCACCCGATGCCGCAACCGCAGCCCCCCCAACGCCGCCAACCGATCGAACGCCGGCAATCAACCCAGCGCCCAAAAAGGGCCCGCTAACACGCTACAAAGTGGATTTCGCCATCGATCTCAAAGATCTGAGGCTCAGTCAGGACTCAGATGGGCTCCATAAGGGGGCGCTGAGCCTATCCATCCTCGCCTACGACCGATACGGCAACATCGTTAGCCGGAAAGAGACGCAAGCCACGCTGGCGATCAAGCCCGAGGTGTGGGATATCTATCAGAAGACCGGCCTACTGTTCCAGACCGAGATCCCGATACCCAAAGGGCAGTACTGGCTGCGCATAGGGCTGTTCGACCTGGGGTCCGGCAAGGTGGGCACTCTGGAGGTGCCGCTGGACTCAGTTACGGTCGTGGCGAAGAAGTAGGCGCCACAGGTTTCGCCCGCAAACGCACACTCAATCGAGTGTGTCTTCCGGACGGGGCGGCTCGCCGCCTTTGCGGTCCAGAATCCGGCGGAATGCTACTCGGTCCGCCCGATTGCGACGCTCCTCAAAGAACCTCTCTGTCTCCATCGCGGCAATCTTCTCGGCAGCCGCGAGACGTGCCTTCCTGTCGAGCTCCTCGGCATCGGGCAAACCCATGTCGGCAAATACATTGCCACTGCTCGGAATCACGCGCTCGGTCATCTTCCTGGCCACAAAGCACCTCTTCTCACGCGACAAGGCGGGTTTCGGTCGACTTTTTTTGCGTGTGGCGGCCGGCGAGGATGCGCGCTATCCAACTGTTCAGGCTCACGCCCTCAGCCTCGGCCTCCTGAGCCAGCTCGCGGTGCATGCTCTTTGCAAGACGGAGCAGAAGCCGGCCACTATATTGCTGAGCTTCCCCCGGCTCTGGAACAGAAAGGCCGGTGGCGTGGCGGCTTTCGATCCAGAGATCTCTCGCGACTTCGAGGGATGCCAAAGCGTCCGCTGCGGCTTCGCCATCGGCGACGCAACCGGGCAACTCCGGATGCTCGGCTACCCAGTAGCCATCTGGATCGTAGCGCAGCGCAACTCGATAGTGTTTTTCGGTCTCAGTAGCATTGTTCATCGGCATCACTCCTGCTCGTAAAGGTCGATCTCGGCCATTGCATCCAGGAAGGACCGCACATAAACGGGCTTCAGCAACGAAGTCCCATGCGGTCCTGCCACGGTAAATGTGCTCGTGCCCACGGTGAAAACGTGGTGGCTTCCGCCGCGGTTGCGGTGGTCGTAGCGCAGCCCTCTCGCCTGGCAAAACGGCTGGATGTGGTTGTCCAGCAGCGCAAAAAGCTCATCGTCCCGAACATTCTTGACGCTATCGGCGATTTCCTTGACCCTTTGCCTCAGCCGAGCGTCGTCCATGTGGGAAGATGATACCGTATATAGTATCAAAACTCAAATGTGGCGGGATCGTGCGGCGCGAGCTTTATCCGACGGTGATTGCGCGGCAACGTGAAATGGTGGTTGATGCGCTGGCAAGCTGAATCTAAAGAAATTACGACAGATGTATCTCAATTCGTATACAATCGTTGCGAGGGTGGCATTATGCCGAATGCAACTGCAATGATTCATGTCCGGATCGATCAAGAGCTGAAGTCTAAGGCGTCTAAGACATTTGGCGCCATGGGGTTGAGTCTTTCCGAGGCTGTGCGTGTCTTTCTTACGCGAGCGGCGACCGATCAGGCCTTTCCCTTTGAACTTCGCGTTCCCAACGCTGAAACCATAGCGGCGATGGAGGCGGGCGACCGGGGCGAGGTTGTGAAGTTCGGCAGCGTCGAAGAGTTGATGGCTGACCTCCATGCGGACGATTAGCCGAACCGCCAAATTCAAGAAGGACTCCGAGCGCGAGGCAGAGGGACAGCACCGCGCCACCTTGGATGCAGACTTACTCGCAGCCCTATCCTTTCTGGCGACGGATCAAGCCCTGCCGGATTTGCCTTTCAAAAAAGAGCGGAACGGGAATCCGTGTGGCTGAAGCCCACACTCCTTCAGTCGCGAATCCATCCGGGCGGAGTCGGAAGGGGCGCGCAGACTATGCCGCACGGACGGCGAGCCGTGCGGACCGCGTGCTTCGCTTGGCCTTGACGACAATCTCTACATCGTGGCCGAGAGCAGTTAAGAAACGCATGAGGCGCTCGACTGAAAACCCTTCCAGTTTGTAATGCAACAGGGCAGAAACCTTGGGCTGATTAATGCCCAGAGCGGCGGCGACTTCGACCTGGGTCAGTTTGCGTCGCTCGACGATGCGGCAGATGGCCGCTCCGAGTCGAACTTTCGTATCGAGTTCGTCGGCATCGGGAAGGCCCATGTCGGCGAAGACGTTGCCACTGCTGGGGATCACGCGTTCGATGATTTTCTTAGCCATATCTCTCCTCGTAATCCCGATGCGCAATTCTCAAGCGCGCCCGGACCAAAGCAATGTCGGATTGCCGAGTTTCAATGCCGTGCGGCGACTTCTTTTGAAATGCGTGAAGTACATAGACAGCGCGCGCGAAACGAACAGTGTAGATCGCCCTGTAGGTGTCGCCGTCATAATCCCTAACGACCTCCATTACCCTGGCCCCTCGCCGCGCCATGGCTTGGCTGAAGGGTGCTTACCTCCGTATTGCGCAGCGCCCAATGCATAGCCAATGCTTCGCTGGACAGCTGATGGAAACTGCTTGGTTTCCCTGAGCGCGGAGCCCATCCAGTGGAGCGGCTTTTCACCCGGGACTTTCGGACGTGTCATGATTATCCCACTTCTGGGATACTAGGTCGAGAGGAAAACTAAGGTGCGGATTAAGGTGGTCCCTTGTCCGGAGATCCGAGCCCGGGGACCAAGGTTTCTCTGCCTCGAACGACGTGCGAGTTTCCGCCGCAACGCAACGCCTAATCTTCCTCCTCCTCCACCGGCCGTTTGGCATTCGCAAGGATCTTGTCGGCCACCAGTTGCGGAACGATGTCGTAGTGGTCGACCTCCATCCGGTAGCTGCCCTTGCCTTGAGTCATCGAGGTCAGAATGGTCCCGTAGGTGAGCATCTCCGCCATGGGAACCTGCGCATTGATCACGGTTGTCCTGCCCTTTGACTCCATGCCGCCCACTCGTCCGCGCCGCGAGTTCAGGTCGCCCATCAGCGCTCCGGCAAACTCGTCCGGAGCTTCGATCTCGACCTTCATGATGGGCTCAAGCAGGCAGGGCTTGCAAAGCTCCATCGCCTTGCGGAATGCCAGGCGGCCTGCCTTCTTGAACGACATTTCGTTGGAGTCGACATCGTGGTAACTGCCGTCGAACACGGTCACCTTGAAGTCGACCACCGGGTAGCCGGCCAGGAAGCCGCGCACCGCCGTCTCGACGATACCCTTCTCGATGGCCGGAATGAAGTTGCGGGGGATTGCGCCGCCGAAGACTTCGTTTGCATATTCAAACCCGCCGCCGCGAGGCAGAGGCTCCATGCGGATCTTGCAGTCGCCGAACTGCCCATGACCACCGGACTGTTTCTTGTGGCGACCCTGCGCTTCCGCCTTGCCGCGGATAGTCTCGCGATAAGGCACCTTGGGCGCCTTCAGCGTGACCTCAGCGTGATAGCGCTTCTTCAGGCGACTCACGATGGCTTCAATATGAGGCTGCCCTGCGCCGGCGATCAGGAACTCGTTGGTCATCGGGTCGCGGAAGAAGCGGATCAGCAAGTCCTCTTCCATAAGCTTGTGGATTGCAGGGGCCAGCTTGTCTTCGTCGGCGCGGCTCTTGGGCTCGATGGCGTAGGTCATGGCCGGCTCAGGCAGCGGGAAAAGATCCACCTGCACATCGGCGCCCTTGGCGCCCAGCGTGTCGCCGGTAAGGGTTTCGCGTAGCTTGGCTACGGCGCCAATGTCGCCGGCGTGGAGCTCGGGAACCTCAACGGCCTTGCGCCCCTGCATAACGGATAAATGCGCAAACCGTTCCTGACCGCGGCGGGTGTAGTTCTCCAGGGTCGCGTCGGTCTTGATAATTCCGCTGATGACTTTGAAGAACGAGATTCTCCCGGCAAAGGGGTCAGTCATTGTCTTGAAGACCACGAGGGCTGCCGGCTCAGAATCGCTGATCATGCGGAACGTGGTGCCGGCCGCAGAATCATCCTCACCGCTGCCGTTGGCTGCTGCAAAAGTGGGAACGCGCACGGGAATCGGCGAGCGCTCGACCGGCGAGGGCGAGTAGACCTTGAGGAAATCGAGCAGGTGATCGGTGGCCACATTCGTTTCGCCGGCGGCGAATAGAACCGGGAAGATGCGGTCTTCGCGAATCGCCTCGTGCAGCGCGGAGATCAGGTGCTCTTCAGGAATGGTTCCCTTCTCAAAGTACTCTTCCATCAACTCGTCTTTGCCTTCGGCTACCAGCTCCACCAGGGCCTCGTGGCGAGCCTTGGCGTCGGCAGCCAGGCTGGCGGGGATCTCGCCGGTCACTTTGCCACGGCCATCGCCGCCCGGCGTGTAATAGAAGGCCTGCATCGTGATCAGATCCACCACACCCTGAAATCCCTTCGCATCGGAGATGGGCAACTGGACGGGTACACAGTTGCGGCCCCAGCGGTCGACCAGGTCGTCAATCAGCGCGCTCAGCCCTCCGCCTCCGCCGGCCTTGGGGTGGTCCATCTGGTTGATAACGACCACGCGTGGGATATTGGCCTCTTCGGCAAATCTCCAAATCTTCTCGGTAACGGACTCAACGCCGTTCTGGGCATTGACCACCACGAGCGCCGTCTCCACCGGCAGCAGCGCGGCACGGGCCTCGTGGGTAAACATGTGAAAGCCGGGGGTGTCGACAAAGTTGATCTTCACGCCCTGCCACTCGGCAAAGGCGGCGGCATTCTGCATGGTCGATCCGCGGGCGATTTCTTCCTCGTCGTAGGCGGTCACGGCGGTTCCATCGGCCACGCGGCCCAGGCTGGGGGTCATTTTCGCGGCATGCAGCAGAGCGGAAATCAAGGTGGTTTTGCCGCTGTGCGCATGCCCCACTACAGCTACGTTGCGGATCTCACTTCCCTGGTACGTTTTCATGGTGTTCTCCTTCAAATGCAATCGAGCGAAGCCCTGCGCTGGGGCAGAGGCCATCGGCTGGTCCGCGCCGGAATGAGTGCGGAGAGTAAGTTTCAGGGCTGTTTTGCAATGGACTGCGGTTGCGAAGATACGGGGAATCCGGATTGAGCCTGCCGCTTGAGCCGAGGGTTGAGGAGAAGCTAAAGTGGCACAGGGATGGCTTGGGGGCGTCCTTGGGGGCGTCCAGGTGGCCGGATTTTAGGGCCACAGGTCCCGGTCTGCCTTGATCCTCGTCCATAGAGGTGAGGGCCGGCGCCGACGGATTTAAACAGGAGACGAGCCCGTCCGGCGTCAATCGCTTAAGAAAAGGGATGCTATCACAGCCGGAGTGTGAACGTCCTGTGACATGGCGCACCAACTGGGCAGGACCGCCAGCAGGCCCGCACCGGGGCCTGTGCCCGATTGTCAGTGGATGAGCGGCAGCAGGCTGGAGTAGTCGTCGGTCCATAGATGGACGCGCGGGTCGAACACCGGCGGCCTCGATGCAGATTGAACCTCCGGGATCGAGAAGAACGATTCATTGGCGGTCGCAAGCATCCAGGTTGCTGAGAACTCGCCGCGCTCCTCGTTGGCATAGGTTGAGATTCGCCGAACGCTCAGGCCGGCGTCCCGAGCCAGCAGCGCAACCTCCGGCTCCAGATCGACATGCTGGTTGGAGATGTGAAACGCCAGAATCCCATTGGGGGCAAGCTGCATCCTGTAGAGCGCCACGGCTTGCCTGGTGAGCAGATGGATGGGAATGGCATCGCCAGAGAAGGCGTCGATCACCAGCACATCGAACTTCTTCGGCGAATCGTGCGCAAGCGAAGTGCGGGCGTCTCCTTCGACAATTGTGACGCTGGCCTGCGATTCCCTTATATAGGTAAAGAGATTACGGGCAATTGGCTCGACGGCGGGATTGATCTCGTAGAAGCGAATCTGATCGCCGCGACGGCCATAAGCGGCGATGGTTCCTACGCCCAGTCCGACAACGCCAATCCTTCGCGGCCGGTCTCCGCAGCAGAAGCGCAGCGCCAGGCCGACGCCCGAGTCTTCCGCGTAGTAAGTCGTCGGTGTCTTTCGCAGTTCTGAGTTAAAAATCTGCGTGCCATGCTGAATGGTTCCGTTGGTCAGTGTGCGCATGATCGCTCCGGGGTACGACATCGACTCGCGCACGCGCAGGCTGCCATAAAAGTTGCGAATTGCGACCGGTGTGTCTCTCTGGTTCGCAACGTAGAGCATTCCCACCAGCACACATAGCAGACCGCTGGCGATAGTCCACAGCAGCCTTTGCGGCCAGCCCCCAGACCATGTGACGGCCACCGCCAGCACCGCAGTAACAAGAAAGGTGAGCGCCATATCGTAGTTGAACGAAAAGAGGTGCGGCGATGCAATGCCTACGAGAAACGATCCAAGTGCTCCGCCAGTGGCAAACAACAGATAAAACAGCGTGGACTCCGATGCTCGATGGGGACGAAGGTGGCATGCCTCGGTATGGCAGAAGAGGCAGGCGAGGAACAATTCTGTAAGAAAGAAGCCGATGACGGCGCGAATGGGTAGCAACACATCAGCCTGGGTGAGCATGTAGCCAAGTCCGGCGAGCATGATCACCAGAAGGCGTGTAAGAATGGCGCGCGGCAGGAACCGAGGAAACTGGAACGCGATAATCAGCGTCATGAGATACACGGCCAGCGGCAATATCCAAAGTAGAGGGATGGCTGCGATGTTGGCCGTAAGGTAGCTGGTGACGGCGCTCAATTGCATGGCCGCGCCCATAGGCAGCAGAACCCACAGAACCTTGGCGAGAAGCGTTGCGGCGGGAACCCGAGATTCGTCGATTGTGGCCGCGTTGAGACGCGTAAGCGTTGCACTGCGCGTTCTCTGCGTAACCAGTGCCGAGAGGAGCGCAAAGATCACGAAGCCACAGCACCAGGTCAGGCGCTGATTCCTCAGTGTCAGGTACGGCTCGATAACCGTGGGATAGGCGAGCAGGGCCAGCAGAGAGGCAAGGTTTGAAAGCGCATAGAGGCGATACGGGATCCTGCCCGTCTCAATCCGCGCCACCCACACCTGAAGCAGCGGGCTCGTCGCGCCCAGAGCGAGAAACGGCAACCCGATGCTGAGGCTGAGCGCGACAAAGATTGCGAGCACGGGATGCGCTGTCCCCGGAACAACTGTATGCCGGGTCCAGATGACAGCGGATGCGGCGGCAGCCACTAGCAGGCCCATGTGCACGAGAAAATTCGATCTGAGAGCCAGCCAGTGGGCATAAAGGTATGCGACCAGCAGAGCCGTTTGGAAGAGCACAAGGCACGTGACCCAGACCGCAGCCGATCCGCCGAAGACGGGAAGCAGTTGCCTGGCCGCGATAGGCTCAACGAGAAAAAGCAGGAATGAGGAGAGAAATATGACGGCGCCAAACAAAAGTCGCAGCGATGGTTTCGTTCTGGTCTCACTCATGCATTCGGCCTCAGACAGCCGCTCAAAACTGTTGAAATGAACGCCGAATGCGTTCAGCCTGCGAAAAGCGGATGCTATCACACCGAGACTGGGGCTTTGAAGCCGTCCCGACCCTTGCGAAACAAAGCCCGGTACTCGACGCGCATAGCCCAAATGATGTGCAATGAAAGAACTCGCGCCACCGCCTTGAAGCCCGTTGCTGCAAGCGGTTCGCAAGAGAAAGGCATCGCCCGTGTTCACTTGTTTTCGCCGCTGCTGCGCCGTCGGCCTTACCGCTCTTTTCACTGCATGCTCCTTCTATGCGCAGGCCCCCGCCGCCTCGCAAAACGTACCTCCTCCTCCTCGTCCTCCCCAGCACGTGAACGCGCCGCTCGGCGACATCCAGCGGTTTCCCGGCGATGGTGCAGGAGCTTACAAGACGCACGATTACCGCGACCTGTTTGCCGAGCAGGGCCACCCAGCGGCGGAAACTAAGGCGAAGATCGAGAAAGCCTTTCAGCAGTTCTTTCATGGCGACGGCCAGGAGGAGCGCGTCTACTTTGAAACGGGTGCTAACGAGAACGGTCCGCTCGCCTACATCACCGACTGGGCCAACAACGACGCCCGCACAGAGGGCATGAGCTACGGCATGATGATCGCCGTTCAGTTGAACCACAAGCGCGAGTTCGATGCGCTGTGGAACTGGTCGAAGACCTACATGCTCATCACCGATCCGGCCAACCCGTCCGTCGGTTATTTTGCCTGGTCAATAGCGACGGATGGGTCGCCCCGATCGACCGGCGCCGCGCCCGACGGCGAAGAGTATTATGCGATGGCGCTCTACTTTGCCTCCCACCGCTGGGGCGATGGCAACGGTATCTACAACTACCAGGCCGAGGCCGACAAGATTCTGCGCGGCATTCGCCATCATCCCGTACTGACGGGGACCGGTCCATTTCGGATTCATCCCGGCGATGCGCCGTTCACTCCGCCCGACCATCCGTGGCCAAGCCCGAACAACACAAAGCGCGTACAAGAAGCAGCAGCCAAGGGCCAAACCGTGCCGGTATTCCGCATGCCCCGCAGAGGCTTTCCCGAAACAATTGGCCCGATGGTGGACGAAGACCACTTCATGATCAAGTTCGTGCCCAACTGGCCGGGCGGCATCACTGATCCCAGCTATCATCTGCCTGCGTTTTATGAGCTGTGGGCGCGTTGGGGTCCGGTGGAAGACCGCGAGTTCTGGGCCAGGGCAGCCGACGTGAGCCGGGATTTCTTGAATCACGTCACCGGACCCGACACTGGCCTCACACCAGAGCGTGCGAATTTTGACGCCTCCCAAACTGTGGATTGGGGCGGTGGTGCAGTGCCATTCAGCTATGACTCATGGCGCAGCGCAAGCAACTGGAGCGTGGACTTCGCATGGTGGAAGAAGGATCCGCGCGAAACAGCGCTGAGCGACAGAATCCAGAAGTTTCTCGACTCGCAGGGCATCGACAAGTTTCCCGATCGCTATTCGGTCGACGGCAAGCCGCTGGGTGGAAACAACAGAACCGGCCTGCTGTCTACCACGGCGGTGGCCAGTGATGCAGCAACGAATGGAGAGATTTCGAAAGCATTTGTTGAAGCGCTGTGGAACACAAAGTTGCCCTCCGGCGAACAACGGTACTACGACGGCATGCTTTACATGATGAGCATGTTGCATTGCAGCGGCAACTTCAGAATCTACTAACTCAAGCGATCGAAAAACTATTGGAGAAAAGGACAGCGATGGCATACGCACAGTCGGTACATGAACAGAGATTGGATAAGCTCGCTGAGGTTGCAATTAAGGTGGGGCTCGGTCTGAAGGCCGGGCAGGAACTGCTGCTGACAGCGAGCCTGGATTCAGTCGACCTCGCCCGCCGGATCACTGAGCACGCATATCGCGCCGGCGCTTCATTGGTCACAACACTCTATACCGATGATGAAACGGCTCTGCTGCGCTATCACTACGCGCCCAACGAGAGCTTTGACACTGCGGCCGGATGGCTCTACGACGGCATGGGCGCGGCCTTCAAGAGCGGCGCCGCGCGGCTGGCCATCACCGGCGCGAACCCCGGCCTCCTCTCAAAGGAAGATCCAGAAAAGGTTGGCCGCGCAAACCGCGCCGTCTCCAAGGCTTACCGGCCTGCGCTTGAGTTGATCACGCGGCACGCGATCAACTGGACGATCGTGGCCAGCGCGACACCGGCCTGGGCAGCAGCGATGTTCCCCGACGACGCTCCCGATGTCGCCGTGGCCAAGCTGTGGGAAGCCATCTTCTTCACCACGCGCATTCTGACTCCCGATCCNNGACGATCATATGTGGCTTGGCGGAGGCACCACCGCAGGGAACGGGCTCTATTGCATTCCAAACATGCCCACCGAAGAGATCTTCACGACCCCGCACAAGGATCGCGCCGAGGGAACCATCACCGCGTCAAAGCCGCTCTCGCACCAGGGGACGATGATCGAAGGCATCCAGGTGCGATTTGCCGGCGGGCAGATCGTGGAGGCTCGCGCCACCAAAGGCCAGGAAGTGTTGCAGCGGCTGATTGAAACGGACGCTGGCGCGCGCCGGCTGGGTGAAGTGGCGCTGGTGCCGCACTCCTCGCCCATTGCGCAAAGTGGTCTGCTGTTTCTAAATACGCTTTTCGACGAGAATGCGGCATCCCACATCGCACTTGGCCAATCGTATAGCTCCTGCCTGCGCGACGGCGATCATCTGACCCCCGAAGAACTCGCCGCGAAGGGCGCAAACGAAAGTCTGATTCACGTGGACTGGATGATCGGCTCAGCAGAGCTTGACGTCGATGGGATTACAGCTTCAGGTAATGCCGAGCCTCTGATGCGTGCCGGGGAGTGGGTATAAACCGCTCACCTGGCCGTAGAAAAATCGCCTTCCCAACTCAACTTCGTACCAATTAAACTCCTCTGACCGGGCCATGTGCCCGGTCATCTTGTTTGGCCATGCGGCTTCCCCGCCTGCACGGAATTTCCACGGGAGAACTTCAATAACCACCCGCCGCCTCGTCACGAAGCGCATCAAGTTCGAGTGCAAGGAGATCGAAATGAACGCAGATACACCGAATCCTGAACATATTATGCAGATCGGTATGGGCTTCATGGCCTCGAAGACGCTGCTGAGCGCCGTTGAGATGGAAGTATTCACCGAGTTGGCAAAGCACCCCGAAGACCTGGCGACGCTGACTGGCCGCCTGGGATTGCATCCGCGTTCGTCGCGTGATTTCTTCGATGCGCTGGTTGCACTGGGACTGCTCGACCGCAAAGACGGCACCTACTCCAACACACCATCGGCTCACCTCTTCCTCGACAGGAATAAGCCGAGCTACGTCGGCGGCATTCTGGAGATGGCCAACAAGCGGCTCTACCCGCATTGGGGCCGCCTGACCCTCGCCCTTCGGACGGGGCAGCCTCAAGGCGAAGCTGGTTCTTCGGGCGAGACGTTTGAGGCGCTCTATGCCGATCCCGCGAGGCTGAAGGGTTTTCTCAAGGCGATGACCGGGATCAGTCGCGGCGGCAACATGGCGATTGCGGCGCAGTTCCCGTGGTCTGGGTACAAGACGGTGTGCGATGTGGGACCTGCGCAGGGCGATTTAATCACGCAGATTTCACTGAAGAATCCTCATCTCTCCTGCACTGGATTTGACTTGCCGGAAGTGGGGCCAATCTTTGAGGAGTACGTCGAAGAGAATGGCGTTTCATCGCGCGTGAAGTTCCAGGGCGGCAGTTTCTTCACCGATCCCCTGCCGAATGCGGACGTCATCACCATGGGGCACATTCTGCATGACTGGGACCTCGATCAGAAGCGCATGCTCATCGGCAAAGCATACGATGCACTTCCACCGGGTGGCGCGCTGGTTGTGTTCGAGGCACTGATCGACGACAACCGGTCGAAGAATGCCTTCGGGTTGCTGATGAGCCTGAACATGCTGATCGAGACGCCGGGAGGCTTTGATTACACCGGTGCGGATTGCATGGGCTGGCTCAAGGGTGCGGGATTCCGGGAGACACGCGTCGAGCACCTTGTTGGTCCCGACGCCATGGTGATCGGAATCAAATAGCTGGAACGCAGGGCAGGCCAATTCCGGTCGCGGCCTTGAGCTGTGTGAGCTGCAACATCCATCGCGGCAGCTTCTGAAATTGAGGATGATCGTTCACATGAGACTCGAACTGGAGTGGCCTGAAGAGCTGGACGCCCTGCTCGCTGCGCCGCGCAATCATACGCTGCTGTTTGAGAATGAGTTTGTGCGTGTGCTTGACACCAGAGTCCCGCCCGGAGAGACGGTTCCTGCGCATACGCACCGATGGCCTGGAGCGCTTTACTTCCTGAGCTGGAGCGATTGCGTGCGGCGCGACGCCGAGGGAGCGGTTGTAATGGACACCCGAAACATGCGCAAAGCGCTCGAGGAGGACATCGCACTTGTGAACACCGCAATGTGGTCGGGACCGCTGGCCTTGCATACGCTGGAGAATGTGGGCGACAGGGAACTCAGGGTTATATGCGTAGAGGTGAAGTACACGGTATTGGCCCCGGGCTCTAAGACAGAGTCTTGACCGAACTTCGGCGAACGCCGCAACCACCACGTTTTACTGCTGTGTCCCGAATCCGGGACAGACAACGGTGGCTTGAGTTTCTCCTGCGACAAGCGGCCTTATAGACAATTCGTCCCTGTCCCGTCCGCATCGGATCAGGCCATACAGCGGAAGATAACTTGTCTTGATCTCGAAGTTACCTACTGCAATCGAGCCAACCTCGTAATAGGTGGACATGACAACAGCGTTGCCTGGCTCGGGATGGATTCGAAACTGGCCCGTTGCGGGCTCGTAGTTTGCGAAGTCGAAGCATTGACCTACGCAGGCACGCGAAAGCAGATGATCCGCGGAGAGGCGCGAGCAGCAAAGCGTGAACAGCCGATCGCCAAAGCGCTTGAACAATCCAGATCTCCATGGAGCCAGACTGCTCGTTCCTTGCGGCGGATGACCCACGAGCTGAACGACGCGGGCATCGGCAGGAACAGCGGCGACCAGGCTCGCAATCTTCGTTTCAGTGCGCGCTTGCCCACTAACATCAACGTACAGAGAGCAAAAGAAGATTGCGGCGCCGGCAAGTGCAGCATAGAGATACCAGCGCCTGAATGGCGAATAACTTAACAATGCCAGCAATAACACAGCAGAGAGCAGCGAAAGACGATCCGCAATAAGGCTTGCCGAAGGGCTGTAGGTCGATGACCGAATCGCCGTCGGGATTACTACGATTGCAGCGGCCGTCAAAAAGTACGCCTGCGCGGATACGCCCGTCAGGGTATCTCCAAGATTTTCTGACTTGAACAAAAGAATCACACAGAATAGGAGCAACCCGAGAGCAACTGGCAGATAATGCCACCCGCGCAAAAGGACCTGATCGATTCCAGTAGCGAAGATGAGTTGGTCACGCGTCCAATCGGTCATGTAGCGCGACGAGAGAACCAGGCGGATTACCAGCAGCGCCGCAACACAAACCAGGAAGAGCGCGACCTGGAATCGAATTGAAATTCGTTTGGCAATCCAGCAATAGCCCACGATTCCAATCAGCCATAACACGGGCATGGGGTGCGCAAGAAAGGCAAGAAACAAGAGCGGAATGGCAGCGACGGCCCACCAACCGATCCCCCCCTTCCAGTAAGCAGCAAGAACCCAAAAAACAATTCCGCAAGCCAGGTAGTAGTTAAGGAGACCCGCTTGGAACACGTAGCCATAAGAGAAAACAGCAAGCCACGGCGCCACCCAATAGGTCGCCTGGCCTCGAACTGCTGAGATGAACCGGAACGCGCCCCAGAAAAAGATAAGTACCGCTGCGCAACAGACCACTCGCTCGGCAACCGAAACGCCGAAGGTCTTCAACAGCCAGCTCAAAAGCAAGTCGGTGAGCACGTTGGTGCTCTGATGGCCAATCCACAGACCGTGGATACTCCCGTTCTCGATCAATGTTGCCAGCCACGCATTATATAAGTGGCTCTGCAGATCATTGCCCGAAACGATTGGCAGCCAAAAGCACGGGACCACCAGTGCGGCTGAGATCAGAATCGACCTGAACCCGGAGATTCTTGAAAAATTGAATGCAGGACGGTCCATAGCGGGTGCTTGCTTCTCTCCGATTTCTAGCCCATTTGATCTTTCCAGAAGCTGAGAGTCTGGAACGCATGCCGCCCCATGTTGTACGCCCTAGGGTGCAGTATGGCTCTGTACCTTGCTCGCCGCGGGAGCGTTCCAGCTTGGCCCTAACTCAGGCACCTGGTAAAAGCTGTCTTTGAGGCTGCAAAAGACGTTATAGAGAAGAATGTAATAGAGCGCCGCAAAACCATCCCAGATGGTTATCTTCTTCCCTTCTTCATAGGTCCGCCCATAGTAGCTTATTGGCGTCTCATAGATCGAGCATTTAAGCTTCGCCACNNTCGTACTCCATATCCGCATCCTGGACGATCACGATATCCCCGCGCGTTAGTTGAAAGGCGGTCTTCAGAGCTTCTGTCTTTCCCTTGTTCCGCTCGTGCCGTGCAACCTGGATCTGGCTATGCTTTGCGGCAAGTTCCTTCAGAATCTCCGCCGTCCTGTCGGTTGAGCAGTCATCCACAATCACAATCTCGAGGAGCCGCTCAAGAGAAAGAAGCTTCTCCACAATTGTGGAAAGGGTACGCTCCTCATTGAAGACGGGAACAACGACAGACAGGCATTTCTCCTGCATAGGTTCTTCTCCCGCTAGTCGGCTCAAACGATAGTTGGATAGGCGGCTCAAAGGCTATCGAAGACAGGCGGAGGATTTACTCTGCCAGGGATGAATCGCGAAGGAAAGAACCCTTGTGCAATTTGCCGGCAGCTTCCATTGGTGACTTGGATCGCCATTGACGACTGTTCACCCAGAATACAGCACAGTGGCCGGAAGAATATCGTCTACATCGACCCACTGCGTCGGATACTCGCCGGTATAGCAGGCAGTGCAGTAGCCGGGCGTGTGTTCTCCCTTGCAACTCTGAAGAAGCCCGTCGAGAGACAGATAAGCGAGCGAGTCCGCCTCAATAAACTGGCGAATCTCTTCAACCGATTTCTGCGCCGCGATCAGTTCCCGCTTGCTGGGCGTATCAACGCCGTAGTAACAGGGCGAGATGGTGGGCGGGCAACTGATGCGCAGGTGGACTTCTTTTGCGCCTGCGCCCCGCACCATGCGCACGATCTTCCGGCTCGTCGTGCCGCGGATAATGGAGTCATCGATGAGAATGACGCGCTTCCCTTCCAGCAGATTGCGCACCGGGTTGAGCTTGAGGCGAACGCCGAAATCGCGAACTCGCTGCTCGGGCTCAATGAAGGTGCGGCCCACATAGTGGTTGCGAATCAGGCCGAGGCGAAACGGGATTCCGGCTTCTTCAGCGTAGCCGAGGGCGGCGGTGACTCCAGAGTCGGGAACGGGGACGACAACATCGGCGGGAACGCCGGACTCGCGCGCCAGTTGCCGACCCATCTGGTCGCGGCTCTCCTGCACCCAGCGCCCATAAATCTTGCTGTCGGGCCGGGCAAAGTAAACATGCTCAAAAATACAGCTGGACGACGGCACACCGCTCGCGTATTGCCGGCTGGTGACGCCGTCGTCGGTCACCATCACCAGTTCGCCGGGCAGCACGTCGCGCTCATACTCAGCCCGCAATAGGTCAAAGGCGCAGGACTCGCTGGCGAAGACGATCGTGTCCGGGCCATCTGCGTTGCGAATGCGGCCCATCGACAGCGGCCGAAAGCCCCGTGGATCGCGCGCGGCAAAGATTCGGTCACGCGTCATCATCACAATCGAGAAGGCGCCGTCGATCTTCGAAAGCGAATCGGCAATCGCATCCACAAGATGGCTTGCCTTCGAGTGCGCGATAAGCTGAACGATGATTTCGGAGTCAGAAGTTGTCTGGAAATATGCGCCCTCGCGCTCGAGACTTGCACGAATGTTGCCAAGGTTCACCAGGTTGCCGTTGTGGGCAATGGCGATAAGGCCCTTGGTGGAATCCACGCGGATGGGCTG
>PMXB01000104.1 GCA_003165935.1 Acidobacteriaceae bacterium | reverse complement strand
GCTACGGATGTTTCGCCGTATGTGCTGGCGTCGCGCAGGGTGGCGAAGAAGCTGAATATGAAGCCTGAATGGACCGAGGCGCGGACACTGCCGGGAAAGATGCTGCGTGGCGTGACGGGTGGGCATCCGGGACTGGCGGGGCTGCCAATGGCGATTCTGCATGCGGTGGAGATGCGGGTGAACCGGATGAGAGGGATTGAGACGAAGTAGGTGGAAGAGAATGGCCTCCCACATGNNCGTTTAGGATGGGGCACCCAGCTTGTTTCTGAGCGCGAACTAGTGCGAGGCGAGTTGGCGGAGTTGGCGCAGGAAATTACGGAGGCCGATGTAGGCGGTGCCGACGGGTGTGAAGAGCCGGTCGAAAGGTAGTGAGGCGGGGGAGAATGAATCGCGCAGGTAGTAGGTGTCGAGGCGGGGAAGGTCCATCGGGTTTGGTCGAGCGGGCTGGTTGGGATGGGCGGGCAAGAAGCTGAGGGTGGTGCCGACGGCGAGTTCGAAATAGCGGCTGGCGATCTGCTGGACCTGAGTGTTTGAGGCGCCGTAGGGATAGGCGAGCCAGCGGGCGGGGCGGCCGAGGCGCTGCTTGATCTGGCCTTGGCACTCGCGCAGTTCGCGCTCGCAGTCATCCGGGGCGAGGTGGGTGAGGTCGGGGTGATTGACGGTGTGCGCGCCAAGAGTGATGGCTGGAGGCAGCGCGGCCGCCTGGTCCCAACTCATGAGCGGAAGGACGCTGGCCTTGTCGTAGGATTGGCCGGGCCAGTTGTTCTGGCCGCCGCAGTAGCTGGAGACGAGGAAGATGGTGGCAGGAAAATTGTGCTCGGCGAGGACCGGGATGGCGTGGTCGATGAGGTTGGCGAAGCCGTCGTCAAAGGTGATGGCAACGGAGCCGGGCGTGGTGAGGACCTGATCGAGAGGTACGACGGGGATGGCTGCCGCTGCGAGGAAGGCCATGTGGCGGCGGAAGGTGGCTGGAGGCATGGAGATGACCGAGCCGGAGTCGTCGATGGAGTGATAGGTGAGGATTGCGGATCGGCTGGGCTTGATCACGATTTCAGCGTAGGTTAAGGCGGTGAGCAGGGTCAATGACGGAGACAGATGCAATGCGGTGTCGGGTATTCTGGTGGGGCGAGAGTAACCCGCAACTACGGAGGCAGCTTTGCCGATTGACGCAGAACAAGAAGTGTCTGTGGTGATTGCCGCGATTGTGGGGGCAAAGTTTCTGGACGAGTGCCTTGGATCGCTCGAAACGCAGGCGAAGAAGACGGGCGCGGAGACGATTGTGGTGGCGTGCGGGACGGCCGAGTTCGCGGGGGAAATTGCGGAGCGGCATCCATGGGTAAGGGTGATTCATCGGCCTGAGAGAGAGAGCGTTCCGACGCTGCGCAGCCACGGCGTGGANNTGGCTGGAGCGCGCTCTGGAGGCGCACAGCAAGGGCGAGTACGGAGCAGTTGGCGGGCCGGTGGCGCCGCAGGATTATGACCGGCTGCGTGACTGGGTGGTGTACTTTTGCGAGTACAACAACCAGATGCCTCCATGGCAGGATGGCGAGACGACGAGCCTGGGGAGCGCGAACATTGCGTACAAGCGCGAGGTGCTGCTGCGCTACAAAGACCTGCTGCACACGGGTTATTGGGAGGCAGGGCTGCACTGGCGGATGCTGGCGGACGGGATCAAGTTTCGCTCCGCGCCAAAGATGGTGGTGTACCACTGCGGACCATTCAATTTTGGTTATTACCTGGAACAGCGGTTCTGGTTCAGCAGGGCTTTCTCGAGCGCGCGCGGGCTGACTGCGGCGAAGAAGCTGGTGTATATCTGCCTGTCGCCGCTGCTGCCGGTGCTGCTGGCCGTGCGCATGGCGCAGCGCGTGGTGAAGCAGAATTGCCATGTGGGCAAGTTCATTCAGATTTTGCCGCTGCTGGTTCCGGTGCTGCTGGTCTATGTGACCGGCGAAGTGGTGGGCTATGTGGCCGGGCAGGGCGATTCCCTGCTGAGGGTGGAGTAGCGTGGCAGACGTGGAGCAGCCGGCATTTTCGGTGGTAGTGGCGATTGTGAGCGACACGACGGACAGCGCGGACACGTCGCACCTGGTGCCTTGTCTTGACGCGCTGCTGGGGCAGGCGGATGCGCCGACGATGGAGATCGTCGTGCCCTATCACGCGGCGGTGCGAGGCATTGCGGAGGTCGAGGGCCGTTACCCGCAGGTGAAGTTTTTGAACGTGACGGACCTGAAGACTTACAGCGGGCGCAAGAACAGCCGTGAACACCATGACGAATTGCGCGCACGCGGGCTGGCCGTGGCACAGGGGGCGCTGGTGGCGCTGATCGAGGATTGCGGGATTGCGGCGAAGGATTGGGCGGCGCGGATGGTTGAAGCGCACGAGCAGCCGATGGGCGGCGCAGGCGGGGCGATGGAAAACGGTATCGACATGCCACTGAACTGGGCGGTCTATTACTGCGATTTTCTGCGCTATCAGTTGCCGCTGGCGGCGGGCGATGCGTGGACGATCAGCGATGCAAACTGCTGCTACAAGCGGGCGGCGCTTGAGGGGATCGGCAACGTGTGGCGCGAGGTATTCCACGAGTCGTCGATCAACGATGCGCTGCGAGCGAAGGGNNATGACGATGATGGCGTGGAATAAGCGGCGGACGTGGGGCGCGTTTGTGAGGGCGTTTCCGCTAACAGCGATGCTGATTGTGACGTGGTCATTGGGGGAGTTCATGGGCTACATCACGGGCCGGCCGTACTCGGGCGGCGAGGCCGGCGGGGCGCTTGTACGGGGTTCTTCGGAGGCTGCGTAGATGCGCATCGCGGTGGACGCGACCTGCTGGCACAACCGGCGCGGATATGGGAGGCATGCGCGGGCGCTGCTGCGGGCGGTGGTGCGGCTGGACCCGGCGAACCAGTACACGCTGTTTCTGGATTCGACGGACCCGGCAGAGCCTATGCCCGAGGGCTGCGAGGTGCGGGTGAATGAGTCGTCGGTGCCGACGGTGGAGGCTGCGTCGGCGGATGGGCATCGCTCGTTGAGCGACATGGCGCGGCAGGNNTCGTCGAACGAGTTTGACGTGGTGCTGTTTCCGACGATTTACAGTTTTGTGCCGACGTATGGGCGGGCGCGCAAGCTGGTGATGATGCACGATGTGATTGCGGACATGTTTCCCAAGCTGACGGTGCCGAAGTGGACGTCGAGGCTGTTCTGGAATCTGAAAGTGCTGATTGGGCGGATGCAGGCTGATGCGCTGATTACGGTTTCGAACTATTCGCGGGATTGCATCGTGAAGCACTTTGGGACCGATGCGAAGCGCGTGTCGGTGGTGAGCGAAGCGGCGGACCCGATCTTTCGCAGGCTTGATGATTCAACGCCGACGGCGAAGCTGCGCGAGTTGGGATTGGATGGCGATCGCAGGATGGTGGTGTATCTGGGAGGATTCAGCCCGCACAAGAATCTTGAGGAACTGGTGGCCGCATTTGGGCGGACGGCAAAGCGCGAAGATGCGGGCGACCCCATGCTGGTGATGGTAGGCGATACGCATACCGACGCGTTTCACACAATCTTTGAGCGGGTGTCGGCGCTGGTGGAGACGCTGGGGATCAAGGATCGCGTGGTGTTCACGGGGTACCTGGCGGACGAGGATGTGGTGGCGCTGCTGAATCGAGCGACGGTGCTGGTGCTGCCCTCGCTGTTGGAGGGGTTTGGGCTGCCGGCGATGGAGGCAGCGGCGTGCGGCTGTCCAGTAATTGCGACAAAGGAAAGCCCGCTGCCCGAACTGTTGGGCGAAGGCGGGATTTATATCGAGCCAAATCAGGCGGCAATTGCGAGTGCATTAAGCCAAGTGCTGGCAGACGATGCGCTGCGTGCGCGGATGCGGGAGCATGGGATGGCTGCGGCGCAGAGGCTGACTTGGGACGACGCTGCGCGGCAACTGATTGCCGTGATTCATGGGAACGGGCGTGCCGCATGAGCAGGATTCCCAATCGCCCCCTGAATTTTCTGCACCTGACTACTTTCTATCCGCCTTACAGTTTTGGCGGGGATGCGGTGCAGATCTACCGGCTGTCGCATGCTCTGGCGGACGAGGGACATCATGTGGACGTGGTGCACTGCGTGGACTCCTATCACCTGTTGCATCCGGGGCCGCCACCGCTCGCTTATGAGGAGCACGAAAACGTGGTGCGGCACGAGTTGCGCAGTCCTTTCAAGGGGCTTTCGCCGCTGTTGACGCAACAGATCGGGCTGCCGTTGCTGAAGGGGAAGACGATAGGCGAGGTGCTGCGGTCGAAGGCTTACGACGTGATTCATTTTCATAACGTGTCGCTGCTGGGGCCGGGGATTCTGGAAGTGGAGCCTGCGCAGGGGCAGGCGGTAAAGATCTACACGACGCATGAGCACTGGCTGATTTGCCCGATTCATGTGCTGTGGAAGTTTGACCGCGAGCCGTGCAGGGAGCCGGAGTGCATGAAGTGTACGCTAATGGCGAAGAAGCCGCCGCAGCTCTGGCGGTACACGGGCATGCTGGACCGGATGGCGAAGAACGTGGATCAGTTTGTTGCGCCGAGCCGGTTTACGGCGGGGATGCACGCGGAGCGCGGGTTTTCGCAGCCGGTAGCGCACCTTCCCAACTTTATCGATCGCGTGGACGAGGACTGGAAGTCGCCGGGACCGCGGCCACAGGAGAAGCCGTACTTCCTGTTTGTGGGTCGGCTGGAACTGATCAAGGGATTGCAAACGCTGATTCCGCTTTGGGATCGCGTGCAGGGCCACGACCTGCTGGTGGCTGGGACGGGGAGCTATGAGCCGCAGTTGCGGGCAATGGCAGCGGGGAATGAGCGGATCAAGTTTCTGGGGCCGCTGGGCCAGAAGGAATTGGGCGCGCTCTACTATCACGCGGTGGCTTGCATTATTCCGTCGGTGACCTACGAGACGTTTGGGATGACGAGCGTGGAGGCGTTTGCGCGGAAGACTCCGACGATTGCACGGGACCTGGGCGCGCTGCCTGAGGTGATTGCCGATAGCGGGGGCGGGTTTGTTTACCGCACGGACGATGAGCTGCTGGAGGCGATCGGCAGGATTGCGGGGTCACCGGCGCTGCGCGACGAGCTGGGGCAGAAGGGATACGAGGCGTTTTGCACATGGTGGGATCGCGAGGCGCACCTGGAGCAGTATTTCGGATACCTGGAGCGGAGCGCGGTGAAGAGGTTTGGGAAGGCGCCTTGGCTGGAGAATTGAGCGAGCTGTTTGGATTGTTCCGCCTTGAAAATCTTTATTGTTCGAAGGATTTCTTCTAAAGCAAAAGCAGATCCTTCGACTCACCACCCCCAAACTGAAGTACGTTTGGGGCCCCTTTCGCTCAGGATGGCAGCAACTTTTGGGGATGACAGCGACTTTTGGGGTGACAGCGACTATTGAGGTTGGGTGGGCTTGTGGTGGATGGATGACAAGGCCTACTCCGAGGTTTCGAGCGCGTGGGCATGGCGTGAACCGTGGATCAGAGATTGGATGAAGGTAAGCAGGCTTGAGCCATCGTTCCAGGCGAGGATGCCGAGATACCAGAGCGAGGCGGCCGCGAGCGCACCAAACAAGTTCCAACGCATAATGGCGAAGAAGATGAGAGCGCCGCTCAAAAGGGCGGCAACGGGGACCCGTATCTGGGGCCAGATGGGAACCTCGACGATGAGCTTGCGGACGGAGAAGTAAACGAGAACAAGGTTAAAGGCATTGGCAATGAGCAACGCACATGCGGCACCACTGCCTCCGTAGATAGGTGTAAGAATGAGCCCGCTGACAATGGCAATGACTGCTGAAGCAACCATGCACCAGAGGAGGCGGACCTGGCGGTTGTATGCGAGGAGGGCGTAACGATGGTGTCCGCTCAGCATGGCGATGGGGAGCATCCAGACAAGGATGGCAAATGTGGACGAGCCGGCGCGGAACGCCTTGCCATAGAGGAGTTGAAGAACCCAGGGGCCGAGCACAGAGAGGGCGGCGGCAGCGTAGAGGCCCGTCCAGGCGACAAAGCGCATGGAACGGTCCATAAGTTGCAGGAGTTGAGAATCCGGGTGGCCGACACACCGCGCGATGGAGGGCAACAGGTTGAAGAAGTAGAGCGCGACGAAGGTGTGCATGGCCATGACGGTTCGATGGGAGGCGCCAAACCAGCCAAGCGACTTGTCTGGGTAGAAGAGGCCAAGAAGAACTGTGCAGAAGTACCACATAAAGGCCCAGGAGAGCTCGCTGAGACCGATAGGAAGGGACTCGCGAATGTGTCCCATGAGGCGGCCGACGTGGAGATCGGGCCAGGGCCAGGGTGCGCCCAGGCTGTAGCGGGTCATGAGGACGCAGTATGTGGCGATGCAAGTGACGGAGACGCACTCGGCAAATCCGACCCAGAGAAGCGAATGTCCGCCGCGACAACAAAGAAATACGAGGCCGGCGAAACCGATCTGGCGAACGATGGTGGCGCCGGCGACCCACACCATGCGGTCGTAAGCCTGGAAGAACCACTGCAGCAGAAATGGCGTAGCAAGGAGGCTCACGCAGTAGATGCCGAGGAGTTCCTTCTGCTCATAGCTCTTGTGGATGAGCAGGATGAACAGGACCAGCCCTGCCATGGAGCACAGCGTGAGAGCGAGGCGCAGGCCTGTTATCTCGTGCAGAAGGCGCGGACCACGATCGGGGTTGCGGGCGACCTCGCGCGCACCGTACCAACTGAGCCCCAGGTCAGCAGGTAAGGTGAAGAAGGTCATAACGGCGAGCGTGAACTCGAGAATGCCGTAGTTGGCGGGGCCGAGCCCGTGGGCGAGAAAGCTGAAACTGGCAAAGGTGAGGAGCTTTGCAGTCATCTCCCCAGCCGACAGATAAGCAAAATTGACGGCCAGCCGCTTCGGCTCGGCTGTTGGGGCCACAATTTCCGGCAATTTCGCTGGGACCTCTTCACCAGCGGGCAAAGAGACGGGCTCCATTATTTTGCTGCCGTCTGACCCTTGATTTGGATGAGGAGATCGTCATCCGGCGAAGGCATTGTGCTGGCCTCAGTGGAGAGTCTGCGTTCTTCAGCGGAGAGCGGCTTGACTCCCTGCCAGACCTTGGCATTGACCATGGCGCGCGCCAACTGGAAGGGCTGATAGGTCATGCTGGGCCAGAGGAAGACTTCGTTGGTGCAGTAGCACTCTTTGGCAGCGATCGACTTGCGGAGGGCGTTGGCCTGATCGGAGTTCCAGATCTCGTCGAATGTGTGTTCGCGGAGATTGCCGATGGGGGCGTGCTGTTCGCAGAGGCTGACGTCGCCGTTGGAGTAGACAACCGCATTGAGGATGCCGGCGCGGCAGGGAACGACCTGGCGCTGCTCGGCAGCAGTTCGCGATTTGGCCCACTGCAGCATGGGCTCGACAACGGACCCGTAGCGGCCTTCTTCACGCGAGGCCCAAACACTGCGGACAAACTCGTAGAGCTTCTGGTACTGGACGAGGTTGGGACCGTGGAGCGAGGGGTTTTTGCGATCGCCGCGAATCATGGCCAGGTTGTGATGATCCATGGCAGGACAGCGCTCAAAGAGATAGGCTGTGAGGCGGCGAATCTCATCCATGTTGACTTCAGTGGCGGTGGAGATGGAGTGGATGCGCAGACGCGGGTCCTGCTTTTGCAGCTCGGCCAGCGCGTCATAGGTGGCCATGGCCTTTTCAAATGCGCCCGGCGAACCGCGGAATTTGTTGTGAAACTCACCCACGCCGTCGAGCGAGATTTCAGCTACGAAGAGGTCGAGATCCTTTTCCTTGAGGGTCTCAGTGATCTGGGTGATGGTCTTTTCGGTGAAGGAGCCGTTGGTGGGGACGTAGATCTGGCGGACCTTGTTGTGCTGGATGAACTGGCGACAGATCTGGCCAAACTCGGGGCGCAGGAATGGCTCGCCGCCGGAGAGGTTGAGGTTCTCAATGCGGCCAAAGGAGCGCGAGAGGGCGAAGAGCTCCTCGGTGGTGAGGTCGTCGCGACGGTTGAGGTTGCGCCAGTAGAAGCAGTGCTCGCACTTCTGGTTGCAGATGGAGTTGATGAACAGGATGAGGAAGGGCGGAGTTGGGGTGTTGGTGTAGTTCCGCCAGGTGATGCGGGTATGGCGCGCCACGCGATCAAGGGAGGTGATCATGTCGTTGCCTATCCTCGTTTGCAGATTGTCTCACGGTTTGGGAAAAGTAGCATCAACCGGTATATCCCGCAGTCACTTGCGAGCGGAGGGGGGATTAATTGTGCGAACGGGATGACCGAGACGGCAAAGTCCGGGGCATCCAAATATAGGCTGCGGCAAGGATGGGGATCAGCCAAGCCGTCAAGGTGTAACCCCAGTTTACCGGCAGGCCCGCGTCCCGTAAACGGATGATCCACAAAAACTGACCGTGGCGCTCCACCAAGGTACCCANNACAGGTGGCAAGCAGCCATTGGACTGGCCGGGGAAAGTGGCGGGCGACCTCGATGGAGAGAATGGCGAGAGGGGGAACAACCGGCACGAGGTAGCGGAAGCCGGTGAGGGGTTGGAGCCAGGAATACTGGTTGGCGGCGCAGAAGAGGACGAACAGGACAACGTACAGGACGAGTATCCAGAGTTCGCGTGTGGGGATGAGGCGACGGGAGCGCGGCAGGAAGGGCGCGGCGAGGCCAAGCATCAGAAGCGGGCAATAGGCGAAGAGGCCGAAACGGGGATCGAAGAAGTTTGCCCAGACGAGGGCCGGAGATGGCCAGTCGAAGCCGCGATAGCCGTGCGAGGTGGGGCTGGTGGGGGGCATGTAGTGCTGCGAAGGTAGAACGGGCGAGCCGAAGGCCCATCGCTGGTAAATGGCAAGGACCACGAGGAAGACGGCAGCTCCGGCGGCGAAGGCGAGAAGGGTTTTGAGGCGAGAGCGCATTGGCTGTGCGGAGCGAAGAAGGCAATAGAGAGAGGTTGCAGCGAGTACGACGACTCCGCTCCAGTCGCAGAGGACGCAGTAACCGGAGAGCAGGCCGGCAAGGGCAGCGGGGAGGGGCTGAAGCGGACGGGGCGGCTGATTGGGGAGGGCTGAGGCGGCGGGATTTTGGTCAGGATGTTCGCGTGGATCCCAGAGGATCAGGAAGGCCATGAATGCGGCGTTGCAGACGAGGGTGTTGTGGTTGAGGAGGGCGGTTCGAAAGAACATTGGTGTTGCCAGCGCGTAGAGCAGGCTGACGAGAATGGCGTTGGCTGAGGTGATGCCGAAGGCCTGGAGGCGGGCGCAGAGGAAGGCAGCGGTGCCGGCCGTGACGGGAGCCATGACCAGCGCAACCGTGAGGAAGGCAACGAGCAGGAAGTAGAACTGGAGGCGTTCGCGGACGGTGCGCCAGAAGAACTCGCCTTCGTCGTTGGCGGGGATGGGGGGTGGGGGCTGGCGGAGATTCCAGGCTTCGACGCGGGTGAGGATGGGCCGGAGGACAAAGAGCGGAACTGCGCCAGTGATGGAGGCACCGGGGTTGTTGTTGATGAAGGCGCGGCCGGGAGCGCTGGGGAAGATGTCGTCGGTGTAGCCGAGAAAGCGCTGGACGTTGAGGGTGCCGGATTCAGCGAGGGTAATAGCGGGAAAATGCTCGCGGACGATGTAGGGCGTCCAGAAGACCGTGTAAGTGATCCAGCACGTGAAGAAGACCCGACCCGGTGCGCGCATGGAGGCATTATCCCATGTGGCTTGCAGGGCGAAACGCAATGGATCAGTTCGGTGCGATTGGCGCACAGGAATCAGTTCGGCTGGCGGACGAGTCGTGCAACTTCGGGACTCTTCCCTGCACCGAGTGCTCCTGGCTGAAGAACGGGACGGATGCTCCGCAAATCGGCAACTTATGATGGAGGAGTTGAGAGCAATCGGGCGCATACGCGCAGCCTGAAAGAGAGCGATGACGACAAATCCTGACAAGGTAGCCGCTTCCTCCTCAAGCAGGCTGGCGCAGCCGGTTCCGTGGCTGATTCTCGGTGGGACCACGCTGGTGGCGCTCGTACTGCGCGTGATTGGGCTGAACAAGTGCCTGTGGTTTGACGAGATTTACTTTCTGGTGGTGACGGTGCGGCACCCGATGGGGGAGATCCTGACCGTATTTACGGGAGACACCCAACATCCGCTGTATTCGGTTATGGCGCGGCTTTGCCTGGTGCTGTTTGGCGAGGAGCCATGGAGCCTGCGACTGCCTGCCGTACTGTTTGGCGTGGCGTCGGTTCCGGCGCTCTACCTGCTGGCGGCGAAGGTAACCTCGCGCGCGGAGGCGCTGGTGGCGGCGGCTTTTCTGGCGGTGTCGTACCACCACATCTGGTTCTCGCAGAACGCGCGCGGTTATACGATGTTGGCGTTCTTCGCGATTGTGTCGGCGCTGTTTCTGCTGGAAGGGATCCGGAGCCAGAGGATGGGGCCGTTTATCGCGTATGCCGTGGCCGTGTCGCTGGGGATTTACACGCACATCACGATGGTTTTTCTGGTGGCGGCTCACTTCCTGATTGCGGCGGGATGGCTGATAGCGGAAGTGAGAAAGGGCAAGGGCCCGGTGCGATGGCAACTGCCGGTGGTGGGGTTTGCGCTGGCCGGAGTGCTGGCGGCGGCGATGTATGCGCCTATCATGACGCAGGTTCTGCATTTTTTCGCTCACCATCCTTCGTCGATGAAGGCCGTTTCGACACCCAGATGGGCGATTGGGGAGACGCTGCGGGGGCTGTCACTTGGGCTGGGGACGACGGGCGTGTTGCTGGGCGCAGCAGTTGTCGTTCTGAGCGGCATGTGGAGCTACTGGAAGGAGAGCCGGCTGGTGTTTGCGCTGTTTGTGCTGCCCGTGGTGGTGACGGCGATGGGCGCGGTGGCTGGGCGGGGAACGATGTATCCCCGGTTTTACTTTTTTCTCATCGGATATGGGGTGCTGATCCTGGTGAGAGGGATCTTCTACCTGCCACAGGTGATTGCGGATAATTGGCCGGGGAAGGCGAAGGGGTCAAGCAGGCTGGCGGGCGCGCTGGCTGGAGTGCTGGCAGGGATTCTGCTGCTGGCTTCGGCGTATTCGCTGCGCCGCAACTATGAGTATCCAAAGCAGGACTTTGAGGGGGCGCTGAAGTTTATTGAAGCGGAGAAGAAAGACAATGGGCCGGTGCTGACGGCCGGGGCGACGGTGTTTCCGTATCAGCAGTACTTTGGAATGCAGTGGCCGGAAGTGAAAACTCCGGCGGAACTTGAGGAGATTGTGGGCCGTGGACAGCCGGTGTGGCTGGTCTACACGTTCCCGCGGTATCTCGAGGCAGCTGCACCGGGAGTGCCGGACGTAATCCGGAAGGAGTTCACCGTGGTTCGGGTGTTTCATGGCACACTAGGTGAGGGCGACGTGGTGGTGGTGCGATCTCAGCCCAAGTAGTTGAATTCGCTTCGTTTCCCCTGCGTGCAGAACTCAAACCGAACGAACAGGGCCCATGACCAAGCTGATTATTCAGATTCCGTGCCTGAACGAAGCGGCCACACTTCCCGCTGCGCTTGCCGCTCTGCCGAAGCAGATTCCGGGGATCGACACGATCGAAGTTCTGATCATCGATGACGGGAGCACGGACGGCACGGCCGAGGTAGCGCGGGCGCACGGAGTGCATCATATTGTTCGCTTCAAGCGGCACAAGGGGCTGGCGGCGGGGTTTGTTGCGGGATTGGACGAGTCGGTTCGTCAGGGCGCGGACCTGATTGTGAATACCGACGCGGACAACCAGTACGACGCGAAGGATATTCCGCGGCTGGTAGCGCCGCTGCTGGCAGGGCGCGCAGACATCGTAGTGGGCGACCGGCAAGTTGGAACGCTGGCAAATTTCTCCTGGATCAAGCAGCGGCTGCAGGTGGCGGGAAGTTGGGTGATCGGGCGGGCCTCAGAGCTGTACACGCCGGATGCGACGAGCGGATTCAGGGCCCTGACGCGCGAAGCAGCGCTGCGGACTTTTGTGCTGAGCGGGTACAGCTATACGCTGGAAACGCTGATCCAGGCCGGCGCTTCGCGGATGGTGGTGGAATTTGTAAAGATCAGCATCAACCCGCAGACGCGACCGTCGCGGCTGATGAAGAGCATCAGCGAATACATCCGGAAGTCGACGGTGACGATATTGCGGGCGTACACGATGTACCGGCCGCTGCGGGTGTTCTCGGCGCTGGGAACGACGCTGATTGTTCTGGGGATTGTGCCGGGGATTCGGTTTCTTTACCTTTACTTGATCGGGCAACGGATCGGACACATCCAATCGCTGATTCTGGCAGCGATTTTGATTATTGTGGGGTTTCAGGTGCTTATGATCGGCCTGCTGAGCGATCTGCTCAGTTTGAATCGGAGGATGTCAGAAGAGGCGCTCTATCGAGTGCGCAGGCTGGAGTATATGGCCGAGGCCGCCGAACGAGCCGATGCGGCGAAGAAGAAGCTTTAGGCGCGGCTTATTTTCCAGGCAGAGCCATTCGCGCGGCCGTTATTATTTCAATGCTCTGGCGAGGTTGAGATCGATGCTGACTTCCCTGGCCACCTTGAGGACCAAGATGCTCGGGTCGATCCATCGCTATTGGACCCAGGGAACGCTCAACAGCCTGTGATGAAAGTCCAGATCGGGCGAAAAGCATCCCTCAGGGCTAAAGCCCATCTTTATTTTCAAGCTTGCGGCACGACTGAAGTCGTGCCCTTTCAAAACGTGACTTTTACCACAGGCTGTTAAGTGCGTTGTGGTTGTAATGGTGCTTCCTGCAAGGTGAAGCTGAACGGGATGGGTTCTCATAGTTCGTTTATCGATTGCTGAAGAAGCGGCAAATCGGGAATTCGATATGTTGTTAGCGTGGGCACCAGGAACTAATATCGGACTATGCG
>PMXB01000394.1 GCA_003165935.1 Acidobacteriaceae bacterium | reverse complement strand
TTGGAGACGGCGGTGCCGATGTTGCCATCGAGCAGGGGCAGGATGCGCTGTATGAAAGGCAGCGTGGCGCGGACGGCGTTGATGACCTTTTGAACGCCTGAGGGGAGCTCGGCATCAGGCGGAAGCTGAGCTAGAGCGGACTCGGGAGAGGGCAGGCCGCGACCGAGGGCGAGAGGCTTGTTGGGTTGGGCGGGGCTGGTGGCGCGGTGGGATGGGAGTTGGGCCTGGGAGGACGGCGCGGAAGCTGGGGCCGAGCCAGTGGGCAGGGGCGAACCGACGGCGCGTGGAGTTGGCTGGTAGGGCTGTGGCGCCCAGGAACGGACGCGGATTGGGCCGGAGCTGGAGGCAGGGGCGGTCGGCTGCGCTGGAGTGGACACGGGGCTGGGGCCGGGGCTGGTTTTGAGATTTGAATGGGGATCAGGGCCGGGAGTGGGGATGGGGCCGAGGTCGGGCGCGAATGATGCGGAGAGCGAACTCGCTGGGACGGAGGGTGAGGACACTGGCGTGAGCGGTTCGAGATCGGCGAAGCGGGCGGTGAATCGATCGGCGGGGTGATCGGGGAGGCGATCAGTGAAGGGGCGGTCAGGGGAAGGACGGTCAGGCGACAGACTTTCCAAGGCAGGACGGTCAAGGGACGGACGGTCGGCGTTGGGGCGTTGCAGCGGAGGATTGGCTTCGGGGCGTTCCTGCAATTCGTCAAAGGATAGACGCTCGGCGCGACGATCAGGGGATCGATCGGCGCGGGGGCGATCGTTCCATAGTTCAGCGATGCGGTCGGAGAATCGATCAGGCCTGTCGGTGCTCATGGGCTTCCCTTACAGGAATCATTCTATAGGGAAATGATTGTAGAAGAGAGGCAGAGGTTAGTGGTTAGTGATTCGTGGTTAGCGGGCCGACTGCTGGCGGGGGTTTACCTATACTGGACGTGGGTGGGAAGACGAGGGATCGAGCGTGAAGCCAGTAGTTCAAAGGACGGTGCGGAGCCTGCAGAGAAATATTCTGGCGGGGCTGATCACGATTGGGCCGCTGTTTGTGACGTGGCTGGTATTCAGCTTTGTGTTCAAGACGCTGGAGCAGGCGGGGTTGCCGGTGGTGCAGCTTTTTGCTGCGCTGTTTCCGGCGGGATGGCTGATGCAGCCCTGGCTGCAGTCGCTGCTGGCGGTGGTGCTGACGCTGGCTCTGCTCTTTCTGGTGGGGAGGGTCACGTCACTTGTTATGGGACGACAGGCGCTGGGGCTGTTCGAGTCAGCGCTGGAGCGGCTGCCGTTTGTGGCCAAGGTGTACACGTCAGTGCGGCAGTTGCTTGACAGCATGCTGATGAAGAAGGAGTCGAGCCAGAGGGTGGTGCTGGTGGACTTTCCGATTGTGGGGCACAAGAGCATCGGGTTTCTGACGCGGAGCTATATCGACTCGACGAGTGGAAGGCTGCTGGCGGCGGTGCTGCTGCCGAATGCGATCAACCCTACGTCGGCGTTCCTTCAGATATTGCCGATGGAACTGGTGACGGAGACGGACCTGACAATGGAGCAGGCTATGAGCATGATCATGACGGGCGGAGCGGTGGGGCCGGAGACGTTGAGGTATAGCAAAGACGAGGGACTGAGGGATTAAGGGAACAGGGAACAGAAGGGCTCGATGTGTCGAGGGTTGGGTAAGTCTATAACTCGACCGCAGTGCCGCCCCATTCGTCTGGATGGATATCTGCCACTGACTGGGAAAAGGTCCAGGAGTGTCCGGCGAAGTCTTCGGCGTTGTACTGGCGCTCGCCGAATGGGTGAGTTGTTGGGGCTTGCGTGATGATTGCGCCGTGGTCGAGGGCGATTTTGCAATGGGCGTCGACGTCTTCAACGCGAATCAAGATCGAGTGGCCAATGCCGAGCAATAGAAGGGTTTCGTTCGGGCGCATTTCTCTCAGGATGACCGCAGCATTTCCGACGTTCAATTGGATGCGATGGGTGCCGATGCGCAGACGCACGCTAAAACCGAAGGCGTCGCAGAGCCAAGTGGCGGCCTGATTCACGTCGGGGTATGAGAGGACGGGAATAACGGTAGCGGCGGGAATCGATCGATTTGCGAGCATGGGGTGCATCCTGAATCAACGTGCGCTATGGGGTGGTGGAGTCGGCAACTTCGGCATCGGGAGCGACATCCGCGGCTTGTTCGCTTTCGGTGGTGATCTGGCGGAGCGAGATGTGGTCGACCTGGGCCCAGACAAGTCCGATTGGAACGATGCCGAGGAAGCTGACAATAAGCAGCATGGCGGCGCAGGCGGTAGCGGCTTCAGAGCCGGAACCTGTAATCATGGTCAAGGCCAACGCAACGAGGCCAATCTGCGAAAACCATCCGATGACGGGAAGTTGAACAATGCTTGCGCCTCCGCTGGCGATCATCAAGAGCACGCACCTGGGCGCCGAGATGGAAGCCAGTTCCGGGCTTCCACTGAAAGCTCTAATCGTCTCGAAGTAAGCAACTGCGATGAGGAGCCACATTGCAATCGAAAGAGAGGCCATCAAGGCAAAATCCGCGAAGGAGCGCATCGTATCCAATCCGGAGTGGAAGGTGCGGATTTTGTTTCCCAGGGACACGCCGAGGCCCTTCGAAACGGGGGCAAGGGTCTTTTCGAAGAAGAGTGCAACGGCTTCGCCGGAGATGCGGACGGCGACCAGGAACAACGCGCCTAGTAGGGTTAAAGCCAAGCCGCCAAACCGAGCAAAGAGGACGGCCGCAAAGCGGTCATGAGTCGCC
Source organism: Acidobacteriaceae bacterium (assembly GCA_003165935.1). Taxonomy (GTDB): domain Bacteria; phylum Acidobacteriota; class Terriglobia; order Terriglobales; family Acidobacteriaceae; genus Telmatobacter. Next base: position 1,708 of record PMXB01000394.1, on the reverse strand, counting down.
AAGCGCGCGATCATCGTGGAATGGGACAAAGCCCTGAGAATCTCGTCGGAGGGCACCCAAATCATGGCGATCGAAAAAACAAGGGCCATGGAGCCGGCATCGAAGAGACGCTCGACGATGTAGACGGCAATTTGAGAACTGAGCGTAAGGTTGGTCTTCCTTGCGACTAGAAAAGGGCGGACGGGATCGGCGACGCGGCCGATGAGAGCGATGGCGGTGAATCCGATAACCTGCGTTCCGAGCAGGGAGAGCGGGCCGACTTTTTTATTGTGGCGGAGCAGGAGAGCCCAGCGGACGGCGCGGAGGACGTAGCCGAGAAAGATGCAGGCGAAGCCGATGGCGATTTTTGTCCAGTCGGCACCGGCGAGCTGAGCGCGGAAGACGGCGAAGTTGAAGTGGATTCGGTCGCGGCCCCAGATGAGGACGGCGGCAAGCGCGACAAGAACGATGATTCCGAGAATCCATTGCTTCTTCTTCAAGCGAGATTCCTTCCGTGGTGGATTGTATCTAGTCTAAATTGTCGGTGGTGGGGGCTGGGGAGAGGGTGGTTGGAGGGTGAATCGTTGGGGAGTGACGACATCGATGGGTTGAGTTTTGCCGGGGCTGAAGCCCGGACTTTCCCTGGGTCTTTTCGTCACGACTGAAGTCATGCCCTGTTACAAGGCAGGTCGTGGGCAGAGATTGGCTAGCGGTTCGCAGCGTCCCCGTGGGATGAGGTGGCAGACGGGTGCTGTAGGGCGAGGCGGGATTGGGCTTCGCGGGCCTGGGCTTCGCGGGTGAGGACGCGGCGGTTGAACTCGTGGATGACGCGGGCGACGTAGGCGCGGGTTTCGGCGTAGGGGGGGATGGCGTGGTACTTGTCGACGGCGGCTGGGCCTGCGTTGTAGGCAGCCAGGGCGAGGGCGAGATTGTCGTGGTAGTGGGTGAGGAGGGCGTCGATGTAGGCGCTGCCGCCGCGGACGTTCTGGCCGGGCTCGAAGCGGTCTTTGACGCCGAGGTGGCTGGCGGTGGAGGGCATGAGCTGCATGAGGCCGGCGGCGCCGGCGCGGCTTAGGGCGCGGGTGTTGCCGTTGGACTCGGCTTTGACGATGCTGGCGAGCAGGTCGACGTCGACGTTGTGGTCGGCACCGGCGCGGGAGAGCATTTCGGCGAGGTCGACGGGGCTGAGGGTTGGAGGAGGACGGGACGCGGATTTGGAGGTGGGTTGGGCGGCGGTTGAGGGGGCCTGAATGGGTGCTGGGGATTTAGCGACGGGGGCGGTCGGAGGGAGGTCTGGGACGGTTTCGAAAGAGGCGATCTCTTGCGGCGGGAGGTCGATGTAGTTGTCTTCGCCGGAACTAAGAAAGAGTCGGGTTTGGCCGTTGACAGTGGCGTGGTGATCGCAGCGGAGGGCGAAGCCATTCTGGAGAGAGACGCGCTCGGCGGGGTGGGCGGGGATTGCGAAGACAGTGAGGGTGGCGAGGGTGGTGACGCCGAAGATGGGGAGCAGTTGGGGCACGGTATTTAGGTTACCAATGAAAATGTGAAGAAGTGAATCAGGTGCCGGTGTCCGGTTTCCGAGGTTCACCGAAGAACAGACAAAAGCAACTGCAACCGCAGATCCTTCGACTCACCACCCCCAAACTGAAGTACGTTTGGGGCCCCGTTCGCTCAGGATGACAGCAATTTCTGTCCTGAGTATTTCTGACTCAGGACCCTAGCCGCAAAA
>PMXB01000374.1 GCA_003165935.1 Acidobacteriaceae bacterium | reverse complement strand
CTGAGCCACGTCCCGACACAAGGTAGCCGGCGCATTGCGAGCCGGCTTTTTGGGGTCTGAACTAGTTTACACCAGGATGAGGGATGGGGCCTGATCGGAATGCGAGCCGCGAAAGAGTGAACGGCCCCGATTGCCTTGAGACGCAACGAAGACTTTTGGTCAGTTTCCTTTTGTAGATGGCGATGAGGTGAGGACGAGTTGTTGCTGGTCGGAGGTGGCGACCTTCTGATAGAAGCCGCGGAGGTCCTGGTAGTCGGCTGGCTTGACGAAGGTGAAGCCGCGGATGAACTGGCGGACGACGGTGACCTGGCCGGTTGCGGAGACGGCTTTGGTGGCGAGGGCAGCGTGGCCGGGCCAGTTGATCTGGTTAGTTTGCGGTGCGCCCTCGACGGTGAAGCCGGCGGGCAGGTGATAGATGACCTGGTCTGTGACCTGATCGGCGTAGTGCATATCGACCGGCTCGAGGCGCATTTCCTGTGCGACGAAGGGATGGCTGGCGCGGGTTTCAAAGAAGAAACCGGGGAGGAGGATTCGCTTTGAGGTAGCGGTTCCGAGGGTTCCGGCGACATTGACGATGGCAACCAGATTGACATCGGGGTCGTCGAGGCCGAGGAAGTGGTCGAGGTGGGAGTCGACGCCTTCGGGACAGATTTCCTTGAGCCAGTGGTCGAAGCGCTTCTTGACTTCGTCGAGGTCGTTTTCGATTGAAGCCTGACGCCAGCGGAGAGCTTCCTGGCCAGTAAAGACGAGAGTGAGACGGCCATTGACGGCGCCGTGTTCATCGACGTCGAGATCGCCGCTGCGGACAACGGTGTTGGCAGAGTAAGGCAGGCTCGGCGTGATGCCCGCGGAGCGGCCCTCGGGACTTTGACGGATTCCTCCGGCGCTGGCATGGCGCCAGCTAAGGAGCTGGAAGGGGCACATTTTTTCGCCGGGGTCGAGGACGAGATCCTTGCCGCCCGCGTTGGTGAGGATGACGGTGTTGTCGAGCTGATCGAAGTTCATGTAGGTGGGGTCGAAGAGGGCATTTTCGCGGTCGACAACCTTCATTGCATAGGCGGTGAGGCCGGCGGCGCGGAGCATGGCGAGGTAGAGGAGGGCGATGTCTTCGCTGGAGCCACTCTTCTGGGACCAAGTATCTTCGGCACGTTTGGCGGCATGGAGGCCGAGTTGCTTCAGCTCGACTTTGTCTTTCTTGCGCGTGTAGTCAGTATTGTCGAGGGCTTGCACGGCCTTGTAGAGTTTTCTGGCCTTTATTTCGGCAGAGTCGCCGGGAGCGATGAGAGCGGTGACCGCGTCCCGGATTGTTGTGGTCGGCTCGGCGAAGTGGTCGACTTCTTTGGACCAGCGTTTGGCTTCGGAGACCCAGAAGTCGCTCGCTGTGAAGCCACCCTTGTAGTAGAAGAGGACTTTGTAAAGGAGGCTATGGATTGGCGGCATCCATTCTTCGTCAGGGATGGGGGGAACATCGGTGATGTCGACGCTGAAGTGTCCGGCGACATCGACCTTGACCTCGATGCCGGGGGGAAGAACGTGCCACCAAACGAGGGAGTTGACAGGATGGCCATGCTCATCGACGAGGAACGAGCTGGTGGCGTTCTCCGGGCCGGGAAGGAAGGCCTTGAAAGGCGTGAACGCGTAATGGGCTTTGTGGACGAACAAGGGGCGTTGAATTTCCCAGAAGGGCGAGGAGTAGTGGTTGTCGTCGTAGCGGAGTTGATAGCGATATTCGAGGATGCTGCCGACTTCGACGCTGGGGAGGTTGATGACTCTGCGGGTGATCCGATTGCCAGCGGATTTCATGACGAGCAGGTCTTCGATTTTGCCTTCGAGGGGAGTTACCGTTCCATCGGAGTGGATGGTTCGGGCCTTGATATCGGTGACCTTGTAGTCGCTCCCGGCGTAGGGCATATCGACAGTGGCGTACTCTTTGCCTTTTTCGGTGAGAACTTTGATGCGTGCGTAGACCATGTGGTAGTGAAGAGGATCGTTGGTGACTTCTTCGACGTTGAGGTAAACGGCGGCGGCACCAGGGGCCTTGGGGTCGGCGGTCATTTTGAGCTCGTCGGGGGTGGGGGGCTGGAACTGGGCGAGCAGGCGGGCTGGAGATGCAAGGGCGAGGAGCAGGAGAGCGGATGCAGAGATGCGATTCTTGCTCAGGGTTTGGCTGACAAGGGCGGAAAGAGGGCGCACGATGGTTAGTTTCCTTTTGTGGGTGGGGTGCGAGTGAGGGCGAGCTGCTGCTGATCGGCGGTGGCTACTTTCAGGTAGAAGTCGTGGAGGGCGGAGTAGTCCTCCGGTTTGACGAAGGTGAAGGCGCGGGCGAATCGGCGGACGATTCTGACCTGGCCGGGATCTGTCTTGAAATCGATGCTGAGCAAAGCGTGATCTGGCCAGGGAACCTTGGAGGGTTTTGGTGCGGTTTCGACCTGGAGGCCAGGAGGGAGGCTGTAGGTGACGTCGTCGGTGATCTGCTCGCCGTAGTGCATGTCGACGGAGGTGATGCGCTTTTCCTGAGTTACGAAGGGATGCTCGCTCTGCGAGGCGAAGAAGAGGGCGGGGAGCAGCAGGCGTTTGGATGTTAAGGTGCCGAGGGTACCTTTGACGGTGATTACGGCGGCGAGATTTGCTTCGGGATCGTCGAGGCCGATGAAGTGGTCGACGTGCGCTTCGACGCCCTCGGGGACGATTTTGGCGAGCCATTCATCGAAGCTTTTTTTGACTTCGGCGGTGTCTTGCTCGAGATTCAAGTCTCGCCAGTAGAGTGCGTTTTGACCGCTCATGAGAAAGCGGAAGTTGCCGTCGATAGCGGTGTGGGCGTCGATGGTGACTTCGCCTGTGCGTTGCAGTGCGTTGGCGGTGTAGGTCTGGCCGGGAGTGGTGGCGAGGGCGCTGCCGGAAGCGGTTTGAACGAGGCCGGTGGTCATGGAGTGACGCCAACTGAGAGTTTGGAATGGGCACATTTTTTGGCCGGGATCGAGGAGGATTCTCTTGCCGTCGAGATCAAGGACAACAATGGTGTCGCTGAGCTGGTCGTAGTCGTAGTACTCGGGAATGAAGGTTGCGCTTGAGCGGTCGACCAGGCGCATGGCGTAAGCGGTGAGGCCGGCGGCGCGCAACATGGAGAGATAGAGAAGGGCGATTTCGGTGCGGGTTCCGCCTTTTTCGGTCCAGGCGTCTTCGGCGCGCTTTATTTCTCTGACCTTCAGCTTCTTGCGTTCAGCTTCGCTTTTTTCCCGGGTGAAGTCTGTGTTTTCGAGCGACTGCACGGCGTCGTAGAGCTTCTTTGCTTTCACAAGGTCAGAGTCGGAGGGTTGAAGCAAGCCCTTCACTACTGCGCGAAACGAATCTGACGGTTCTATGTAGGTGTTTACGCTGGTGGACCAGTTGTTTCCTACATAGGACCAGAATTGTTGCCCCATTGTGTCGCCTTCGATGTAGAAGAAGACCTTGTATGTGGCGCTTCCCAAGGGTGGCATCCAGTCCTCGTCTGGAACAGGCGGAATGTCGGTGAGGTCCAACACGAAGTTTCCGGCGTGATCTTTCTCGATCGTCAGTCCGAGAGGAAGTCTCGAAAAGCGCTGAAGGCGTCGACACTCATTGCACTGATAGTGCGCCTTGTGAACGAATTGTTCACGTTGAATCTGCCAATGCGGAAAGAAGTAGTAATCGTCGGCAAAGCGAATCTTGAAGTAGTACTCCAGGATGCTGCCCACCTGAACGCTGGGCAGATTGAAGACTTTTTGACTGGCCTGGTAGCCCTTGGTTTTGGCCTCGAGAATATCGGCGGGCTTGCCCCTGAGAGGAACGATGGTTCCATCTGGCTGAATGGTCCGGGCCTTGATGTCGTCCACGCTATAGACGTTTTTTTCGTAGGGGAGTTCGACGGTGGCGAGTTCCTTGCCCTTTTCTGTTAAGACCTTGATGCGAGCATAGTGGGTCTCGTATTTGAAGCCCAGGTCATCAACCTCAGAAACATTGAGATAGACGGCTTCGGCACCGGGAGCTTTGGGGTCGGCGGTCATCTTGAGTTCGTCGGAGGTGGGAGGCTGGAACTGGGCGAAAAGGCGCGAAGATGAACAGACAGCGAGGATCAAAAGGCCAAAACTCAGACTGGCGCGGGTCCGCATGGAGGGTCCTTGGGTGGAGACAGCATTCTAGCGTGGCTGCGAATGGAGCTATGTGCTTTGGGACACTTCATTCTGGACGGAAATTGGCACTCTTGCAAGCGGAAAGGACGTAAAGGGCCGGGAGTGGCGAGCATGATGGAAAGGGCGCGGGAGTAGACTGATTCGGGCAAGTAAACCGATTGAGACGAGGGTGTTTGCAATGAGGCGAGCGGGACTGGTGGGGACGGTTGCGGGAGTGGCGGCTGGGATGATGGCGGTAGTGATGACCCCGGTGGCGATGGGGCAGTGGAATCCGCCGAACCCGGTGGTGAGCTTCGCTAAGATGGCGGACGGGGTGGAGGTGCAGCAGAAGGATGGGGTGCTGCGGATTGAGGTGAAGGCGGCGGACGTGCTGCATGTGACGTATACGCCGCCGGGGCCAGCTGCGCCGGAGCGGCCGTGGGATGGCGTTGTTGTGAAGAAGGATTGGCCTGGGGCGGCGTTTGAAGTGAATTCAAACGACAGGATGGTGACGCTGACGACGGCGAAGCTGACGGTGGCGATTGAGCGGGAGAGCGGGGCGATCCATTACGTTGCGCCGGACCCACAGGTGGCGGGTGGAGTGGTGGCGACGGGGCCGGGGTCGGTGGGGCGGCGGATGGCGGGCAAGATGCTGGCGACGGATGGGTACCGGAGCCTGCGGCCGGTGGAGGTGAATGGCGAGAAGACTTATCACGCGGAGGTGTCGCTGGGGAATTATGGCTCGCATGAGGGACTGTATGGGCTGGGGCAGCACCAGGCGGGAGTGTGGAACTATCGCGGCGAGACGGTGGACCTGTCGCAGGAGAACACGAACATTGCGATACCGCTGCTGGTTTCGAGCAATGGGTTTGGGATTTTCTGGAACAACAGTTCACGGAGCCGGATGAACAACCGGTTTGTTCATGCGCTGTATTTGAGCGCTGAGGTAGCGGACCGGATTGACTACTACTTCATCTATGGGCCAGAGATGGACGCGATTGTCGGGCACTATCGCGAGCTGACGGGCGAAGTGCCGCTGTTTGGCAAGTGGGCATATGGGTTCTGGCAGTGCAAAAACAAGTACGAGTCGCAGAAGGAGATTGAGGATGTGGCGGCGAAGTACAGGGCCGAGCATATTCCGGTGGACAACATTGTGCAGGACTGGTTCTGGTGGATCACGATGGGGGAGATGACGTGGAACTCGCACTATCCCGATCCGCAGGGGATGATCGACACGCTGCACAAAGAGCATTTCCATTTGATGGTTTCGATCTGGCCTTATTTCAGGCCGGGCAGCGCGACTTACGACGAGTTTGACAAGAAGGGATGGTTTATCGCGAAGACGATTCAGCCGAGTTTTCACCCGGTGGGACAGGCGTTGTATGACGCGACGAATCCTGAGGCGGCGAAGCAGTACTGGGCGAATGCGAACACGGCGCTGTTTCAGAAGGGCGTAGACGCGTGGTGGCTGGACACGGATGAGCCGGAGACGGAGGCGCGGGAAGACAACATTCTGACGACGAACAAGATTTTTCTGGGGTCGGGAGCGCGATATGCGAACGTGTATCCGTTGTTTCACACGGGCGCGGTGAGCGATGGGCAGCGGGCGGCGAGCGATCAAAAGAGGGTGTTCATTCTTTCGCGGTCGGCGTATGCGGGAGCGCAGCGGAATGGCGTGACGGCGTGGTCGGGGGATGTGCTGAGCGACTGGATGACGTTTCAGAGGCAGATTCCGGCGGGGCTGAATTACGCGATCTCGGGGATGCCGTATTGGACGACGGATATTGGTGGGTTTATTTCGGGCGGGAATCTGAATGATCCGAAGTTTCGCGAGTTGTTTGTGCGGTGGTTCCAGTTTGGGGCGTTCTCGCCGATTTTCAGAGTGCATGGGACGCGGACCCCGAGCGAGAACGAGCTGTGGAGCTATGGGGCTGAGGACCAGAAGATCCTGGTGGACTACGACACGCTGCGGTACAGATTGATGCCGTATATCTACTCGCAAGCGTGGCAGGTGACGAGCAATCACGGGACGCTGATGAGGCCGCTGGTGATGGACTGGCGCGAAGATGTGGAGGCGCAGAACACGGGGGATGAGTATCTGTTTGGGCCGGCGATATTGGTGAGCCCGGTGACGACGGAGGGCGCGACGAGCCGGACGGTTTATTTGCCGAAGGCTACGTGGTACGACTTCTGGACGGGCGAGAAGACGGAAGGCGGAAAGCGGATTCAGGCGGATGCGCCGCTGAGCAAGCTGCCGCTGTTTGTGAGGGCGGGGTCGATTGTGCCGATGGGGCCGAAGATGGAGTGGACGACGGAGAAGGCTGAAGACCCGATCGAGCTGCGGATTTATCCGGGGGCGGATGGGGACTTTCAACTGTATGAGGACGAGAACGACGGGTATGCGTATGAGAAGGGCGCACACGCGACGATTGCGCTGCACTGGGACGATGCGGCGAAGACGCTGACGGTGGGCGCTCGGGAGGGGAGCTTTCCAGGGATGCTGGCGAAGCGGACGTTTAACGTGGTGGTTGTGAAGAGCGGACACGGCGTGGGGATTGGGGAGACGGAGGGGGCGGAGAATACGGTGAACTATGAGGGGGCGAAAACAGCGGTTAGCTTTTAGCTCCGGCGGTGGCTGGGGAGGTTTTTGGCGGCGAGACATAGAAATGGAAGAAGACGAAGAGCCTCCATTGCGGCGGGGCCTTTTTGTTTGATGAGCGACCGGGGTGTCTATGAATCCCACCCTTGGCACAAAGACAGTGACGTGCCAAGGGTGGGGCACCCATCGTTGGAACAACTTCAAGCGGTCAGGGACCTAGTTGAAGTAGGTCTTGTTGGTCTCGGCGAAATGTTCTTTGCCGGCTGGAAGGTCTTCGACCGCGAAGATGGCGTGCTGCGCGCATATATCTGCGCAGTTGCCGCAATCGATGCACTCGTCGGGATTGATGAAGAGCTGGGTGACGGAGGCGGCATCGGGGTGGTCAACCGCAGGGGCGATGGAAGCGGTGGCGCACTCGGCGACACAAACAAAATCCTTGGTACAGGCATCGGTAATCACGTAAGGCATGCTGATAAATCCTCTCTTATTTCATCGCCCGTTTCGCAAAAGGCATGAAAGCGGTCCCGGTGTGCGCTGTTGAGCACTGAACCCTCAGCATTCAAAGTAGCGAGCGCGCGGGAAGACCACCGTGACTCTAGTCACAAGCTGCGGGAGATCCTCCCTGATTGCGGTACGCAGGTCATTGCGGGAACGGCCTTTTCATGGGGAGCCGCGAGGCTGGTGCGCGTCAAGCGAGCCGTGGCAGCGTTTTAAGAACATTCTCTTCATGATCGCGAAGGGCCGGGTGGGTTATTCTTCAGCCATGTCGCAGCCAACTGGTTTTCAATTCCTCCGCATCCCTTTCCAGATTTCGGCACTGGCAACTCTCGCAGCGTTGGCGCTTTTGCCCCAACCTGGCCGGACCCAACAGGCAGCCGCGGATTGGACGTTTGCCGTAAGCGGGGACAGCCGCAACTGCGGCGATTTCGTGGTGCCCGCGATCGCCGCGAAGGTGAAGGCAGAAAAGGACACTTTCTACTGGCATCTGGGAGACTTTCGCGCCATGTATGCCCCTGACGAAGATCTGCAATCGATGCAACCGGGGGGCAAGCAACTCGATAAAGAAGAGTACCTGCCGATCGCGTGGGATGACTTTCTGACGCACCAGATGGCTTCGTTTGGCGATTTCCCGGTGTTTCTGGGACGAGGGAATCACGAGGCTGTTAAGCCGATGAACCGCGAAGCATACATTCAGAAATTTCAGTCGTTTCTCAATCGGCCGGAGATTGCAGCGCAACGAAAGACGGATGGCACCGAGACCGTGGAGAGCTGGTACCACTGGATCGAAGGCAGCGTGGACTTTGTGACGGTGGACAATGCGAGCAAGGACCAGTTCTCGGATGCGCAGATGACCTGGTTACGCGGGGTCATCGATCACGATCTGTCAGCGGACTCTGGCGTGAAGACGATTGTTGTGGGCATGCACGAATCGCTGCCTCATTCGAACAGCTCAGACCACGCGATGGATGACTGGGACCTGGGAATACGAACAGGCGAGATCGTCTATGGGTGGTTGTACGATGCGCAGGCGGCGGGAAAGAACGTTTACGTTATCTCAAGCCACTCGCACTATTATTCGCCGAACATCTACAGCACGCCGTATTGGAAGCAGTACACGAAGAAGGTACTTCCGGGCATCATCATCGGGAGCGCGGGAGCACATCGCTACGCGCTGCCAGCGGATGCCGACAAGCAGTCCAAGACGAGGATTTATGGTTTCCTGCAAGGGACAGTGCATGGGGACGGCACGATCGACTTCAAGCTGCACGAGCTAAGCGAGGATGACCTGGTGCAGGCGAAGTGGCCGGAAGCGCCGGTGGACGAGATTCACTGGTGCTATTTGCACAACAGCGACGAGGACGACGCGCCGGAGAAATAGAAATCTTCTTTGGCAGTGTAGGGAAAAACGTCCCTCAGGGGCTAAAGCCCACGTGATTATTGGGTGTCTTGCGGCACGGCTGAAGCCGTGCCCTTTCAAAACCGTGACACATCAAGCTCTGCGGAACGGGTGAAACCGTGCCCTTTCAAAACCGTGACATATCAAGTTTCGCGGCACATCAAGGGGAGGAGTTCTCTAGAAGACGCGGACGCGGAAACCGGCGCTGATGCCGAACGAGGACATTGGCCCGTAATGGAACTCGGGCCAATACTGGTATTCGAAGTCGGCAAGGCGGATGTGGACGCGCGGGGAGATATGGTAGTCGACTCCGCCGCCTCCCGCGGCGACAAAGTCGTTGTCAGTGCCGTAGCGGTAGGGGTAGTGGAAAACGCCGAGCCCGACCAGACCTTTGCCGTAGACCTGGAATTTACCCAGATTGAGCCTGGCGCGAGGTCCTGCGAGATAGGTTTCGGCGTGGATATTTTCCGGCTGATTGAACTCGAGGAAGCGGGTTTCGGCTTCAACGCCGTAGTGACGCCAAATGTCGATGTCGGAGAATGCCGTGACGCCGAGGAGCCGGGTCTGGCCGTACTGGAGAAAATACTCCGAGGCAGTTCCACCGACCGAGAGCTTGATGCGGTCCTGAAACCCGTCGGGCACGGTCTGGGCTGAGGCGGCAACCGAAGCAGCGAGGCCCAGAGCCGCAACAGCGGCCGAAAGTGCAGCGCGACGAAAGAAACTAGTCATCGCGCAAAAATCATTCGAAGAAGAATGAGAGCTCTTCATGCATGTCCTATCGGCGGACATTCGGGCCCGCGTTACTTAGTAATCGTGATGGAGACGTTCTGATAGTGCACAATGTCGCTGTTGTTCCCGGTTCCGATCACCTGGATCAGATAGGTTCCTGGCGAAGCGCTGATCTGGGTGAAGCCGTTGCAGGCGGTAATGGCCATGGAGGCGAAAGCAAAGAGCACGACAGCCATGGTGGTGAAGGCAGCGCGGTGGCGCTTGCGGAGTCTCCAGAAGAGGCAGCCGAAGAACAGGCTCAGGGGCAGCGACAGGCCTGCAAACAGGGCCTTTACTGCGCCGGGGCGCTGCGCGCTGGCGGAAGAAGTGCCGCCGCCGAGCGGATTATTGGTGTCGATTGTAAGCTGGACGGTCTGGGTCCCGTTGGCAACGAGGGGCTCACTGATGGTGGAGAAGTGGCAGTTGACGGCGGCGGGCAGCGATGCGCATCCGAGACCGATGGTGTCAGTAAATCCGCTATAGGAAGTGAGTGCCACATTGAGAACCGCGCTCTGCGAAGAGGGGATGGTCACACTCGGTGGGGTTACGGTGATGGTGAAGCCGATGGGGACGTTGGAGACGGAGACGGCAGGAGACTGGGAGCCGGCATGGATGGTGTCGCCACCGTAGATGGCCACGATGCTGTCAGTCCCTACCGGGAGGTTGTTGTTGGGGGTGAGAATCGCAACACCGCTTGAGTCGAGCGTGGCGGATCCAATAACAACATTTCCCGACTGGAATGTGACGGTCCCTGTGGGAGTCGGTCCGGTGGTCCCGACAACCGTGGCAACGAGAATGACCTGAGGAGTAGCGCCACCGGTGGTGGAAACACCGAGGGCGGTCGCGGTGGGGATGGTACCGACCACCTGGGTTAGCGTACCGGTACTGGGACCATCGTTGGTATCGCCGCCGTAGCTAGCAGTGATGGAATGAGAGCCGACGGAGAGATTGGCGTCAGATACGGTGGCCTTGCCGGTGGCGTCGAGCGTGGCCGTACCAATTGCGGTGCCATCGGCGCTGAAGGTGACCATGCCAGTGGGGATGCCACCGTTGCTTGTTACCTGGACCGTGAATGTGACAGAAGATTGGACCACGGCGGGATTCGCGCTTGAGGTTAGAGTGCTGGCTGTAGTTGCAGGCTGGACGGTCAACAGCAATGGCGCAGATGCGCTACCCAGATCGTTGTTGTCGCCCGCGTAGGTGGCGACGATGGATTGGCTGCCGGGCGGAAAGATTACGTTGACGGCAGCGGTTCCGTTGACGCCGACGTTTGCGGTTCCCAGGTTGGTTGCGCCGCTGGTGAAAGTGACGGTTCCTGTGGGGGTCGACACGCCTTGCGTCACGGTGATGGTGGCCGTAAGCGCCGTTGAGCCACCGGCGATTGCGGGATTGGGTGTTGCGCTGACCGCTGTGGCAGTGGCTGCCTGCTTGACGACCTGGGCAAAAGCTTTGGATGTACCGGAACTGTTGAAGTTGTCGCCTGCGTAGACGGCTGTGATGGAGTCGGTTCCGGCCGGAAGGGAGGGGATGGTCAAGACCGCCTGGCCAGCGGCGCTCAGGTTGACGGTCCCGATCTGCTGCGCTCCGTTGAGGAAGTTGACCACGCCCGTGGGCGCCTGGGTGGATTGAGATGTGACCGTGGCAGTGAACGTGACGGCAATGCCGATGGTGGAGGGGTTGAGCGAAGAGGTCAGAGTGACGGTTGAAGGGACAACCACCTGCTGATTAACCGGATTGGAGGCGCTGGGCTGAATTTGCAGTTGCGGATCGCCGTGGTACGCTGCGGTGATTACGTGAAGTCCATTCGGGAGCGACGCAGTGGTATAGGTTGCCGTACCGTTGGCAAAAAGCGTGACCGTTTGCAGAATGGTGGATCCATCCATGAAAGTAACGGTTCCGTTGGAGATGGGGACGCTGCCTGCGGTTACAGTGGCGGTGAAGGTGACGCTTTGGCCGAGCATCGAGGGATTCTGGCTGGAGACGAGGGCGACGGAGGTGCCTTGAATCACGGTCTGGACCAGTACGGGGCTGGTTGGACTATCCAGGTGGGCGCCATCGGTGTCGGTATAGGTGGCCGTGATGTTGTGGACCCCAACCGTCAGCGTGGAGGGGGTGTATTGGGCAGTGGCGGTGGTGCCCTGGGCGGTGACTTGAAAGGGCCCCTCGGGAGTGCCGTCCACGGAAAAGGTGATCGTTCCGTCAAGCGCACCGGTTCCCGCACCGGTGGTGACCGTGGCGGTGAAGGTAACAGACTGTCCGAAGGGAGATGGATTGAGGCTGGAGGTGACGACCACGGTTGTGGAGTTGAGGGAGGTGGCATCGCCGACCAGAATGATGTCGAGGGGAGTGTTCACGGCGGCACTGGCGACATCGACGTTGCCGAACTCCGGGCCGTTGACCGGAATTGGGATTGAAACGGATGGGGAGAACTCGACACTGACGATGCATTGAGCGTCGACGGCGAGCGGCGCGCCAATTTCGCATGTAGTCCCGGCGGCGTTCACGGTAGCGTTCGGGTCGGGAGCGATGCTGGTCGGATCCCATGGCAGGTTTCCGTCGTTTTCGACCGTCTGGCTTTGCGGGGCCGACTGCTCTCCCTGGCGGACGGGAGTCTTAGTAAAGTCGAGCACCGAAGCGTTGCTTTGAACCTCGCGAATTGCGTTGTTCAGGGTGTCGGCAAAGTAGAGGTTGCCCTTGCTGTCGAGATAGAGCCCGATGGGACCGTCCATGTCGACCGGTATCGGGTTTGCGCCGTCGAGAACGTATTCGGTGAGAAGGAGCGCGGCAATCGTGGAGATCACTCCGGGACTTGAACTGCCAGCCGAACTGACCTTGCGGATGGCGTTGTGCTGAGTGTCGGCGATGTAGACGTTGCCGGCCGGATCGACGGCTACCCCGGATGGCCCCCATAGCTGGGCGCCTGTGGCTGCTCCGCCATCGCCCCCGTAGACGGCGGCAGTTCCAGTGGTGCCAATTCCCGCAAAGGTGGTGATCGTGCCAGAAGTATTGACCACCCTGACTCGGTTATTTTCCTGGTCGGGAATGTACATGTTGCCCGCAGCATCGAAGGCGACAGGGTAAGGAAAGTTCAGCTCTGCCTTGGTGGCAGGACCACTGTCGCCAAAGAATCCACCAGAACCATTTCCCTGGGTGAAGCCGGTTCCGGCCACTGTGGTAATGTCGCCGGCGCCGGGGCAGGTTGTTCCGTTGAGGATGGTGCCGGGCGCAACGCAGATCATGCGGATGCGATGGTTTGAGGTGTCAGCAATAAAGATGTCGCCCAGCGGGTCAAGGGTGACGCCAGCGGGTGAATTGAGCGTGGCTGAAGTTGCCAGGCCGCCGTCGCCTCCGCTTCCCTGTGTTCCGGTCCCGGCAACTGTGGTGATGATGCCGGTTGCGGCCGAGATGACACGGACGGCGTTGTTCCCCGTGTCGGCGATGTAAAGGTTGCCCGCGCCATCGACAGTCACGCCCGAGGGAGTGGCCACCGTAGAGTTGACCGCAAGCTGCCCTTCTCCGGTGTAGGCCGGGTTGCCGTTGCCGGCAATGGTGGAGATGACGTTTGCTTGCGCGGGCGAGCATGAGGTTCCATTGATGGTGGGGGCGATGCCTCCGCAAACCATGCGGATGCGGTTGTGATCGGTGTCGGCAATGTACATGTTGCCTGCGCCATCGAGAGTGACGCCGGAAGGCAGGTAGAGGCCCGCGTTGAGCGCGAGGCCTCCGTCGCCAACGGGCCCCAGGTACTGGTTAAACTCGTTGACGACCGGGACAACATTGGCAGGAACCAGCACACCCAATCCGCCCTGGCCGGTGCCGGAGAGAAGCGTGGTGGCAAGAATGTTGCCATTTTGGTCGAGCAGGACAACTGCGCCGATCCTGAGGCCAGGAGCCGTGGGAGTGAAGACGACGGACTGGGTGCAGGCGGAGCCGATGCTGAGGTTTGCGTTGGTGCAGGAGGACGCGCCGCCGCCTGGCGTAAAGTCCAGGAATTGCATTCCCATGGTGAGAACCCGGACATTGGCAACGGCCCCAGCAGCCGAGGCCTTGACGGTAACGTTCTGGGACCCCGACGCAGCGCCAACCGGCTGAGGCGCGAAGTTGGCCTGCGCTCGAGCTGTGGCCGCGAAGGAGACGAGAAACAGAAGAAAGAGGAGAGTCGATCGGGTGGCCTTCAACGCACGACGCACGTGGAAGAAGGGATCCATTGGCTTGCCGGTTGGGGGGTTGAATTGACGAGCAAATCGATCGGGGCGAACGAACGGAACGCGGCTCATGTACTGCTCCAAGGGAACCTGCAACGTGCGGGGAACCTCTTGCCGGATTGCACCATGCCGTAACCGAGTTGGGCGGAGAAGAGACTCCAATACTGTGCAATTTGAGACATTATTGAACCGGCTC
Source organism: Acidobacteriaceae bacterium (assembly GCA_003165935.1). Taxonomy (GTDB): domain Bacteria; phylum Acidobacteriota; class Terriglobia; order Terriglobales; family Acidobacteriaceae; genus Telmatobacter. Next base: position 6,034 of record PMXB01000374.1, on the reverse strand, counting down.
AATGGAGTATACGCCGCTGTTCTGCAACTTTAGGTGACACCTTTGGTCACCTTGCAACGTGGGAGTCGAGATGGTATACGAGATCGCGCCGGAGCGGAGACAGGGGCCGGAGCAGAGGCCTGGCGAGGGAGGAAAGTGCGGGAAATCAGTCTCAAATTGAGGTGAAGGCAGGGGTAAGGACCCTACTTCTACAATTACCGATTTGTTACCGATTCGCGGGCGTTGGTTACTGAGTAACGGTAAGGGTCACGTTCTGATAGTGGACGATGTCGCTGTTGACGCCGGTTCCGGTGACCTGGATGGTGTAGGTTCCCACCGCGGCACTGACTTGCGATATTCCGCCGCAACCGTTGAGAAGCATGGCTGCAGCGCCGAGGAGCAGGACAGGCAGAATGCGCGCAAAGGCGGGGCTGCGGCGACGGAGACGCGAGAAGACGATCCCAAAGAAGGCAGCGATGGGGAGAGACATGCCGGCGAGCCATACGCTGCCTGCGTGGGGCGAGTTGTTGCGCGATGTTGAGCCTCCGCCGCCCAGGGGATTGTCAGTATCGAGCGTGAGTTGAACGGTCTGGGTGGCATTCGCCGCGAGGGAGACACTGGCCGCAGAGAAGTGGCAGTTGACGACCGCGGGTAGGGTGGCACAGCCAAGGCCGATGGAGTCGGAGAATCCGCTGATCGAGGTGAGCGCAACAGAGACTGTGGCGTTTTTGCCGGTGGGGATGGACAAGGTGGAGGGGGTGACGGTGATCTGGAATCCGATGGGAACGCCCGTGACCTGAATGGGCTGAGAAACAGAGGGACCGTGGATGGTGTCGCCGGCGTATGAGGCGGTAACGGTCTCAGTGCCGGAAAAGGGATTGGGCGCGAGGGTTGCGACGCCGCTGGCGTTGAGCGGTGCTGAGCCAAGGACGGTGGCGCCGATGAGGAAGGTGACAGTGCCAGTGGGGACGGGACCGGCGGCGCCTACGACTGTGGCAACCAGCAAGACGCCGGGAGCAGAGCCGCCGGTGCTCGACTCACCGAGCGCCGTGCCCGTGGAGATGGTGCCGACCACCTGGGAGATTGCCGCCGAGGTGGCTGGAGCGTCGTTGCCGTCACCGGAGTAGGAGACGGTGATGGAGTGGTTGCCGACGGAGAGGTTTGCGTCGCTGAGGGCGGCGCTTCCTGTGGCATCGAGCGTTGCGTTTCCGAAGGAGGCCCCATCGGCGCTGAAGGTGACTGTGCCGGAGGGAATGCCGCCGTTACCGACGACTTTGGCGGAAAAGACGATGGGCGAAAGCACGATGGCAGGATTGGCACTGGAGGTGACCGCAGCCGTGGTAGTGGCGATGAGGACTTGAAGAGAGAGCGGAGCGGAGACGGCGCCGCTGGAGTCTGTGTCGCCGGAGTAGGTGGCGACGATGGATTGGACGCCGGGAGCGAAGACGGGGCTGATGGTGGCGGAGCCGGCCGTGACTGGCTGCGACCCGAGGGCAACTCCGCCGCTGGTAAAGGTGACCGTGCCGGTGGGGGTGGCGACTCCCTGAGTGACATTGATGGCGGCGATGAATGCGACCGGAGCGCCGGCAATGGCGGTGGCAGGAAGCGCGGAGACGGCAACGGCGGTCTGAGCCTGGCTTACGGAGACAGAAATGGGAGCCGAGACGCCGGGCTTGTAGTTGGCATCGCCCTGGTAGGAGGCCGTGATGGCATGGGAGCCGACCGCAAGGGAAGAAGTAGTGAACGAGGCTTGAGCCTGTGCGCCGGCAAGAGTCGCTGTGCCGATCTGCTGGTTGCCGTCGAAGAAGATAACGGTGCCGGTGGCAGGAGCCGTGGCGGAGCCGGTGCTGCTTGCGGTTGCGCCACCGCCGGTGACGGTTGCAACGATGGTGACGGGGTTGCCGTAGAAGATGCCCGAGTTCGACTGTGCCTGAATTCCACCGATGGCGATCTGGATGGAGGATGGAGCCTGCACATCGAAGCTGAGCAAACCGATGCTGGGCTGAATATCGGCGGTGGAGGCGGGAGTGTAATTGGCGGCGATCTGATTGACGCCCTGGGTGAGGACGGCGGTGGAGCAGGTGGCCACACCGGAGGCGTTGATGTTCTGGGTGCACAGGATGGTTGAGCCATTGGTGAATGTGACCGATCCGTCAAGAGGGTAGGCGCCGCCATTGGCTGCGGAAACGTTGGCTGTGAACACTACGGTATCGCCGACGTTCGCGGTCTTCTCGCTTGCCGTGAGGGTAGTGACCGTTCCCTCGAGGACAGACTGAGTGAGACTCACTGAACTACTGAAGTGATCGGGGTCTTTGGTGTTGTCGTAGACGGCGGTGATGGTGTGGGTTCCGACGGAAAGGGTTGAGACAGTGATCTCTGCGACGGCCTGGCCCGCGGTGCCGTTGCTGTACATGGCAGCGGGAAGGGCGAGCAGGGTGGCGCCGTCGTAGAAGGCGACAGCGCCGGTGAGGTCGCCGGTTCCAGCGCCTGTGGTGACCGTTGCGGTGAAGGAGACGGGCTGGCCAAAGCCGGAGGGATTGGGATTTGAGGCAAGGGTCGAGGTGGTTGAGTTTTCAGGAGTGGCGATGCCGACGACTTCAACCTGGAGCGGGGAGTTTGAGGCCGTGAGGGTGGGCGTTGCGTTGGCCGCGACGCTGATATCACCGATCTCGGTTTGATCGCTGGTGAGCGGAGGAAAGGCGGCGGGAGCAAAGACCGGCTCGATGAAGCAGTCGGCGCCTGGCACAAGATCCTGACCTGTTGCGGCACAGGGCTGGAGGCTTGGGTCGAGGGCGGACTGCTGCAGCACGGCGTTTGTGCCGGCGGCGATGGAGAGCACGTCGAGCGGGGCATTGCCGTCGTTTTCGAGTTGAACCGGAATGGTTGCGGGTGTGGACTGGTAGCCCTGGCGAATGGGATTGCGGGTGAAGTCAACGGGAGAGACGTTGCCCTGGATTTCGCGGACGCGCAGGTTGAGAAAGTCAGCGAAATAGAGATTGCCCTGACCGTCGAGAGCCATGCCCCAGGGCCAGTAGATGCTCACGGGAAAGGGCCCGCCACCGTTGTAGAGGTAAACCCCGACGTCGTTCTGAGCGACGGTGGTGATGATGCCGGAGGCGGAGACCTTTCGAATGGCCGAGTTCTGGGTATCGGCAATGTAGACATTGCCGCCGGCATCGACGACAACGCCGGACGGGGACCAAAGCGTTGCGGCAGTGGGCGCGGAGCCGTCGCCGGTGAAGCCGATGGCCCCCACTCCGGCAAAGGTGGTGATGATGCCCGACGGGTCTATCATGCGGACGCGGTTGTTGGCCGAGTCGGGGATGTACATGTTGTGGGCTGCATCGAAGGCCACCGCATAAGGCACATTGAGCCAGGCAGAGGTTGCCGGGAGGCCATCGCCGTTGTATCCGGGGATGCCGGTGCCCGCCACGGTCTGGATGGTGCCCGACGAAATATTGAGTTTGCGGATGCGATGGTTGAAGGTATCGGCGATGTAGAGGTAACCGAAAGCATCGACTGTGACGCCCCACGGGGTGTTGAGGAGAGCGGCGGTAGCGGGGCCGCCATCGCCGCCATAGCCGGGGGCTCCGATGCCTTGCGGGTTTTTGAATCCGACAACCGTGTCGATGGCGCCGGTAGCCGCGGTGATCTTGCGAATGACGTTGTTGACGCTGTCGGCGATGTAGAGGTTTCCGGCACCGTCCAGGGCAATGCCGGCGGGCGTGTTGAGTGTTGCGCTGGCGGCGAGGCCGCCATCGCCGGTGTAAGCTGGGCTGCCGTTGCCGGCGATGGTGGAAATGACGCCGGCTTGAGCTGAGGTGCAGACGGTTCCGGTGATGGTGACGCCGAGGCCTGCGCAGACCATACGAATGCGGTGGTGATAGACGTCGGCGATGTAGAGGTTGCCGAGGCCGTCGAGGGCTACGCTGGCGGGCTGGTCGAGCTCGGCCATTTCAGCGGAGATGCCGTCGAGAACGGGAATGGATTTTCCTTCGCCGTCGCCGGCAACGGGGACGATGTTGGCGGGGATGAGGACGCCGAGGCCGCCCGAGCCGATGCCCTGCATGTAGACGGTTCCGAGAACGGTTTGCTGGTCCGCGTCCATGAGAACGATTGCGCCGACGCGGAGGCCGGGCGCCGTGGGAGTGAAGGAGACGGAGACGGTGCAGGTGCCGGGAGAGTTTGCGGAGAGGCATGTGCCCGGGCCGGCCGGAGCAAAGTCGAGACCGGACGCTCCCGAGGTAAGGACCTGAACACTGGCCACGATGCCCGTTCCACTGAGGGTTACCGTAACGTTCTGCGGATTGGAGGAGACGCCGAGGGTTTGCGTTCCGAAGTTGGCCTGGGGGAATACGACGGCTGGCGCAAGGAGCAGAGTTGCCGCGATGAGGAAGGATGCGGCGGGGGCACAACGTCGGGACTGAGCGGCGGCGACACGAATCATGGCAACTCCCTCAAGAACAGGCAATGCAGTTGCCCCCTTGCCAGCAGTGGCCCGCGCGGGTTTGCAGCGGGCCGGCAACGATGCGCGGGTTGCGCATAATTCCCTGCCGGCGCAGGGGCTCACAGCAATCTTCGGCTGGGAAGAGCGTGCGCAAGCGGCTTGATCGCAGCGAAAAAACTGTCTCGTTCAGGAACAGTCCGCGTGTGCGGATTTGGGAAGGAGTGACTCAATGCGGAGCAGTTTTATCGAAGGGGTTTCGGAGTCGGCATGTGGGGCGGAGATGAGAAGAATCTAATGAAATCTAAGCAGGCGGCACGAAGCGGGAAGAACGGCAGAGGGTGCAAAAAGTGCGGGCTTGTCTGGTGCGGGGGATTTCAATAGGGGGTCTTATTTGGCGATTCGAGCCATGCGGCGAAGCTGGACCATGCTTCATCGGCAAGAAGCTGCATGGCGGGAAGTTTGCGGTCAGGCTGATCTTTGCGAAACTCGGCGTAGAGGAAAGCGTCATCGAAGCCGGCGCGAGCGGCATCGGTGTCGCTGGCACCGTAGTAGATGACATCGAGGCGGGCCCAGTAGCTGGCCGCGAGACACATGGGGCAGGGCTGGCAACTGGTGTAGAGTTCACAGCCCTCGAGCGTGAAGGTGCCCAGGGCTTTGCATGCGGCACGAATGGCGTTGACCTCGCCGTGGGCAGTGGGGTCGTGGGTGGTGGTAACGGTGTTGACGCCTTCGCCGACGATGCGGCCGTCGCGGACGATGACTGCGGCGAATGGGCCGCCCGAGCCAGAGCGAGCGTTTTCAGTAGCGAGCGCGATAGCGCGGCGGAGGAACTCCGGATTGGGCGCGGTTGTCGAGGTCAACTTGCTCACAGCCTCCCTCAGGGGCGAAAGTAATCACAGTATGGCACAGGTATTTCGTTCAACTCGCGTACTGACGGCGTCGGGGCTCAGAGCCGCAACGCTGGTGGTGGAGGGTGAGCGGATTGTGAGTGTTGGTGGCTGGGATGAGGTGCCGGCGGGGTCTGGGTTGGCCTCTGGGCTGACGGATTTTGGCGATGCGGTGGTGCTGCCGGGGCTGGTGGATTCGCATGTGCACATCAACGAGCCGGGGCGCACGGAGTGGGAGGGATTTGAGACAGCGACGCGCGCGGCAGCGGCGGGCGGAGTGACCATGCTGGTGGATATGCCGCTGAATTGCGTGCCGGAGACGATCGACGTGGAGGCGCTGGAAGCGAAGCGGGCGGCGGCACAAGGCAAGACATGGGTGGACTGGGCAGCGTGGGGCGGGGTGATACGCGGGAACGCGCAGGAGCTGAAGGCGCTGGCCGGAGCGGGGATTCCGGGGCTCAAGTGCTTCCTGATTCACTCGGGGATCGATGGATTCAAGTGGGTGGGTGAGGCGGATTTACGGCTGGCGCTGGCGGAGCTGCGCGGAACGGGCTTGCCGTTGCTGGCGCATGCTGAGTTTGCGGGGCCGGTGGAAGCTGCGACGGCGGAACTGGATCGGATGGGCGCGGATTGGCGAAGCTATGGGACTTATCTTCGCTCGCGGCCGGATGCGGCGGAGGTTGAGGCGATCGGTCTGCTGGTGCGACTGGCAGAGGAGTTT
>PMXB01000116.1 GCA_003165935.1 Acidobacteriaceae bacterium | reverse complement strand
GGACGAAGTCTGCGGCGACCCGGTGGCGCTGTCGGCTACCGACAACGTTGCGGAGAAGCTTGCCGCCGAGGCCGGTGTGAAGGTGACATAGATGGAGCAGCTCGAGCCGGCAGCCAGGGATGCGCCGCAAGCGTTGGCGCCCGTGGAGATTGCGAAGTCGCTGGGATTCGTGCCCGTGATGGTCGGCACGATGTTGCTCAACGACGTGGCGCCGGTATTTGAGAGGGTTGCCGCGAGGGCAGAGGAGGTTGTGCCGCTCGGTGTGTTGGGGAATGCGAGCGGAGACGTCAGGGTGGCGGTCGTGCCGGCGCCAGCGCTTAGCAGTTGGAACGACTCCGCACAGGAACCGGAGATGCCAATTTGGGCGAAGCAAGTGCCGGCGGCCGATACGTGGCCGTATGAACTGTTCCAGGCATCGACGCCTGTTGCGTCGTTGATATCCCACGAGACGGAATTGGGAAGACCATCGGCACTGGTCGCATTTGAAAGCGTCAGATAATATGTTCCGGCGGCGAGATTCGCGGTAGGGATCGTGAAGGTGACGGTATGGACGTCGAACCCATCCACGTTGGTGGAGTCGTAGACGCTGGTGGTGGCGGCAGTACCAGTGCCGAGGGAAGTGTCGAACGGGGCAGTTCCGATGGCCCAGGTAACCCCGGTGACCGAGTCGCCTGGAAGGACCCATGCGCCAAATACAATCTTGCTGACGGTGGCAGGAGTGGCGAGCGTGAAGGAATCCGAGTTGGAGTACCCCTGATTCACCTGAAAGGCGCTGATCTGTCCGCTGATCGGGAAGTCGCTGAAGGCCGTTTGTGCGAGCGCAACCGTAGCAGACAGAGCAAGCAGCACGACAGCAAATGGGGTGGAGAATCGACCTCTCATGGAACTTGCCCTCACATATTCCTGCCGAAATTGGGGATCGGCGTGTTCTTTGCCGAGAGTTGGGAAACGGCGTGAGCATGATCCTAGCCGCGATTGCACCGGGAACGCAAGAGAAAATTGCTTTGATAAATTCGAATTAGATAGGGTCTGGGCTCACTGACCTGTTTTGATCATATTAATATGCCAAGTAGTTCAAACTACAAACGATTGTACCCAGTTCGATTGTTACTTCAGGTTCCTTGAATAACTCAAAAAGAGTACTTGCAAAAGGCGCAATAAGGTGGTTTTATTCAGTTCTGGGCTTTCGCCTTTGAGCTCAAAAAAAGCTTCCCTGAAAGTTGGAGGTCCCGTGGCAACTACTTACACGCTCAATGTAAACGGACAGAACGTCAATGTTACAGTGAACGATCCGAATATGAGTACTTTGTGGGTTTTGCGAGATCTGCTTAACCTGACGGGGACCAAGTACGGTTGCGGGGAGGGCATATGTGGCGCGTGCACGGTGTGGGTGGATGGAGTGCAAAGCCAGTCGTGCAACCACACTCCAGCGCAAGCCGTAGGAAGAAAAATCGTCACAATTGAGGGTCTATCCCCAACCTCCACTCATCCGGCTCAATTGGCCTGGATTGCGAACCAGGTTCCCCAGTGCGGCTACTGCCAGTCAGGGCAAATCATGGAAGTTGCCGCTGCAATGGCAGCCGGGAATCACGGGGCCGCACTCATTCCGGGGCAAAAGTGCGTTTGCATCTGCGGGACGTATGACCGCATACTGCAAGCAATCGATACGCTCTAACCCCAAGCGGTGGAGGCACACCGGCTGCAAGCGATCTAGAAACCCCAGGTCAAGCGAGGTCAATAGAGACATGTCTAATGTTGAATTCAGCGAGAGGCACGAGATTCTAACCAGTGAGCAGCAAGGGGCTGAATCGAGCAAGATCAGCCGCCGGAAGTTCCTGGTCACCGGAGGGGCAACCGGCCTCACGCTTGGATTTGCGATCGCGGGCGGAGGCGGCAGAGCCGCGGCGCAAATAGCCGGAATTGCCGGTCCACCGGCCCAGACCCAGGTGAACACCTGGCTGAATATCACCAGCGGCGGCGTGATCACCATGACCATCGGTGTTTCCGAGATGGGCCAGGGCACATTCACGGGACTGGCGATGATTCTGGCCGAAGACCTGATGGTGGATTTGACCAAGATCAAAACGGTGCAGGGCGTGCCGGCGATTGCTGCGCAGCAGACTGGCAACTCCATCGGCACCTTCGGAAGCACGGTGACCTGGACCAATTACTGGGGCATGCGCAACGCAGGCGCGACGGCACGCGAGATGCTGGTGTCGGCGGCGATGAACATTATCGGCGATCAGAACCGCGGCAACTACACCGTCGCGAATGGCGTGATCACCTACACCCCGAACGGCACCCAGATCAGCTATGGCCTGGTGGCAAACGCCGCGGCCAAACTGTCCGTGCCGACGAATCCTCCGCTGATTCCAGACAGCGAGTTCCGTTACATCGGGAAGACCCAAAGCCGGCTGGATATCCCCAGCAAGGTGAACGGGACGGCAATCTACGCCATGGATGTCCGCCTGCCGAACATGGTGTATGCGGTAATCCAGCATGCACCAGCATTTGGAAGTGTTTTGAGCGGCGCCTTACCTGCAGCACCTGCCAACACGATTGCCGTGGTGCCTACGAAGGTGATTGCGGGGACAGATCGAGGCACGGAACAAGTGGGGATGGTGAATGCGTTTGCCGTCGTGGCCTCCAACACCTGGGATGCCTGGCAGGCGGCAATGAACCTGAGCGTCAGTTGGACGCCGCCCTCCAACGCCGCTCAACTCAATGATGCAAATTATCTGTCTGAGGCACAGGCAGCGCTAACCACCAACACACCTTACTCACCTTCGGGCCCGAATACCGCGCCTACGCTGTACCAAGTGGAAGGAACTGCATCCGCGTCCGCGTCCGCTATTGCTGGAGCGAACAAGAAGTTCTCAGAGCAGTACGTTCTGCCTTATGTGGCGCACAACCATCTTGAGAATCTGGCATGCGCGGTGAATTACGTTCCCGGCGTTTCGATCGATATTTATGCACCAACGCAGTCGGCCTCATCGATTCCTCCGCTTGCGGCACAGATCACCGGGCTCAGCCTGAACCAGGTCAACGTGCATGTGACGATGCTTGGAGGGGGGCTGGGCCGCAAGATCGAAATGGACTTTATAAGCCAGGCAATCCAGGTGGCGTTCGCCATCAAGCAGCCGGTGATGCTGATGTGGCCGCGCGCACAGCTTTTCATGCGCGACCAGTACCGGCCGTTTTCGCTGGTACAGATAAATGCAGGACTCAACAGCAGTGGCAACATTGTTGGGTGGTCAGCGACCAATGTAAATGCCTCGATCCTCGGTCAGCGCGGCTACCCAGTGGGCGCAGTTGGCGACAGCCAGTCGACTGAAGGAATGACGGGACTGCCGTACACCCGGGGAACTTTCTCGACGCAGTGGGTTTCGCACCCCTCGCCTATTCCCGTTGGTTTCTGGCGGTCAGTCGGGATGTCGGTGAATACATTTGCAGTGGAGTCGGCAATCGACGAGCTCGCTGCATTGGCGGGGGTCGATCCACTCCAGTACAGGTTGAATATGTGCACGGACCCGCGCTGGGCCGGGGTGTTGAATGCGGTGGCCAGCCTTGGCAACTATGCTGCGGGCCCAGCTTCTGGGCACTTTTTCGGGATCGCGGCGGAACTGTACTCCAACAGCTATGCGGCGGTGATGGTGGATTTGTCGCTGACGAATGCGGTTGATTACGACGGACAGAACACGGTCTTTACTGTGAACAAGGTGTGGATCGCGCTGGATTGCTACCTGTCCGTGAACCCTGGTCAGATCCAGACGCAATTGGCAGGCGGCATGGTTCACGGGCTGAACGCCTTTCTCTACGGGCATGTGCCGATGGTCAATGGGGTTCCGCAGAATACAGATTTCCACAGCAACCGGGTCATTCGCATTTACGAGATGCCACAGGTGTTCACAACGGTTATTCCGAGCCCGGCGCAATCGAGCCAGAGCACGGCGATTGGCGGCGTGGGCGAACTCGGTGTTCCCTGCATTGCCCCGGCCGTGGCCAACGCCTACTTCAAGGCGACCGGAACCCGCATTCGCACGCTTCCCTTCTTCCCCACAGCAACGATGGGCGGCATCAATAGCGCAAGTGTTCCATAGCGCGGACTTCAGCTCTGCGCGGTACATCGACCCCCGTCAGGCAAGTCCGAGCACGATTCGGATTCGCCTGGCGGGGGTTTTGTTTTGGGAAGGTCAGGCTGATGAACCGAGCGCGGCTTGCGACTGATAAGTGATTGCGAGCATTGCTGAAGAGGCCTGGGACCACAGGCGCAATCGGCCCATTTTCAGGTTAGTCCGCTGAGAAGTTCCCAAAGTCACCCCCGGCCGTCCGCCATGAGGGCCGCGGGCTTACCGGGCGAGCCAATTGAGCAGGATGATCTGCAACCTTTGGGTGATGCAGGAGCCCTGTGGGAAGCACAAGAAGCTCTTGAGGAGGAGTTTGGAGAAGGCTCTAAGCTCTGATAATGCAAAAAGTTGCAACTTGGCGCGACAGATTTGGGCCGCCATTTCTGAAGATGTTCTCAATGAAACACCAAAGTAACATAAAATAGACAATCTATAGTTACCTATGGCAAGGTACTTAGGTGACCAAATCCGACCCCATGGGACCCTTATCGAGGGTCTGAAGCGTGGGTGCAGGCTTCCCCGGTTCACATGGAGTATTGAGACCTCATGCGACTCTGGCGGACCTCTACCCTTTTTTGGGCTTTTGCTTCGGCCCTGCTCTTCACCAATTGTTCAGCGCAGACTGCGCCTCCGGTTGCCAACACCTACACGCAACAACTTCACCCAAACACGGTATATGGCGCAGGCGGATCGATCGGCTTCCTCACCCTGCAGACTGGCAACAACAACGGTGAAGTCTACATTCAATTCAACCTTGCGGGCATCCCGGCCAATGCGAGCATTCAAAAGGCTACGTTGCAACTCTACGTAAACCAGGTTCTCGGCCCGGGCACTTTCGATGTGTACCAACTGAACTCGGAGTGGAACCAGAGCACCATGACCTACGCCAATGCGCCGGTTCCTGGGGCTTCAGCGACGGGGAACCAGCCCACCACCATTCCCGCCATCGCGGACCAGTTCATTTTGATTGACGTGACCCCGCTGGTGCAGGATTGGGTGAGCGGCAACCTTCCTAATAACGGCCTGGCACTGGCCATGACGACGACCTCTGGCGGATTGCTGTTTGACAGCAAGGAAGCCACGCAGACGTCGCACATGCCGGAGTTGAACATTGTGCTCAACGGTCTTCCCGGTCCGCAAGGACCGACAGGCCAATCGGGCCTCACGGGCGCACTGGGGCCGGCGGGGCCGCAAGGCGCAGTTGGACCTGGATTCAATTTCCGCAACGCGTTTGATCCGACAGCGACCTACGCACCCTTCGATGTGATCACCTACAACGGATCAACGTACGATGCTGTGGCTTCTATCGGGCCGGGCGGAGCAACACCGGACATGAACACGAACTGGGCGTTGATGGCACAGCAGGGAGCAACCGGAGCCACTGGATCGCAGGGGCCGATTGGGCTCACCGGAGCAACCGGAGCCACTGGACCACAGGGGCCGATTGGACCGGCTGGACCCCCCGGAGGAACGAGCAATACCGGCACGCAAGGGACTGGCGGGACCGGATTCAACTTCCGAAGTGCGTTTGATCTGACCGCGACATATGCACCCTACGACATAGTCACCTACAACGGATCAACGTACGATGCCGTGGCTTCTATCGGGCCGGGCGGTGCAACACCAGACGTCAACACAAACTGGGCGCTGATGGCGGAGCAAGGCGCAGCCGGGCCGGCAGGAGCAACCGGGCCGCAAGGGCCGATTGGGCTGACGGGAGCGGCTGGCCCGCAGGGTATCCAGGGTGTCCCCGGAGCGACGGGCGCAACCGGGCCTCAAGGCCCCACTGGCCTGACAGGCGCAGCCGGCACAACCGGTCTACAAGGGCCGATGGGCCCTAGTGGTGAGGCAGGAGTTACTGGTCCTCAGGGCCCTCAGGGCACCGCCGGTCCCGGCTTCAACTTCCGCAACGTGTTCGATCCGACCGCGACCTATGCACCGTACGATGTAGTCACCTACAACGGCTCAACATACGATGCCCTTGCGGCGATCGCTCCGGGCGGGGCAACACCAGACCTCAACACCAGCTGGACGTTGATGGCGCAGCAGGGCGCCAAGGGCACGGCCGGCGCGGCGGGCCCGAACACTGTGAGCATCGCCACAACCTCGGCTATTGCAGGGATTCTCAAGGGTTCTGGCGGCGCTCTGGCCCCGGCAATCCCCGGGGCAGACTACGTGACCCCCAGCGGCAGTATCACTGGCAACGCAGCCACAGCAACGCAGTTATCGTCGACTGGGCCAAACGGAACCTTCTGGGGCGTCTTCGGCGGAGTCCAGGGCTACTATCAGCCAGGCATATTGCAGGGCGTGTCCCAGCAAGCAAGCGGCGGAGGAAGCTGTCAGGCAGTGACCGCTTCAAACGGCGCGGCGACGGTGAACTGGGCTACCTCCTCCTGCGCAGTTATTACGGCAAATGGCGCAAACATATCGTTGATCACTCTGCAAAATCCATCCAGCGGCCAGGCCTACTCGCTTGGTTTGTGCAATGACGGAGCGCCCCGGTTCTGGGCGCTGCCAGGCACGTTGAAGCAGGCATCCCTACCTCAATACGCCTCGGAATGCGTATACAAGATCTACACCTTCGACGGTGCTAACTACCAAGGTCCGGGCAGCACAGCGAATCCTACGGTGATTTACGGTACTGAGCGTTCTGCGCCGCAAGCAAGCGCGCCAGGAGCTTTTGTCTGCTGGTGGGATAGCGCCAACCATGTAATGACTTGCAACGATAACTCCAGCGGATCCAACGCTAACATGGTTGTTCCGTCTAACGGCGCGGTCAATAACCAGTTTGTCTCCTATATTGATGGCGCGGGAATTCAGCACATGGGTCAGCCGGGCTTCTCGGTGATTTCCGGCACGGCAACTGCAGCACAAGGCGGAACTGGGGTGGCTAACACGGCGACGATAACCCTGGGATCGGCAAATGTGAATCTCGCCACCCTTGGTACGGGCATTGTGAAAAACACGACGGGCATTGGCGCACTTACTAATGCAGCATCTGCTGATGTTATCGGACTATTCGGGAATTGCTCTGGCACTCAGTATCTTGGCGCTGACGGCGGGTGCCATACGGCTGCGGGCTCCGGGACGGTCACTTCTTCAGGATCGGCGGCTCCTGGGACAATCTCAAAGTTCACAACGTCAACTAACATAGCTCCGGCGGCGGCGAGCGATATTGTAAACCTTTTCGGCGCCTGCTCAGGAAGCCAGTACCTTGGGGCAGATGGCGCCTGCCATACGTCATCCGGCTCCGGTACGGTCACATCGTCAGGATCGCCAGGCTTGGGGAACATTTCAAAGTTCACATCGGCGACTAACATCGCTCCAGCTACTTTCCTCGATATCGTGAACCTATTTAGTTCGTGCTCCGGCAGTGAGTATCTCGGCGCGGACGGCGCTTGTCATGCAGCATCGGGCAGCGGCACTGTTATCGGTGTAACATTTACGGGCGATGGCGTTGTTGACTCGGCGACGCCGAGCACGACGGTAACTACGAGCGGAGCGGTGACGGCGACGGTTCTCAATCAGGGCGCAAATACCGGACTATGGGGGCCGGCAAATGGATCGCCTGCGGCTCCATCGTTCAGGCCGCAAGTTATCGCCGATCTTCCAGCGGGAACCGTTTATTCCGTAACTCCGGCGACGGTTAACGGCGACACGGTGACCTGTGCTACGGCGAACGGCAGCTTTGTTCCCTTTGCCACAAGCATTTCGCGGCCTGCGTTTACCCAGATCGCAGGGGCAGTCTGGCAGCTTGGAATATCCGGTACGGTTTCATCTACTGCTTCTTCTCTAACATTCACCTATGAGATCAAAGACGGCAGCACTGTTGTCTATACGTCGGGCTCCCAAAACGACGGGCTAGGCACAGCTAACCTTCCTGCAGGAGCGGTGGTGAACGAGCAGATATCCGGTTCAAACCTGGCTTCTGCTGCTTTGACGGTGTACTCCGTTGGGCAGATGTTCTCCAACTTCGGCATGAACGCGCTCAACCACACAGCCCAGACAGCGGGGTACAACTCAAATTCTCCAGCCACACTTTCAATCCTCCTGGAATGCAGCGCCGGGACCGCAGGAAACTCAGTAACCCTAACCGGATTGACCTTGACGAAGATTTACTGATGAAGAAACTTCTTTCAATTCTCGGCAGACGGGATGACCTCGACATCGGTAACGATGAGGAAGGCTCCCACGAAGCCTCTTTCCGGCGTTTGCCAGGAGGGAACATTTGAAACGCTTCTATCTTTTGCTGGTCGCACTTTTGGGGTTGACTTGGTTTTCAGCCTCCGGCTCCGCTCAAATATGCAATCCATCGAACACCTCGGGGTGTCCGGCCTTGTTTCCTGGAGCACGAAGCGTGAAGACACCTACGGCTGTTCCGGGAACGGGCTACACGAGCAACGGGGTAACGACTGCCAGCATCGATGTGATGTGGGGATTGGGTTATAACCGCTCCGTATGTCCGTATAGCGAGGGGACGGGAGGGAACCAGTCTTCATGCGATCTCGCGGTTATCATGCCGCACGAAGCGCCATCAAATCCCAATAACTATGAGATTGTTTTTTGCTTCCACGGTGGCGGGGGGTCGAGTGGTGGGAACGAATTGAATGACTGCTGGGCAAGTTCGGCGGGGCCGGTTCAGCAGAGCATTCTCTACGTTCAGAAATATCTTGGGACGCCCAACGCGGTCGGGGGGCAGGGAATCGTCGTCATCCTGGTAAACTACCGGCTCACGGCAGGGGGCGGCCTCTACGGAACGAACTCATTTCCAGCACAATGGCAGGATGCAAAGTGCGCTGTGTGGCATGTGCTGGCCAACTCATCGACCTTTCCCGGCAATAAGTCCTTGATTGGCATGTACGGGCCGTCATGGGGCGGAACGATGGTATGGTGGGCAGCTGAGACTCCAGACAACGCCTATGCTCCGTCCTGCGATTCTTCCGCGCCGGGAACGGATCCGCAATACCGCATTGTCGCAGCATGGCCTGCTCTTGCATGGCTTTACCCTCTCAACAACGCCTCGTTTGACAACGTGAACCTGACACAGGCGTACAAGAATGCCATCATCGGCCAGATGAACTCAAACGTGGAGAGCACAATTCAGGCCAATTGCGCGGCGATGAGTCCGAATTGCGACCCGGTAGAGAACATCGTCTCGGCCAATCTAGCCGTCTACCAGAATGTTCAGGCTCTGTTTCAGTTCGGCTCCTACGGAAACTCGTGCGCAACCGCGGACTGCCTGGTCATGCCCTACTGGAACACCCTCGGAGTCAGAGCAGGGACTACGGGGGGCGCCGCGGGCGGGAACCTCTACAATCTCGCGGCGGCCTTTGACGGGCTATCCGCGCCGATCAGGCCATACATGCAGATTCTCTGGCCGAACTGTTTTCACGAGTGCGATACGGCATCCACACCCAGCGGGTCGCAGGCCGATGCATTCAATTTCCTATTGATGAGAACCCAGACAACCTCTGGCGGACTGGGCGGCTCTGGCATGGGGAGCTTCTAAAGACTAATTACGGCGCCACGACCAGGCACCTCATTGGGAATTGACTTTGCCCGCACAACACATATCCCTTATCGAACGGCTATCGCAGCGAAGAGAGACGAAGGTGAGGAACGGTAAACGTGGCGGGTACACGCTGGATTTCAAGCAGGAAGCAATTCGGCTTGTTGCGCCGGGCCAGAGCATTGCGGAGGCCGCGCGCAGTTTGGGAGTGGTGGAATCGATGTCTTTTTCCGAGTCGATCGGCCATGGTGAAAGTTCAGGCTCACAAGCGAGCCTGATTGAGCCGAACGGAATTGTGCCGCGTCCTGGTCGCCAAGAGCTCAGGCAGTAGTAAGTGCCTCGCTCTTGGATGCGATGCAATCCAGCAGATCGCTCCAGGATTTGGCGAAGGATGCAACGCCTTCGTCGAGCAACTGGGCCGCAACGGCGTCTGCGTGAATGCCAGCGGCCGCGAATTCCGCAAGAATCTTGACTGTATCCACGGACGGTGCTTCCCCGAATTCCTCGTGGTTGGCAAGCGCATTCAATGTGGCTTCGGGCATTGTATTCACGGTGAATGGTAACGCAAGGGCTTTGACATAGAGTATGTCGGAGGCGCGCGGGTCCTTGGTGCCAGTGCTGGCCCAAAGCAGACGCTGGGCGCGTCCTCCGGCGTTCAGGACGCGCTGCCAACGGGGCGAATCGAGCAGTGCTCTGTACTTTGTATAAGCCTCCCAGGCGATGGCGATGCCGAGCTGGTTATGAAGGGATTCGGGTGTTCTATCCGCGACTGCGACATCCCAGCGGCTGACGAAGAGCGACGCCACAGACCCTATGTCTGGATTCATGCCTGCGGCAATGCGCCGTTCGATGCCACGCATGTAAGCCTCCGCGGCCGCGACATATTGGTCGGCGGAGAACAGGAGAGTCACATTGACGGGCACGCCCGCAAAGATTGCTTCCTCGATTGCTGGAAGACCTTCACTGGTGCCCGGAATCTTGATGAAGAGGTTGGGCCGTTCCGCGCGGGAGTGGAGAGTCCTGGCCGCAGCTAAGGTGCCGGCCGTATCGCGAGCCAGCAGGGGCGAGACTTCCAGGGATACCCAGCCATCGACGCCATCTGTTTTGTCGTGGATCGGGAGGAAGAGATCGGCCGCCTGCCGCAGGTCCTCGAGGGCCAAATCAAAGAAGAGAGCCTCTCCCAATTTGCCCTCTTTTGCCTTTTTGCCGATAGCGTCGTCGTAGTCGTCACTATTCTTGATGGCGTGATCGAAGATCGTTGGGTTTGAGGTAAGGCCCGTGATCGATCGGTCCTGGATGTAGCGTTGAAGGGTACCACTAGCGAGCAGCCCACGGGTGATGTTATCGAGCCATAGACTCTGCCCAATCTCGTGCAGTTTCTGGGTTGTATTCATTGCACTTCTCCTGGATGGAACATGAATTTGTTGGTGGGCCGCCATCATCGGGATTAAATTGACGTGTCGTAATCGGCTCTTCACCCGGTTGAGTCAGCGGTGCCGGGGTTTTGCCAGCCGCCGGCTGAAGCAATCAACGTGTCAGCCTGCTTCGGCCCCCAGGTTCGGCGTTTGTAAAGGCGAACACGATGATGCTTCTTGAGGACTGGATCGACAACAACCCACGCTGCCTCAACTGCGTCTTCACGCGCGAAGAGCGCGCCGTCGCCGGCCATNNCGCGTGAAGAGCGCGCCGTCGCCGGCCATGGCGTCGCCGAGCAGTCTCTCGTAGGGCGTCTCATCGCCTGTCCGTTCCTCTGACAGGTAAAGCTCTTTCTGCTCTCCGATAAAATCCTCGCCTGCGAGCTTGACTCGCGCGGCAAGTGCGATGGCGGGGTTGGGGGAAAGCCGGAAGCGCAGGTAGTTTGATCGGCCGGTGAGCGGTGCTGCATCGGAAAATAGCTTCTGCGGCGCCGGTTTCAGCTCCACTAGAACCTCCGTCGCGGTGACAGGCAGGCACTTTCCGGATCGCAGGTACCACGGGACTCCATCCCATCGCCACGAATCGATGAAGAGCCGCAGCGCGCAAAAGGTTTCAACATCGGAGTGCTTTGCCACGTCCTGCTCATCCCTGTAACCGGCGTACTGCCCGCGGACCACGTCATCTGGGGTCAGGGGCCGCATGGCCTGAAATACCTTGGCCTTCTCGCTATGAACTGCGCCAAAGTGCTGGCCCGCAGGTGGCTCCATGGCAAGGAGCGCAACAACCTGGAAGAGGTGATTCTGGATTACGTCGCGCAAGCAGCCGGCTGTCTCGTAAAAGGCGCCGCGCTTCCCCACGCCGAAGGTCTCCGAGAGTGTGATCTGCACGCTTGCCACGTAATTTCGGTTCCAGATAGGCTCCAGGAATGAATTGGCAAACCGAAAGTAGAGGATGTTCATGATCGCTTCCTTCCCGAGGAAGTGATCGATGCGGAAGATTGAGTCTTCCGGGAAGACCGAATGCGCCACCTTGTTGAGCTCTTGTGCGCTGGCCAGGTCGCGGCCAAACGGCTTTTCAACAATTACACGCGCATTCTGGGCCAGGTTTGCTGTGCCGAGATTCTTGATGACTGTTTCAAAGAGCGAAGGAGGAATCGCCAGATAATGCGCAGGCCGCCGCGCCTTCCCCAGTACTTCTTTGATCGCTGTAAACGTACCCGGATCTTTATAGTCCCCGCTCACATACTTGAGCAGAGAGAGAAGGTGTTGGAATGCGCGCTTATTATCAATTCCGCCCGATCGCTCAATGCTGTCGGTCACACGCCTGTGCAATCGCTCCATGCTCCATTTTGGGAATGCGACACCGATGATCGGTACCTCGAGGGCGCCCTTTTTTACCATTGCATAGAGCGCCGGAAAGATCATCTTGTGGGCCAGGTCTCCTGTCGCGCCAAAGACGACCAAGGCATCCGAGTGGGACCTGGCCATCAGGCGCCTCCTTTGCTGTCAGCGGTTTTCTCTTTGTGGCCACCAAACTGAAACCGCAGCGCTGACAGTACCTTTTCGGCAAAGTCATCTTCGCCGCGTGAGCTGAAGCGTTCGTAGAGCGCGGCACTCAGGACGGGAGCTGGAACAGACTCGTCGATGGCTGCTTTGATTGTCCATCGGCCTTCCCCCGAGTCCGACACGCGTCCGGCGAATTTTGCCAGATCCGGACTATCGAGCAGAGAGACTGCTGCGAGGTCCAACAGCCACGAGCTGATGACGCTGCCGCGACGCCAGACCTCGGCGATGTCGGCAATGTTCAGATCGTAAGAATAGTACTCGGGGTTGCGCAGCGGCGTGGTCTCGGCGTCTTCGGTCTGCTTCTGCTTGCCCACGTTGGCATGACGAAGAATGTTCAACCCTTCCGCATACGAGGCCATGATGCCGTATTCGATCCCGTTGTGAACCATCTTGACAAAGTGCCCCGCGCCGCTCGGCCCGCAATGCAGATAGCCGTGTTCGGCAGTGCCGCCTATCTTCTCGCGGCCTGGCGTGCGAGGCGCCGAATCGATGCTTGGCGCCAGAGCGGAAAAAATCGGGTCAAGGCGTTGCACCACGTCGTCGTCCCCGCCGATCATCAGGCAGTAGCCGCGCTCCGATCCCCAGACGCCACCACTCGTTCCCGCGTCTACATAATGAATGCCCTTCGGTTTCAATTCCGCAGCACGGCGAATGTCATCGTGGTAGTAGGAGTTCCCGCCATCGATGACCACATCGTCCTTTTCAAGGAACGGGAGGAGTGCCTTCAGCGTCTCATCGACCACCGCGGCCGGCACCATCATCCAAATGGCGCGAGGCGCCTTTAGTTTTCTAGCGAAATCCTCTATCGACGTTGCGGCGACTGCGCCGTCTTTAACGACCGCTTGTGCGGCTTCCGGATGGACGTCGTAAGCTACGCAGTGGTGACCGGCCCGTAGAAGGCGCTGCACCATGTTCGATCCCATCCTGCCTAATCCGATCATTCCCAGTTCCATCAGATCTCCCTTTTCGTCTTAGAGTTGCTTGACCACACTCTTCGCTGCATTGTCAGATGCGACGGTGAACTTGAAGGATTTCCAGCGCCACTTCGGTTTACCCTGCGTCCGTGTCGGATTGCTCGACTCAAGCAGATTCCATGAAAATCCGGATCGACCCTCATGCGATTGCCGGTGAGGTCTCCATGCTAATCGTCTGCGGTCGCCGTCACTTTGCAGCGTCTTTCCGGAAGCTGCGGTAATGTTTGATCAAGGCGTTGGTGGAGCTGTCGTGGCCAGGCTTCGAATCCGGTTTGGACTCGAGCTCGGGGATGATGCGCTGTGCCAGGACCTTGCCTAGTTCCACTCCCCATTGATCGAAGGAATCGATCTTCCAGATAACTCCCTGAGTAAATACACTGTGCTCGTAGAGCGCAACGAGCTTTCCGAGCGCCGCCGGAGTTAGCTTCTCAAGCAGAATGGTGTTGGACGGCCGGTTGCCCTCGAAAGTGCGATGCGGCGCGAGCCATGACGGTGTGCCGTCTGCCTCGACTTCCTGTGTGGTCTTGCCAAAGGCCAATGCTTCAGCCTGCGCGAAGACGTTGGCCAGAAGAATGTCGTGATGCCGGCCAATCGGGTTGAGCGCCTGACCGAATGCGATGAAGTCGCAGGGGATGAGCCTGGTTCCCTGATGGATCAATTGATAAAAGGAATGCTGGCCGTTGGTGCCTGGCTCTCCCCAATAAATTGGGCCGGTCTGATAGTCGACCTTCACCCCATCCAGAGTTACATGCTTGCCATTACTCTCCATCGTCAACTGTTGCAGATAAGCTGGGAAGCGCTTCAGATATTGCTCATAGGGCAGGACTGCGACGGTTTGCGCACCGAGAAAATTGTTGTTGTAGATTGCCAGCAAACCCAGGAGAACCGGAAGGTTGTGCTCAAAGGGCGCGGTGCGGAAATGGACGTCCATCTCATGGAATCCGGCGAGCATTGCGTGGAAATTCTCAGGACCGATCGCGAGCATGGTGGAGAGCCCTATCGCAGAGTCCATGGAGTAGCGCCCGCCCACCCAGTCCCAGAACTCGAACATATTGGCTGTGTCGATACCGAATTTCTCCACCTCCTCGGCATTGGTCGAGACGGCGACGAAATGCCGGGCGATCGCGGCGGAGTGCTTCAGCGTCTCAAGCGCCCAAACACGCGCCGAGTGCGCGTTGGTCATCGTCTCAAGCGTTGTAAAGGTCTTCGACGAGATGATGAAGAGTGTCTCTTCCGCGTCGAGGTCGCGTGTCGCCTCGGCAAAATCTGTTCCGTCCACATTTGAAACAAAGCGGAAGTTCAGGTCGCGCTGGGAGTAGTGGCGCAGGGCCTCGTAGGCCATGACCGGGCCAAGGTCGGATCCGCCTATGCCTATGTTGATCACATTGCGGATGGGTTTTCCGGTATAGCCCTTCCACTCTCCGCTTCTGACACGGTTAGAAAAGCCGGCCATCTTGTCCAGGACGGCATGGACCAGAGGCACAACGTCTGTTCCATCGACGAGAATGGCTTCTTCCTTCGGGGCTCGCAGAGCCACATGCAAGACTGCCCGCTTCTCGGTGACATTGATCTTGTCCCCATTGAACATCGCTTCGATGCGGGACCTCAGGCCGGACTGCTCCGCGAGCTTCAGCAAGAGCAGGATGGTCTCGTCGGTGATGCGGTTTTTCGAGTAATCGAAGTAAATGCCAGCCGCTTCGACTCTAAGGCGCTCGCCCCGAGTTGGATCCTGGGCGAAGAGATCTCTGAGATGGAGAGTGCGGGCCGTCGCGGCATGGGCCTCGAGTGCCTTCCATGCCTCACTTTCGATGAGCGATGTCAAAGCTTCCGTCATGTTCAATCCACTTTCATTCGGTCAGTTTTCTGAAGTCCAGTTTCGCATTCTGTGTTGGCAACGGGCAACGCTGCGAGGAGCCTGCAACCTGGCTTTTACGGCCTGTATTGCGGAATGATTCGTAGGCAAGACAGCTTTTCGGAGCCAGAAAATCGCTCTCGAATGACCTGGCAATCATCGGTCAAGCCAGCTCGGGGGTGCAGTTCACAATTGCACACTCAAGAGACTCGTCGTTTCATTTCCAGACGTCAATATGCAGGCCAACGAGATTCGTTGTGCGCGCTCCACGAGAAGCAGGCAGTTGAGTCCAGTTTTTGCTTTCTCTGATGAGAATGATCGCCATTCGGTGACGACCATGGCCTGGCGGTCTCTAAACCCTCTGGACCAAAGGGTATGAGACTCGAGGAGCCATGCGAAGCCGACTGGGAGAGCAAAACTGACCAGAACTTGATTGGGACACCGCTCATGCTTGCCTCAGGAGAGAAAACCCATGGCGGAACAGTTTGAAAATCCAGAAGTGACCAAGGTTGAAGATGAGACGGTGTCGGACGCAAGCGCACAAAAGAGGATAGAGCGAGTTGCCGAAAAGGCAGCTGGCAAGGCTTCGCGCACCGAAGATAGTTACGACCACGAATCAACCGATCTTTTCAAAGTTAAGTGACGCCACGTTGTTCGATCCCCGGGCAGCACTAACGATACGAGCGCCATTGATCGGCCCAGCCATCAGCGTCTGTTGCATGTCCCTGTGGATTTGCGCATGACAGTAAGGCTCTGAAGGGCAAGCAACCATCTGGGGTCCAACTGTTCTCTGGCAGGTGAATGACCCCAGCCGGAAGGGCTGATTTGGGTGCCGTCTTGCCTGCATTGCAATAACTCCTCCGTGTTGACTGAGCAAGAACAGGAGAACAATCTCAGATGGAAGCGAAACCAGACAAGGCCAAGCCCCAGGACGACAAGAACTCCCTGAAAACACTCGCCATGCCCGAGCTCATGAAAAAGCTGGGCGCATCGGCGGACGGCCTGACGCAAGCAGAGGCTGTGAAGCGCCAGGCACAGTATGGGCCGAACGCGATTAAGGAAAAGAAGACCAATGAATACCTGAAGTTCCTCTCCTACTTCTGGGGCCCGATTCCGTGGATGATTGAAGCCGCCGTGATCCTCTCCGGTGTTGTCCAACACTGGCTGGATTTCTTCGTCATCCTTGTGCTGCTCTTGTCGAACGCTCTGGTCGGATTTTGGGAAGAGCACCAGGCCGGCAATGCGATTGCCGCCCTGAAAGCCAGGTTAGCGATTCTGGCGAAGGTGAAGCGAGACGGAAAGTGGGTGAATCCGAAGGCCAGCGAGCTGGTCCCCGGCGATGTCATTCGTCTGCGATTGGGAGACATCGTTCCCGCCGACGCGCGCCTTCTCGGCGGCGATTCCATCGAGGTTGATCAGTCCGCCCTGACCGGCGAGTCGCTGCCGGTAACCGCCCAGCCCGGCGGCGCTGTGTACTCCGGCTCCATCATCCGCCAGGGCGAGATAGACGCTATTGTCTATGCCACCGGGGCGAACACGTACTTTGGCAAGACCGCGCAGCTGGTTGAGCAGGCTCATACAGTCAGCCACTTCCAAAAGGCTGTGATGAAGATCGGCGACTACCTGATCGTCCTGGCGGTAGCGCTGGTCGCCTTGATTCTTGCCTTCGCCCTGTTCCGCGGAGACAAGGTACTCACCACGCTGGAATTCTGCCTGGTGCTTCTGGTAGCCGCCATCCCCGTCGCCATGCCTACTGTTCTGTCGGTAACCATGGCTGTTGGAGCACGCCTGCTGGCCAAGAAGGAAGCGATCGTAACCCGGCTATCGGCCATTGAGGAACTGGCGGGCGTTGATGTTCTCTGCTCCGACAAGACCGGGACGCTCACTCAAAACAAACTGACGCTAGGCGATCCGTTCTGCATTGACGGAATCGCTGCCGCGGA
The DNA here is from genome assembly GCA_003165935.1 of Acidobacteriaceae bacterium. Taxonomy (GTDB): domain Bacteria; phylum Acidobacteriota; class Terriglobia; order Terriglobales; family Acidobacteriaceae; genus Telmatobacter. The sequence goes on along the minus strand of PMXB01000116.1, from coordinate 3,576 downwards.
CGTCGTCTTGTGGGCCGCGCTTGCCTCCCGCGCCGAAGACAAGGACACCATCGACCTGGCAGTGATCGGCGGCGTGAAAGATGACAAGGAGCTGAAGAGCTGCAAGGTACTCCACTTCATGCCCTTCGATCCAGTACACAAACGCACCGAGGCCACCGTCAAGGGAGCGGACGGGAAGCAGTTCTTTGTCGCCAAGGGAGCTCCGCAGGTAATTCTCAAGATGGCAACCAACGCCGCCGAAGTGAAGACAGCGGCAGACAAAGCCATTCTTGATTTTGCCGGCCGTGGCTTCCGCTCGCTCGGCGTCGCGAAGGCCGATGAGCAAGGCAAGTGGAAGTTTGTCGGCATACTGCCGTTGTTCGACCCTCCGCGCACGGATGCCAAAGAGACCATCGCAAACGCTGTCCAAATGGGCGTCAAGATCAAAATGGTGACGGGCGATCAAATTGCCATTGCCCGGGAAACATCGAAACAACTGGGCCTGGGCACCAATATCCTGGATGCCAGCGCACTCGGAGACACGGCAAAGAAGGCGACGCCGAAGATTTCCGAGGAGATCGAAAAGGCGGACGGGTTCGCCCAGGTATTCCCCGAGCACAAGTTCTATATCGTGGACACGCAGCAGGACTCCGGCCACATTGTCGGCATGACAGGCGATGGAGTGAACGACGCGCCCGCGCTGAAGAAGGCCGACTGCGGCATTGCAGTCTCAGGCGCAACCGACGCAGCCAGGGCGGCAGCTTCGATCGTGCTTCTCTCCTCCGGCCTCTCCGTAATCATCGACGCCATCAAAGAGAGCCGTCGCATCTTCCAGCGCATGAACAGCTACGCCATCTACCGCATTGCGGAAACGCTGCGTGTGCTGTTCTTCATGACCCTGGCCATCCTGGTCTTCAACTTCTATCCGGTAACGGCAGTCATGATCGTGATGATCGCGCTGCTCAACGACGGCGCGATTCTGTCGATCGCATATGACAACGTTCTGTATAGGAACAAGCCCGAAGCCTGGAACATGCGGCTTGTGCTGTCGATCTCCACTGTGCTGGGAGTGATTGGAGTTGTCGCCGCGTTTGGACTGTTTTATCTCGCCGAGCGCGTCTTCCANNTTGACCATCTTCCTTACGCGCACTCGCGGTCCCTTCTGGTCCATCAAGCCGGCGAAGATCCTCTGGATAGCCGTGCTCGGCACGCAGACCGTTGCAACGCTGATTGCGGTTTACGGGCTCTTCATGGCGCCTCTCGGCTGGAAGTGGGCCGGGTTTGTTTGGGCATATGCGATCGCATGGGCACTCATCAACGATCGCATCAAACTGCTGGCCTATAAGATTTTCGATCCAGTCAAGGTCGCGCCAAAGTCCGAAACCAAGGGCGAGCCAAAGCCTGAGGCTAAACCTCACGCACCTTCGTCTGAAGCCAAACCTGACCAAACAAAGGCTGCCCAGCCCAAACCCGAAGCCAAGGCAGACCCGAAGGCTGAAGCCAACCCTGACCAGCCAAAGCCTGTGGCCAAAGATGACCCACCACCGCCAGCACCCAAAGCTGAGCAGCCGAAGCCTGGGGCCAAGCCTGACCAGCCCAAACCCGAAGCCACAAGTGAGCCAAAGCCCGGAACCAAGACGCGCTCCGATCTGACGCCACAGGTCGCGAGGCGCGCCTACGAAATCTACGAAGAGCGAGCGGGTAACAACGGTTCAGCAGTTCAGGACTGGAAGAAAGCGGAGCGGGAGATCCGAAGTGATGAAGCGAAAGGCGAGCCGAAGCCTGAAGCTGCCGCTAAGCCTGAGCCCGAAGCCAAAGACAAGCCACAGCCTGATGTGTCGCCACAACTCGTGAAGCGAGTCCATGAAGTCTATGAAGAGCTAGGCCGGAAGGACGTTCAATCCGTTCAGGATTGGGAGAAACTGCATCCCGAAGATGAGGAACATGAATCCCACAAATAAGCAGACGCGAGCACAGAGGCGGACATGACTAACAAGCTTGATACAAAGATCAGCTCAAAGGATTTCCGCGTATCTCCGGGCAGGAAAGTCGATCTCGGCAAATGGCCGACGATAGTCGAGCCCTATGCCAAGTCGAAGAAGCAGTATAAGGAGCTTCTCGAGCGACACGTTGAGAAGCTGAGCTCACTGCAAGCTCTGCATTACGCTTCGCACAAGTATGCGCTGTTGCTGATATTTCAGGGCATGGATGGCGCAGGCAAAGATGGCGCCATTCGTCACGTCATGTCGGGCGTCAATCCTGAGGGCTGCGAGGTTTTCAGTTTCAAGCAGCCGAGCGCCGAAGAACTCGACCATGATTTTCTCTGGCGCACCACATGCCGCCTTCCCGAGCGCGGACGAATTGGCATTTTCAATCGCTCCTATTATGAGGAGGTTCTGGTTGTTCGAGTGCACCCGGAGATTCTCCGCAGTCAGGGGCTTCCCGAGGAGTTGCGCGACGAGAAGGACATTTGGGAGCAGCGGTATCAATCGATCGCGGATCTTGAGAAGCACCTTCATCGTAACGGCACCCAAATCGTAAAGATATTCCTGCACCTGTCTTATGAGGAGCAACGGAAGCGGTTTCTAGCGCGCATCGATGAGCCAGACAAGAACTGGAAGTTCAGCACCTCCGACATTCACGAGAGGACGTTTTGGAAACACTACATGAAGGCATACGAGGATTGCTTTCGAGCGACAAGCACTCATCATGCGCCGTGGTCCATCGTACCCGCCGACGATAAGGAGAACGCGCGGCTCATCGTCTCCCAAATCGTTGTTGATGCGCTGGGGGGACTCAAGATGGCTTATCCCAGAACCACTGAAAAGCGCCGTCTTGAATTGCTCGCAATCAAAAAGGGGCTGGCGAAATGACGCCTGATACCCATCGAAGAAGGACTTAAACTGACCAACGCCCGTCATCCGCCGGCGCACGGTTACCGGTCGCGCAGAAAGAGAAAGGACCAGTCAAGATGGCTACCAAAGAACTCCCCATCAACGCCGAGCAGGATGGCATACCGCAATCATTCAGCAAGAACTTCGATCAGTTTGGCAATTCATCCGGGTTCAACTTCGACGTGAGCTTGTCGACCGCGGTTGCGGCCGACGGCAAAAATGAAGAGCGAGCGCCAAAGCCCAAGGGACCGCTCTCGCCGGAGATGCTCGACAAGATGAATCGCTACTGGCGCGCTGCAAACTATCTTTGCATTGGGCAGATTTACCTCTTTGACAATCCCCTGCTTCGCTCGCCGCTTAAGGCGGAGCAGATCAAGCCGAGGCTGCTCGGCCACTGGGGAACCTCGCCTGGCCAGAACTTTATCTATATTCATCTGAACCGGCTCATCAAAGAGCATGATGCGGACATCATCTATATATCCGGACCAGGACACGGAGGCCCGTCACTCAATGCCTGCTCTTATCTGGAAGGTACATACACCGAGGTCCATCCCGAGGTCACGCTGAATGAAGACGGCATGAGACTCATGTTCCGCAAGTTCTCTACACCGGGTGGGGTACCCAGCCATTGTGGACCGCACGTCCCGAACTCCATGCATGAGGGCGGCGAGCTTGGCTACTCTCTGGTTCATGCATTCGGCGC
>PMXB01000029.1 GCA_003165935.1 Acidobacteriaceae bacterium | reverse complement strand
TTTGCGGTGGGGTCGGATGTGGGACCGTTTCCGCATGGGACGCAGGCGGTGGAGATGGAGCTGATGGTGCGATATGGGATGACGCCGGCGGCGGTGTTGCAGGCGGACCTGCTGCATGGGGCGAAGCTGCTGGGGTGGGAGGGGGAGATTGGGCAGTTGAAGCCGGGGTTCTATGCGGATGTGGTGGCTGTGCCCGGCAACCCGCTGGAGGACATTACGGCGGTGGAGCGGGTGAAGTTTGTGATGAAGGGCGGAAAGACAGTGAAGGAGTGAAGAATTGATTTCGACGATCGGGTGCTCGGAATGTCATTGTCAAAGCGCCGAGGTCACCTGGCCGACGCGCCAATTCTTTCACAGGACTGTCGTCGCAAAGCCTGGGCGGGAGTTATACTCGGTGCGTCCCCCAGTTACGCAGATTCTAATGACTCTGTGGAATAGATGCTGCTTTGGGCGGACCGGTCTGCGTCCAGCGGTGGCTTAGTCGCTGGTCTGCTGTGCCTGGAAAAGGGTTGAGCTTTCCGATCTGAATTCGGCGGGTCCCCGAGCCGGGGCAACCGGAGGCTCCGGCAATCTACCCGGTCCGGATCCCGTATAAGGAGTTTTCATGATTCATCCGACGGCAAGAGATGTCTGGCGAACCAAAGAGCGGAATCCAAGGTGGGTTCTGAGTTACGCACCGAAATGGAAGGCTCTAGCCGTTTTTGCGGTGATGTGTGTTGCTATCACCCACTCGGTGGCGGAAGGCAAGAATAAGGAACAGGTAACAGTTGTTAAGCCGAACCTTACACCGCTAATGCTTGCGGCGATGAGCTGCGATGAAAAAGGAGTAACCGCGCTATTGAGTCAGGGCGCGGACGTCAAGGCGGTGGATGCCCGTGGCAACGACGCGCTGACCTTTGCTTCCGTCCAGCGAACCAAGGATATGCTTCTTCAATGCCCGAATGTGGTCCTGGCTCTTACCAAGGCCGGCGCTGATCCCTGGAAGGCAAATTTCTATCAGAGTCCGGAGTTCAACCTTCACCAGCCCTCCAAGATCGCGGTCATTTATGTGGCGGATATTCGGGGAGAAAAGGACGACCGAACCAAGGGCTTCACCGAAGGCGTGGAACAGGCGCTCACCCAGGGAATGCCCCGATATACACCGGTGATTACCCCGCATTATCCCATCATGAAGCTCAGCGAGGTCCGCGAAAAGCTGAAAGCTGGGGGATTTACGGACGCGGAAGCGCTGCATCCGGATCGGAAACGGGCCTGCTCGGTACTCGGCGTCGACGCGGTTTTCGAAGCAGTTGTCAAAGGTTACGCCCATGGGTTTTTCGTCGATAATGAGCCCATTGTTGGTCCGTCTGTAGGAATCAACAACGAGGTGAATCCCGAGTATTGGCTGACAGACTGCGGCACTGGAGAGTTGCTTTGGAGAAACAATCCCAGCAGCGTTGGGGTGCAGCGCAGCCTTCTCGCGGCGGCATTCACAAATGGGTCCACGACCCTTTGCGAGCAAGCCATCACCTTCCCGAGGTACAAAGGGCCCAAAAACTAGTCCGCGGTAACAAGCAATCGTTCACTATCTGTTATGCCAGAATTCGGAGGAGCCATGAGCGTTCATTCTCTCTCGAGTCGCAACTTCCATTCTTCCAGAGTTCGCCTTGCCGCAATCGTGCTGCTGGCGCTGGCCTGGAGCAGCCCCGCCTTTTGCAGTCCTCTTCAAAAGGCAATCAAGAAGGGCGACATCGAAGAGGTGAAGGCGTTGATCGAGGCCGACCCCCACCTGATCTCAAAGAATCCGCTCGCCGATGCGGCATATTTCTGCAAGAAGGATATAGCTGAGTATCTAATATCCCAGCATGCTGAGATAGATCATCGCGATTTTCTGGGCTTGACTCCCTTGTTTAACGCAGCTTCAACCGATTGCGTGGCTGTGGCCCAGGTGCTGCTCGCTAACGGCGCCAACCCCAATGCCAAAAACAAGACCGGCGAGACGGTTATGTGGTGGGCCAACAACTCCAGAAGTTCACACGTTGCCGATGTGCTGCGTCTGTTCGGCGGCAAGTAGGCCTTGTCGGGCACCCCAGCCCCAGTTTCTCGGAAATGGGGAAGCTTCTGCCTCGACACGGGCGCCGTTTATCTCGCATTGGCGATTTGTTTCTGATTATGCGAGGGTGGGGTCGGGGACAGCGGAGCGGGTGACGGAGATGACGCTGATGTCGTCTTGCTGGCCGAAGGATTGAGCGGCGGCGGCGATTGCGGCGGCGGTGGCGGCGGAGCGCAGAAGCGAATGCACACGGTCGAAGCCGAAGAGTTGGCCGTTGGCGTTGGTGGCTTCGACTATGCCATCGGAGAGCAGTACCAGGCGATCGCCGACGTTGAGTTGGAAGCGCATCACGGAGAACTCAGGGGCTTCGGTCATGCCCAGTGGCAGCGCGCCCTCCATGGCGATGGGTTCGCCGTTCAAATAAGGTGGCATGTGGCCGGCGTTGGCGAGGGTTACTTCACCTCCGACTTCAATCCGCATCGCCAGGCAAGTGGCCTGCGCATCGGCGCGGCCGAGGAGGCGTTTATTCAGTGCTCGCAGCACGGCCATGGGATCGCTGGTCCAGTCGAGAGTGCTGCGGACCGCTCCGACGAGGAGGGCCACCAACATTCCGGCTTTGAGGCCCTTGCCGGTTACGTCTCCGGCGACGATCAGCAGACTGCCGTCGGTTTTGTGGGGAATGATCTGGAAGAAGTCGNNCTCTCGATGGTGAGCCCCGGCAGGGTGAGACGCGCCTCGGGCAGGATGACCTGTTGGACTTCCTGCGCCTGCTTTACATCGAGAGCCATCTGCCTCTGGCGGCGGACTGAGAGGAGCAGGCGGCGGAGCAGGAGCAATGAGATTGCTACGGCGGACAGATCGATCCCAATTTGGCCAAGAAAAATGACGGAGCCAAACGGGGTCCAGTGCGTGGGAATGTGGAGCAAGGCTAATTCATCTTCAAACTGGCCAACCAGCAGAGGGAGAAATGCGGGAACGATCAGCCATCCTTCTCGACCCTCTTTTCGGATGCCCAGCGCGACAATGAGCACCATGAGGGGGAGAAAGAGCAGGCGGACGACAACCGATGCGAGATTAGCGATGACGAGGAGAGAATCTGGAGCTGCGCCAATCGAAAGGGCTGCTTCAATCGCCTGAGCAGCCGAATACGCGACGATCAGGGAACCGATAGCCCAGGGCAACCAGGCTGGGCGAGTCAATCGAAACCAGAGCCACCAAACCAGCGTCCAGCCGCCGATCATGAGGGGTAGAAAGACGCATCCGAGGAGCATCGCATAGGTGGTGAGGCTGAGCACAGTGGTGAGATTGGCGAGCGAAAAGGCTACGTCCAGGCTGGCGTTCAAGAACAGCACAGCGGCAACGACCGGATAGATCGGGTCAGAGCGGTCAAAGACAATGAGGCTTGCAGCCGCGATCGCCAGCAAGAAGAGGATGAGGCCTTCAAAGAAGGAATAGGCGCAATCACGGATGCGCGCGGTCCACTCCAGACGATACTCAGCATCGACTGAGCCAGCCTCGCCGATCAGCGGCGGGGAATGGAATCCACCCTGATCGGGAAAGTTGAACGACGGGGGCGTCCAGACTCGAAATGTGAGTATTTGCAGCTTCTCGTGCGTGGCGGAGCCGCCGATGGATTGTGCTGGCGGCAGCACGAACTTGGCTGGATGGGACCAGTAGATTGTGGGCAACTTGCCCGTCTTGGCAAAGTCTCCCATGGTGCCCAGCAGGGCACCATTGGAAAACACCTGGTAGGCGCCGTCCAGGTGGGCTGGTCCGGCGAGGGCAAGAGTGGGGGAGTTTTCGGGCAATGAGAGAGCGAGGCGACACCAGGCCCAGCCCGAATAGGTGGGGTGTCCCTTGGACCGCCAGCCGGGGACTCGCAATGCATCGGGATGTGCGGGGTCGAATTTGCCGGCCGGCGGCGTGAGGTCGAGCGATTCCCAATGAGAGTCGTCGAAGTCCGGCTCGGCCCAGAGGGGCTGGCCTGTTTTGGGGTCGATGGGGGAGTCGCCGACTTGGAACTTCCAGGGGCCGTAAAGAGGGATGACGGACTGGCCGAAGGTGATGGGGACCGGGGTCTGGGGTTTAGGGTCTGGGACCGGGAGTTGCGAGGATGATTGGGCGAAGGCGGTGGTCGTCACGGCGAGTGCACCGAGCGCGAGCAAAATGAGTGCGCTGCCGAACCGTCTTCGCATTTGAGGGCCTTGGGGAAAGGGGAAAGCTGCTGTTCGCACTATACCGACTGCGTCTGTTGGGGGGAAACTGCTCTCGAGTAGGAGGGGGCCAGAGTTAGAGTTAGGCGGCCATTTGGGCGAGTTTGGCGATGGTGTTCTTATTGCGAGCCTCAAAGTCCTCGCCAGCCTTCAGGCCTTCGTGGTATTCGTGTTTCGTTCACCGATCCCCAACGTTGATTGTAAGAGCTGCCCCTCCATGAACAGAGCCCGGTGATACGTTTTTCTGGTATTGAATGTGAGCGTGTTCAAACGCATGAATTGCGATTTGCACTGAGGGGTCTTCTGGGTGGGGAATAGCGAACTCAATTCCAGGTGAAACTGCTCCACCTATATGGTTGTAAATATTCTCTTCAACCCTCCATCCATTAAAAAGTTTGGCCAATTCGTTTGCCAAATCCATTGTGTCCTGCGACGTGCCAATAGCATTGATTTGTACGGCGAGGCCCCTCCCTTCTGCCAAATCTCGCCGCAGGATTGTCTCTTGAATGTCAGTAAGTGCGAATGGCTGAGGAACTGGATTAGGGCGTGTTAACACTAAT
>PMXB01000310.1 GCA_003165935.1 Acidobacteriaceae bacterium | reverse complement strand
CATGGTGGTCATCATGATGGGCCGGAAGCGCAACATGCAGGCGCTGAAAATTGCGTCGCGCGACGTTTTGCCTTCCGCGCGCTCCGCCTGCAGCGCGAAATCGATCATCATGATGGCGTTCTTCTTGACGATTCCGATGAGCAGGATGATGCCGATGACGGCGATGATGCTCAAGTCGGTCCCGGTAATCAGCAGGGCGAGAATCGCGCCCACACCGGCCGGCGGCAGGGTGGAGAGAATTGTCAGCGGGTGAATCAGGCTTTCGTAGAGGATGCCGAGGACGATATAAACAGCAATGATCGCGGCAAGGAATAGATAAGGCTCATTCTTGAGCGAATCCTGAAAGGCCTGCGCAGACCCCTGGAATGTAGCGTGAATTCCTGAAGGCATGCTTAGATCGCGCTCAGCCTTTTCCAGCGCAGTCACGGCGCTGCCGAGGGCCACGTTGGGCGCCAGGTTGAAGGTGAGAGTAACGGCTGGGTACTGCCCCTGATGGTTCACCTGGAGCAGAGTGCGCTGCGTCTCATAATGGGCAATTGTTGAAAGCGGGACCATGGCCCCGGTCGACGACTTGAGGAAGATGCCGTTGAGCGAATCGGGGCTTAGCTGGTACTTCGGGTCCACCTCCATCACAACAAAATACTGGTTGAGCGCGGTGTACATGGTGGAGACCTCGCGCTGGCCGAATGCATCGTAGAGAGTGCTGTCGATGGCGGTGGCGGTGATGCCAAGTCGGGAGGCGCTGTCGCGGTCGATCACCAGGTTCTCGGCGAGCCCCTGGCTCTGCTGATCGCTCGAAACGTCGGCCAACTCGGGCATCTGGCGCATGCGAGCCTGCAGTAGCGGCGCCCAGGTGTTCAGCTCGTTGAGATTCTCGTCAGAGAGCGTGTACTGGTACTGCGCCGCCGAGCCACGGCCGCCAATCTGGATGTCCTGGTTGGCCTGAAGGTACAGGACGGCGCCAGGTACGCTGGTCAGCCTGCGCCGGAGCCGAGCCACCACCTGATCGGCACTGACGCGGCCGGGACGATCCTGTAGCGGCTTGAGCCCAATAAACATGCTGCCGACGTTGGTACTGCCGCCACCAGGGCCGTTACCGCCCACAAATGCGGTTACGGATTGAATGGCCGGATCTTCAAGGGCCATCTGCGCAAGATTGCGCTGCTTGTCGCGCATGGCGGGAAAACTGATGTCTTGTGCTGCGAGGGTTCGGCCACTGAGGCGCCCGGTGTCCTGCTGCGGAAAGAAACCCTTGGGGACGATGATGAAGAGATACACATTCAGCGCCGCGCAGCCGATGGCCACACAGAGAATGAGGCCCTGGTGGCGCAGCACCCAGCGCAGCGCGGAGTTGTACTCGAAATGGAGCCATTCGAAGGCATTCTCGCCTGCCCGGTAGAGGCGCCCGTGGCGCGACTCATCGCGCGCCTTGAGGAACTGCGCACAGAGCATCGGCGTGGTGGTCAGCGAGACAAGTAAAGAAACTGCGATAGCGACCGAAAGCGTCACCGCGAATTCGCGGAAGAGCTTGCCGACGATGCCGCCCATGAGCAGGATGGGGATGAACACGGCAATGAGAGATGTGCTCATCGAGAGCACAGTGAAGCCGATCTCCTTTGAGCCTTTCATCGCGGCGTCATAAGGGCTCATGCCCATCTCGATGTAGCGGGTGATGTTTTCGATGACCACGATCGCGTCATCGACGACAAAGCCAGTGGAGATGGTGAGCGCCATGAGCGAGAGGTTGTCGATGGTGTAGCCCAGCATGTACATCACGCCGAAGGTGCCCACCAGCGAGAGGGGAACGGCGACGGAGGGGATGACGGTGGCCCAGATTTCGCGCAGGAACAGGAAGACCACCAGAACCACAAGCAAGACGCTGATCAGCAGCGAGATCTCAACGTCGTGGACGCTGGCGCGGATGGTGGTGGTGCGGTCAACGGCGACTTCTATCTTGATGGTCGGCGGGATGGCGGCTTGCAGATGGCCCATCTCCGCCAGCACCTTATCGACTGTGTCAATCACGTTTGCGCCGGGAATCTTGAAGACGACCAGCAGAATAGCGTCCTTCAACTGTGCCGGAGGACCTTTATCCGGGTTGATCCCCGAGACGCCGGCGGTCTGGATGTTGGAAACGCTATCGACCACGGTTCCCACGTCGGAGACGCGAACTGCGGCGCCAGTCGTTTTGTTGTAGCCGACAATAATGGGTGCGTAATCGCTGGCCTTGTAGATTTGGTCGTTATCGTCAATTTGCCAGCGATTCGTTGCGTCCTGGAAGGCGCCCTTGGGGCGATTCGCATTGGCTGCCGAAAGAGCGGTGCGCACCGCTTCGAGCCCCACGCCATTGCTGCCGAGCAGCGTTGGGTTCAACTCGGCGCGAACAGCGGGTTGCGCGCTGCCGCCGACGAAGACCTGGCCCACCCCCTGAATCTGCGAGAGCTTCTGCGCCAGGATCGAGTCGGCCAGGTCGTAGATCTGGGGCTTGGTAACGACGTCGGAGGTGAGCGTGAGAATGAGGATAGGTGCTTCGGCCGGATTTGCCTTGCGGTAACTCGGATTTTGCGGCAGATAGCTGGGCAGTTGGCTGCGCGCGGCGTTGATCGCAGCCTGTACGTCGCGGGCGGCGGCGTCGATGTTGCGGTTGATATCGAACTGCAGCGTGACCGATGCCGAGCCGAGCGAACTCGACGAGGTCATCTGGTTGACGCCGGCGATGCGGCCGAACTGCCGCTCCAGCGGAGTAGCCACTGCCGAAGCCATCGTCTCCGGGCTTGCGCCGGGCAGGCCTGCGCTTGCGCCGATCACCGGGTAGTCAACGTTTGGGAGCGAAGCGACCGGCAGCAGCGAGTAAGCCACTGAACCGGCCAGCAGCAGGGCCAGGCTCAGCAGCGTAGTGGCTACCGGTCGTTGAATGAAAGGTGCGGACAGATGCATAGGCCGCTCCTAGTCTCCGCTCGCGTGCTGCGGCTCGAGGCTGGCTTCCAGGTTGCGCGGCTTCATGCGCTGGGCAAGCCGGTCAAAGTAGATGTAGATCACCGGAGTGGTGTAAAGGGTAAGCAGTTGCGACAGGATCAGGCCGCCAACAATGGTGATGCCCAGGGGCCTGCGCAGTTCTGCTCCCACGCCTCCACCAAGCGCCAGCGGCAAACCGCCCAGCAATGCCGCCATGGTGGTCATCATGATGGGACGGAAGCGCA
>PMXB01000120.1 GCA_003165935.1 Acidobacteriaceae bacterium | reverse complement strand
GGCGACGTGCCGGCGGGCTTGGCGGCGGGCGAGACAGGCGGGGGCGAGGTCATTTGGGTTTTGATGTTGTCGAGCAGGGCGTAGAGGGAGCGCTCGACCATGGGGCGGAGGGATTTGGATTGGCCTTTGAGGTCGAGCTTGTCGACCTGGGCGTTGAGCATGGGACCGATGATGCCGCGCCATTGGTCGGCGCTGAGGATTCCGTAGCGTGCGTGCTGGAGCTCGGCGAGGTCGGTGCGGACGAGGCGGCGGGCGGCGAGGCCGTGGATGGTCTGCCAACTGAACCAGATGGCCGGGACGAGGAGAACGATGGCCAGGAGGAGGCGCAAATTGAAGGACGAGGAGTGTTGGCCTGGGGAGGGATTCGAGGATTGGGGGACGGTTTCCACGATGGTGATAACGAGTATAGAACCGGGGCGCGGGGGGGGGGAGANNTTGACGGCGGCGGCGCGGCCGTTTTGATCGCGGAGAATGGTGGCACAGAGGCTGAGGCCGAGACCGGTGGTGTCGCCTGTGGAGTGGGCGCGGACGTAGGGGTCAAAGGCGCGGTCGGGGCGCAGGAAGCCGGGCCCGGAGTGAGCAACGAGGATCTGGACCAGATGGCCCTCGCTGGTGGCCTCGAGGCGGATGCTCTTGCTGGGCAAGGACCCATTGTCGGCGGCGCGGCCTGAGGCAGGCTCCTGGTTTTCGACTGCCTCGATGGCGAATTGCAGGCAATGAAGAACGGCCTGGCGGAGGGGCTGGGCGCGGCACAGGACTTTGGGCAGCGAGGGGGAGACGTTCATGCGGAAATCAATGGAACGATGGAGGAATTCAGGGCGGTGGAGCTCTTCCATGTCAGAGAGCAACTCGGCGACGGAGACAGATTCCATCTGATCGCTCTGCTGACGGGAGATGCGGGTGAGGCTTTCGAGAGTGTTCCGCATTCTGCGAGCCTCGGTGAGGATCGACTCGACTCCTTTTCGCTCCTGGGAATCGAGGTTGCCCGTTTCATCGAGCAGTGAGGCGTAACCGAGGATGACGGTGAGTGGGTTGTTGAGCTGCTGGGTAACGTTGCCGGCGAGTTGACCGAGGCCGGCAAACTTTTCGGCGTCGATGAGCTTTTCGAGCATCATTGTCTGGCTGCGCTTGGCCTGGAGGCGGGCGGTAAGCATTTCAAGTGGGAGCAGATCGTCGGCGCGGAGAGGCTCGCCCGTTGCACCGGCAAATGCAGCAGACTGATTTGCGACGGGAGGGTTGCGCATACCACCGAGGAACAGAGCACCCTCAGTGACGCTGCGCCCGGTCATGGGAATGGCGAGGACGGAAGTGAAATGGAGGCGCTTGAGATCGTCTCCGGGGCTGAGCCAGGGCTCAAGCGAGAGCCTGCAGGCGTTGCTGTGGTCGACGGCGCGAGGAGCCGTGCCGGCGGCGAGAAAGTCGCTGACGGGGATGCGGCGGGCCAGTTCGTCGAGCGCGGCAACGACCGCGGGACTCATGCCGGCGGTGCCAGCGAGGTGATACTTGCCCGCGGTTTGGAATATGAGTGCGGCTTTGCTGAAGCGGCTGTGTGCGACGACGGTCTGGCAGATCTCCGCAGCCTGAGAATCGAAGTCCTCAACACGGCGACGCGAGAGGGCAATCCCGGAGTATGCTTCGGTTTCCTGGCGTGCCCGCTGCTCGCGCTCTTTGGCGACTCTATTGATGGCAAGCTGATCTTCAAGAGCGAGCAGGATCATTCCGATGGCCGCGACCACCTTGCCGAGAATGATCGCCCTGGTAAGCCCGGTGTCAAGAGCTGCATTGCCGGAAACCATGGGGAAGACGAGGAGGATGGGAGATGCCCAGAGGACGAATCCCATGACGGAGAGAATCATGCCGGTGGACATGCGGCGGAAGACGGAGATGAGGAGGACGGCCGTCATTGCGTGGTTGCAGCACTCGACGAATGTGAGTGGCAGCCCAGGGCCGGTGGCATGAAGCAACCAGAATGCGGGAACCGCAGCTACGGAGCAGCAAAGGACTCCAGCCCAGACTGGGAGTGAGCCTTTCGCAATCGCCCAGCAGAAACCGGCTACGAGCGAGCAAAGTCCCAAGAGTGGAAAGATGAGGAACAGCGGGCCGCTGGGTGCTCTACCGTGGAGGATTCCATGGAAGATCACGGTGTAGGCGACCATGGGCAGGGTGAAGGGGATGACGTAAAGGATGCGGAACCGTCCGAGCCGGAAGCGGAGCGGGGAGAGCGAAGCGAGGAAGAGGGCGGAGCCGATCTGGATAAATGCCTGTCCAGCGGTGACCAGCCAGGGATGATCACCGTCGACGAAGTCCCAGGTGCCGAGGCGGTAGAGCAGTAGCATGCGCAAAGTAGCGAAGAGGAAACCAAGGAACCAGAGGAGGGAGCGGGTATCGCGAAAGCGGAAATAGAGGTGCCCAAAGGCCGGCAGGAGAAGCGCGGTCAGGACCATGGCCGGAAGCTGGTAGTAGTCAGGCATTTAAGGTGTGGTGCTCCTTCACTCCTCCGCGGAATTGATTGGTCGGCTTGACCAGTGCGTGGGCGAGCCGATTCTGCTTCGCGAGCACGGTGAACCACTGCCAACTGAAAAAGAACACAGGCCAGAATAGGCGAGGGAAAGATACTCAAATCAGCCATTTTCCGGTTAAACGCAGTTTCGTCTGCACGCGCCTTTGGCACGCCATCCTCTATGATTCTGAAACTACCCCGTCGCGGTGTATATGCGTCTAATGTGGTAGGCGGTTAATCGATTTGAGGCACCGGGGTTTAGCGGGCATTCCCGGGGAAATGCGTTGGAGGAAGACTCAGGGTGCGGAAAACAATTTGGATCTTGGTTTTGGGAGCTTTCGGGATGATTGCGTGCGCCCAAGACAAGGACACTTTTACACCGATGGCCCTGGACTCTGGGTTCGGCGCGATGGACCTCACCCCGCCCAAGACGGCGCCTGAGGAGATCATCCGCCAATTTGCAGCCAAAGAGAGCGAATTCCAGCAGGCATTGAATCACTACACGTACCGCCGCGTGGCGAAGGTGCAGACCGTCGACGATGACAACAAGGTGGACGGAGAGTACTACGAGGTGGATGACGTGATTTTTGACCCGAGCGGCAGCCGGGTGGAAAAGGTGGTCTTCGCCCCTGGAAATACGCTGACGCGGGTGCAGATGTCGCCTTCGGACTTGCAGGACATTCAAAAGGGATATCCGTTCGTGCTAACCGCGGAGGATATTGGCCAGTACGACGTGAAGTACGTTGGGCGACAGAAGGTGGACGACGTGGATTGCTACGCCTTCGACGTTAGCCCAAAAGTGATCGAGAAGAAGAAGCGGTATCTGCTGGGGCGCATCTGGGTGGACGTGGAAGACTTGCAGATTGTGGTGACGAATGGCCGCATGGTTCCTGACGACACCCGGAAGAACAACGAAGACCTTCACCCGCCTTTCATGACCTGGCGCCAGCAGATCGACGGACACTATTGGTTCCCGGTTTATACGCGGGGCGAGGGAATATTGCATTTCAGCGGCGGAAACGGCTACATGGCACAGGATGTGCACATCCGCGACATCATCAAGTACTCGGATTACAAGCGATTTGGATCGACGTCGAAGATTCTCTACGAGGGGCAGGAGTTGCCGCCGGGGGAGAAGCAGCCTGCAACGCCGCCGAAGTAATAGGCTCAATGTGCCGGCGGGGGAAGCAAATGGTGTGGCGGCAGGCCCCCATTTCTGGCAAAATGGGGTTCGAAGACGGAGCTTCCCTATGCGGCATTTCACCCGTGCTTCTTTGGCGGCCTGCCTGTTGCTGGCGGGGCCGGTAACGCTGATGGCCCAGGAGGGCGGTGCTGAGCACGCGCCGGACGGACGCGCCCCGCAGTTGATCGCACCGCTTTACATAACGCCCAAGCCGGGTGCTCCCTTCACGGCCATCGCCAGGACAATATCTGTACGGACGCTGCCTGATGGATCGACGGTGACCTCGGAGAACGCGCGGATGGTGACGCGCGATGCCGAGGGTCGCATCTTTCAGCAGCGCGTAACGTTTGTGCCGGTACCGAACGACGGGAAACATACAATGTGGGTGCACGCCACCGACTACTATGACCCGGTGGAGCATACGCACTATCACTGCGATATGGGTCCAAAGACCTGCGATCTATTGGACTATTACGCACCCGTGGACAGTCCCGTTGTTCCTGCCGGCCCGCAACCGGACCAGACAACTTTTGTAACCCGCGAAAACCTGGGTTTGGACACATTTGCCGGCCTCGATGTTGAGCGATCGCGCGAGACGACAACGGTCTACAAAGAAACAGTTGGCAACACGCAAACCATTCTTCGCACGGTGGATTACTGGTACTCGCCGGCTCTGGGGGTGAACTTGCAGGTGAAGCGTCACGATCCGCGGGACGGCGATCAGACGCTGTGGCTTACGGATGTTTCTCTGACCGCGTCCGAGCCAGACATCTACAAGGCTCCGACAGGCTATCGCGTCTTCGACCGGCGAAGGAATGGGGCTGGGCAGCCAATGGCGGAGGAACAGCGCTGAGCATGCGCTCGATCGGGCAGCCTTGATTGACTAGAAGCGCAGGGAAAGGCAGCTTAGGCCGCCATCCATCTTTTGAAACTCCGACATGTCGAGGACGAGGGGATTGAAGCCGCGGGCACGGAGTCCAGCGGTGAGTTTTGGGAACCCGGCGGCGACCAGTACGCGGTCATTGACGCGAACGCAGTTGGCAGAGTAGCTCTCTTCGCTGGAGACGCGGATCCGATTGAATTTGCGGAACTGGGAGTCTTCCGCCATCTCTGCCATAACAACGAGGGTATTGTCGCCGATGTAGGAGATGCCGCTCTTGAGGTGGAGGATGGTGGTCATGGAGCGCACATCGATAACCGATGATGTATAGCCGAGGGCGGCCAGGTGAGCGGCCAGTTGACGGGCGCCCTGCTCGTTGGTGCGGTGGGAGAGGCCGATAAAGAAGTGAGTTTCGGCCTCGCAGATGTCGCCGCCATCTACGGTGCCTGGCGCATCAATCGACAAGGGCGTAGGGAAATGCTCAAGGACCGCTGATTGGATCGCTGCCACTTCCCCAGCGCGGGTGTCCGCGCCCGGCCGCGTGAAGATTGCGCCGTGGGGCGTGAGGACTGCGGTGTCTTCAACGAAGGTCGAATCAGGAAAGCGCTCATCCGCGTCGATCAAGAGCAACTGAAGTCCGCACTCGAGGAGTGCCTGGCAATAGGCATTGTGCTGCTGGAGGACGCGGTCAAACTGCGGCCGACCGAGAGAGACCGTGGTGAGCCCTGCATCGAAGTTGCTGGCGGGTTTGCGAGCGATGGCGCGTGTAAACAAGTGAAGGCCCCTTCGGTTCATGATTTCACAGGGGGGAGCTCTTCACGAGTTGGGCACGCTGCGCGCGATATTCGCAGGGGCTAAACAGGTTGCGGAAAAACCCGAAATATGGGCCGAAACTGACGAGAGACATACCTCAGGGGCTAAAGCCCCCGCTCACTCTGCGGGCTTCATACCGGGGATAAATCCCCGGCTTACAGCCCGAACGAGTTTTTCCGCAGTCTGTAAANNTCGTGCCCTGTTACAAAGCGAGTAGTGCAGAGGTTCCCTAGCTCGGCGAGGGTCAGACTTCGAAGTTGCGACGCTGTCGCCAACGCATCCAGGCATACGCCGGGAGTGCGACAGCCAGCAAGACCAGCGCACGCAGGGCACTGAGCGGGTCGTCGTGGACCGCCGCGACCAGGAACAAGAGCGACCCGATCAAGACGAGTCCGGTGGTTACGGGAAATCCCCAGGCGCGGAATGGGCGTGGCATTGCCGGCTCGCGGACGCGCAGGACAAAGACGGCGATGTAGTTTGCCGAGTACATGGCTGCGATGAGGATGGCTGCCACGGCGATGATGTCGTCGAACTTGCCGCTTAGGATCATGAGGACGGACATTGCTGCCGAGAGGACCATAGCTACGACGGGCGTTCCACCGCGATCGACGCGCGCGGCGCTCTGGGCAAAAAGGCCATCACGGCCGATGGCCAGCAGGATGCGCGGCGCGCCAAGCAAGACAGCGTTGATGAGGCTCAGCAGGGTCAAGATGGAGAGGACCGTGACAAACTGGCTTCCCCATGCAGGAAAGACGATGCGCGCAGCATCTGCGGCGGCGAGCTTTGAAGCGGCGAGCTGAGGGATGGACAAGACATGGAGGAATGCGATGTTCATGAGCAGATAGAGGCCGAGGACAAGCAGGACTCCGCCGATCATGGCGCGGGGCAGATGGCGGGCGGCGTCGGTATCTTCTTCAGTGAAGTAGATAGCTTCGTACCAGCCGTCGTAGGTGACGACGATGGCTCGCAGAGCGGCGACGAGCGGGACAAGCATCTCCATCGGCGTATTACCGCGCAAACCATGCTGCAACCCTGACGCGACCGCTGGATGGAGGAGACAGGCCGCGGCGAGTACAAGAAAGGTAACGGCGGTGACCGAACTGGTGACCTGCTGAATGCGGCTACCGAGCCGCAACCCGGCGAGGTGCAGAAGACAAAATGACGCGATGAGGGCGGCTGCGATGAGGCGCTCGAAGCCTGCGAGGGGAGGAGCAAGTGCGCAAAGGTACTCCGCGACCGCAACAGCACCGAAGGCCACAACGGCGCAGTTGTTGAGCCAGTCGGCCCAGCCGACGGCAAATCCTGCGGCAGGACCGAAGGCGCGCCGGGAGTAGATGTAAAAGCCTCCGGCCTGGGGCATGGCGGTGCCGAGCTCAGAGAGCGAAATTGCGCCGAGGAGAGCGTAGAGCGCGCCAATGACCCACAGCAGCATGATTAGCCAGAAGTTGCCCAACTGACCGGCGATCATGCCTGGAAGGCGGAGGATGCCTACCCCGACTGTGCCGCCGAAGATGACAGCTACTCCGAAGCCGAGGCCGAGAATGCGGGCCAAGGGGGCGCGCGGGGTGACTGCGACCGGCGGTTCGGAGGGTTGGGGAGACATTCAGCTAAAGCTATCAGGTTGGTGCGGGGAGTTTGATCCAGGTTTCTGTAAACATCAGAATCGAAAACGCTGTAGTTGCGGCGTCTCCGAAGGGCAGAAGCAGATCCTTCGACTCACCAC
>PMXB01000075.1 GCA_003165935.1 Acidobacteriaceae bacterium | reverse complement strand
AGATGCACCGCATTCCCGCGCACTCCAGCCACAAGGTCCAGCCCCGCTTGCGCCGCAGCACGCCCGCACTCCGCGTGCATCGCCCGCCCATGCTCGCCCATCTCCAGCATCTCCCCGGCCACCAGGATCCGCCGACCCTCAGCCGGCCGCGCTGCCAGTGTGCGAATCATCGACCGAAGCGCCTCGGGATTCGAGTTGTAGCTGTCGTTCAGAATCGTCGCGCCCCCCGCCTCAATCACTTGCCCACGCTTGTCCCCTGCGCTCAGCTTCTCCAGCGCGCGTACCGCTGCATCCAGATCCACACCGGCCTCCAGCGCCACTGCCAACGCCGCCAGCGCATTCGATGCATTGTGCGCCCCCAGCAGTTTCAGTGTGAACTCACCCTTGCGCTCGCCTGAGCGAAACTTCACATGCAGCCCTTTAAGATCCTCCTTCGCATCCACCTGTTGCGGATCGGCGCACGGCCCCGCCCCAAAGTAGACCGCCCTCCCCGCGAAGTCCCGCCCAAACTGCGAAACATACGGGTCATCGCAATTCAGAAACGCCACGCCGCTCGCCGGTAGCGACTCCACCAGCTCAAACTTCGCGCGTGCAATCCCTGCCTGCCCATCAGCAAAGTTCTCCACGTGCGCCGTCCCCACATTCGTCACCACGCCCCAATCCGGCGTTGCAATGCGGCACAGCGCGGCAATCTCCCCCGCGTGGTTCATGCCCATCTCCACCACCGCCATCTCGTGCTCCGGCTCCAGCCTCAGCAATTGCAGCGGCAACCCGAACGCGTTGTTCAGATTCCCCTGCGACTTCAGCACGTTGAACCCCGCGCCCAGCGCGGCAGCAACCGCATCTTTCGTCGTCGTCTTTCCTGCCGATCCCGTCACCGCAACCACGCGCTTGCCCCAATACCTGCGAACATGCGCGGCCAGCGACTGCAAAGCTGTCAGCGGATCCTCCACAATCAGCAACGGCGCGGAAAGCACCACATCCGGCAGTGCCGCCACCCGCGCCCGCGCCACCACCGCGCCCACCGCACCGCGTCCCAACGCACCCCCTACGAAATCATGCCCGTCGAGTCGCTCGCCCCTCACAGCGAAAAACAACTCGCCCCTCGCAACCGTCCGCGAATCGATCGAGTATCCACTCGCCACTAGCGCGCCAGCATTGGCCACACTCGCCGGCGCCTCCAGCACCGCGCCCGCGCCCATCGCCGCTTCTGAGAGGGTCAGTTTCATTGCCCCCCACCATAGCCCAGTTCGTGCAGAATCTCTAGCGCAATCTTCGCGTCGTCAAACGGCACCGTCCCCGTCGACAGAATCTGCTCCCGCTCGTGCCCCTTGCCCGCAATCAGCACCACGTCACCGCTAACCGCGCCTGCCAATGCCGTGCGAATCCCCGCCGCTCGGTCCGCCTCAATCGTGTACTTTACGCCGCTCGCCTTCAGCCCCGGCTCAATCTCCGCCAGGATCGCACTCGGTTCCTCCGACCGCGGGTTGTCGCTCGTCGCAATCGCCAGGTCGCTGCCTTCCCCTGCAGCCAGACCCATCTTCGGCCGTTTCGTCCTGTCGCGATCACCCCCGCAACCAAACACCGTCACCACCCTGCCTCCGGATCCTGCAATCATCTGCCGCGCCAGCCTCGTCAAATTCCTAAGCGCATCGTCTGTGTGCGCGTAGTCCACAATCACAGAAAATGGCTGCCCCGCATCCACAGGCTGAAACCGCCCCGGCACCGGCTCCAGTTGTGGCACAAACCGCACCAGATCGTCGAACGAAACTCCCCGCGCATGAGCCGCGGTAAACGCTGCCAGCAAATTCAGCACGTTCACTTCCCCTGCCAGTCGCGACACAATCTCTGCCGATCCAACCGGCGTCTCCAACTCAATTACCGCGCCTCCCGGCGTCAACCTGTGACTCGCCGCGCGCCACTCGCCCGCGCCGATTCCATACTGCCGCACCTCCGCGCCTGCTCTCCGTGCCGCGGCCGCGAGTTGCTTCGCCCGCTCATCCTGCGCATTGATCACTGCCACGCGCGGCGCCGGATAAGCCGACCCATCAAACATCAGCTTCTTTGCCGCAAAATACTTCTCCATCGTGCCGTGATAATCCAGATGATCGCGCGTGAAGTTCGTAAACACCGCAACATCGAAGCCAATCCCTGCCGCGCGGCCCTGGTCGAGCGCATGGCTCGAGACCTCCGTCACCAACTCCGTCGCACCCCGCTCCGCGCCCTCCGCCATCAGCGCGAACAGGTCGCGCGACTCCGGCGTCGTATGGATCGATTGCCTCACCTCGCCCGCTACGTGATACTCAATCGTCCCCACCAGCACGCTTCCGCGCCCAGCCGCATTCAGCAGCGCCTCAATCGAAAACGCCGTCGTCGTCTTGCCGTTCGTCCCTGTAATCCCAGTCGCCGCCAGCTTCCGCTCCGGATGCCCAAAGAACGCCGCCGAAGCCTCTGCCAGAGCGCGCCGCCCATGCTCCACTTCCAGCACGCCCACGCCCGGCGAATACACCAGCAGGTGATCGAACGTCGCCGCGGAGTCCGTAATGATTCCCAGCGCGCCCGCGCTCATCGCCTTGGCCACATAGCGGTTGCCATCGGTCTCGGTGCCCTTCATCGCCACAAACACCGCGCCCCGCTTCACTTTGCGCGAGTCGTACTCCACGCCCGTAATCGCGCCATCGGCCCCGCCACCCGCCCCCAGATGCGACACTTCTGCAATCAATTCGTTCCAATTCATATTGTGTTCAATTCTATTGCGTGCCCTTCACTCAGCCCCGCGCCTGAGGCTTCCGCGCGCGATCCCGCCTCGCCCTTTACTGAAACCGCTCCACCAACTGTGCGCAACCGTCCATCATCAATCTGCGCTGTCCTTCCTCATCGCCCGACAGCCCTTCCGCCCGCTCCAGCAAGTCGCCAATCAATGCCTTCATCGCCTCGTACCGTTCGACCGCCTTGCCTTCCTCGCCCAGAAAGCACGTGTGAAACATCCAACCATAAATGCCGCACGTAATTGCGTAGGGTGCGACATGGCACTCCCGTTCCAGGGTGATGCGCGCGCCCAGCACATGCGTCTCATCGCGAAAGATGTGCCCGCCCTCGGAGCCGCGCCCAGCCTCAGCTCCAGCTTCCTTGGCTTTGTCCTGGGCCCCGGCGAATGGTTCCCAATTGTCGGTCATTGCAGTTTGCCCCGCCCCTTACTGTCCCGCCCTCACTACGATCTGCGTGCCCACAGCCACCATCGTCCCCGCCGCAGGAGCCTGCTCCCGCGCTGTGCCGTTGCCGTGAATGTTTACCTCCAGCCCCACGGCCCCCGCCTGCTCAATCACCTTGCGAATTGGCAACCCAATCAGCGATGGCACGCGAATCCTCCCAGTTTCCTCCACGGTCACCACCTGCCCGCCTGCTCCCGGCTGGACCCCCGCCACCTGAACCTGTTTTGGCGACTGCGCAGCCCTGGCCGCTACAGTCCCCGTTCCGGCAATCCCCGCTTTCGCAGTGGCATTCTTTGCCTCGCTCACCGCCGCAGAATTTCCCAATTGCGCCCCCGCCTGCGTCTGCCCGGTAGCACCATCCCGCAGCGGATCGTCGCTCGGCAGGTCGTTCACTGCGGCGTAAAGCGCGTTGATGTCGCCTTCATTTTGCCCGCCATCGTCCTCATTCACCATCTTCTGCTTGTTATCTGCGGGCCGCGATGGACGAACTTCAATATCGTGCGGAACCCCAAGGTATTCCAGCACTTCCTGCGCCACCTCAGCGAACACCGGTGCAGACACGATTGCGCCATGCTGGTCGCCCTGAGGCGAATCCATGATCACCGCCACCGCAAGCTCCGGATTATTCACCGGCGCAATCCCTGCGAACGACGCTATGTGCATCGTCTTCGAATAACGATGCGTCTGCGGATCGACCTTCTGCGCCGTCCCCGTCTTTCCGCCAGACGAGTACCCGTTCAGTTGCGCCTCTCTACCCGTACCGTAGAGAACCACCCCCTCCATCATCTTGCGCATCTGCGCAGCCGTCAGCTCTGAGATCACGCGATGCGCCCCCTGCGGCAGCGGGTTTGGCAGAGCCTCGTCCAGTTTGAACGGCGTCGACTCCGGAGCGCTCGCGGTCTTCTGCCCATTTGCGCCCGTTTCGAACTGTCCCGGCATCAGCACGTGCGGCGGCAGATACACCCCGCCATTCGCTATCGTTGAAACCATCGACACCATCTGCAGCGGCGTCACTGCCACTTCCTGCCCAATCGCCAGCGACCCGATCGACGAGCCGCTCCANNCCAAACCCGAAGCTGCGCATGTAGTTGTAGAACTTCTCCGGCCCCACCTTCAGCGCCAGCTTCACCGCCGCGACGTCGCTCGAGTGCTCCAGAGCTTCATGCACCGGGATCACGTGGTAATGCTCGCCCACATCGTCGTGAATTACTCGCCCGGCCAGCGTAATCTGCCCGCCTTGGCAGTCGATCGGATCGTCCGGCTTAACCACCTTCTCTTCCAGCGCGGCTGAATACGTCATCAGCTTGAAAACTGACCCCGGCTCGTACGCGTCGCTCACCGCATGATTCTTCAGCAATTGAGGATCCGTCCTGCGTGCCAGGTTCGGATCGAATGCTGGCCGAATCGCCAATGCCAGAATCTGCCCGGTATGCACATCCTGCACCACCACCGTCCCGTTCAAAGCGTGCGTCCGCGCCATCGCGCGGTCCAGCGCTCGCTCCGCCATGAACTGAATATTCGCGTCGATGGTCAGAATAAGGTTCTGCCCCGGCTCTCCGGGATGATCCTCGTTCGAGCCCAGCACCCGCCGCCGCGCATCCATCGCCGTGTACTTCTGTCCTGACGTTCCGTGTAGCTCCGCCTCAAACTTCTTCTCCAGGCCGCCCAGGCCCGTGTCGTCCGCGCCCACAAAACCCAGCGTCTGCGCTGCAAGATCGTTGTTCGGGTAGACTCGCTGAAACTCCTTCTCGAAATAGATCCCTTTCAACGGCAGCGCCTTCACGCGCGCCGCCACATCGGGCGTCACCCGCCGCGCAATCCACGCAAAGCTGTTGCCCTTCACAAGTCGCGCTTCAATCTGCTCTTCCGAGGTCTGGGCATCTTCGCGATCAGTATCCACAATTGCCGCCAGAGTCTTCGCCGCGCCGGCCTTGTCTGCAATCTCATTGGGATCGGCGTAGATCGAGTCAACCTGCACCGTCATCGCCAGCTCGCGAAGATTGCGGTCGTAGAGCATCCCGCGCCGCGGCGAAACCTCAAACGTGTGCAGTTGTTGTTTCGCGGCCCGATCGATGAACACCGTGTGCTCTACCACCTGGAGCCAGAAAAGCCGTCCCGTGATCACCACTACCCATAAAAGAAAAGACAGGCACACAAGCCAAAAACGCGCGCGCCTAAGTGGAATGGCGCGCGCCGTAGGATGACTGAAACCCGTCGCTCCGATAACTGTCTGCATGGCCGGGCTGCTCCGGGAACTGCCTCCCGATCTGAATCGTCTCGTGAAATGGCCGGGTGCCCCACCCTCGCCGCGTCTCTGTTCTTGCGGCTAGGGTGGGAAGCCACCATGCCNNTTCCAACAAATGTCATCACGCCTTAGTGAACTGCCGGCGGCATCGCCTGCGCAATCACCGGCCCGCCGCCCTCTGCGTGTCCGCCGGCGCGTACCATCTGCCCGGGCTGCGGTTCGGCCAGTCCCAGTTCGCGCGCCTTCATGTCGATGCGCCCCGGCTGCGTCAGTTGCGCCTCGGCCAGCTTCAGTTGCCGGTTCTCTTCCACCAGTTGCTCGCGAATCTGCTTCTCCGACTCCACGCGATAACCGCTTTCGATCGCCGAGAAATGCTGCAACCCGTAAATCATCACCAGCGAAAACAGCACCGTGACTGCCGCGCAGAAAACCCGCATTTGCCGTACCACCGCCGGATCGCTCGCCTTCACCAGTCGCGAGTTATCAAAATGCTTCGCAAAGTAGATCTCCGGCGTGCGCACCCCGCGACGCCGCTTTGCCTGCTGCGCCATCAACTCCGCGTTCCGCTCCGCTGCTCGTGCCGCAAGCCCGCGTCCGCCTTCAAAGGTATACGTTGCTGTGAATGCCGCCATCGCCGTCTCCTTCAACTTCAACTCGGGTGCCCCAGGTTCGGGAGCCCGTTCTGCGGGCGAGCTAACCTGGGATATTTACAGCTTTTCGTTTCCCTTCACCAGCGGTCGGGTGCCCCATCCTAAACGCGTTCCTGTTTTTTGCGGTTAGGGTGGGATTCCGCCCGCTCCGCCCCTGCTCCACTCTTCAACCGCTCCGCTGCTCTCAGCTTTGCGCTCCGTGCTCGCGGGTTCCGCTCCGTCTCGTCTTCGCTCGCCGTCACGGGCTTGCGCGTCAAAATCTCCCAGACGCCATTCGATGCGCCCTCTCGCAGCGCATCCTTGACCGGCCGGTCTTCCAGAGAATGAAAGCTGATCAACACCAGCCGGCCGCCCGGCTTCAGTAATCCCGGCGCAGCCTTCAGCAGCGCCTCTATCTCTTCCAATTCGCGATTGACATAAATACGAAGAGCTTGAAAGGTCCTCGTCGCCGGATGAATTCGCTCCTGCTTCATTGCCGGGGCTGCCGATCGAACAATCCGGGCCAACTGCCCCGTCGTGCTGATCGGCCGTCCCCGAACAATGGCTCTGGCGATTCTCCGCGACCTCCTTTCCTCTCCGTATGTGTAAACAAGGTCTGCCAGCTCACGCTCGCTCGCCTCGTTCACCACTTGTGCGGCGGTCGGTCCAGATCGCGTATCCATTCGCATATCTAAATCCGCATCCGCCTGAAAACTGAATCCTCTGTGCGCCTGGTCAAACTGCATGCTCGAAACTCCGAAGTCGGCCAGCAAACCATCCACCGTTCCCGGCTTCATATGCTGCTCGATCAAGCTGAACGCCTCGCCAATCAACTCCACCGTCGGCGCCTCGCTGCCCATCTCGTCGGTCGCTCGCTGCAGCCGCGCACTTGCCAGCTCCAGCGCCTCCGGGTCCCGGTCAAATCCTATGAACCGGCCTCCTGGCCCGAGACGCCGAACAACTCCCTCGGCATGCCCTGCCAAACCCAGCGTGCAGTCAACATAGGTCCCGTCACTGCGCACCCTGAGAAAATCAATCGCTTCTTGAAAAAGAACGGGCACATGGCGTTCCTGCTTCTCGGTCATGTGCTCCCCCTGGGGGGTTGGTGTTGCGTGCTTGCTGCTAAAGATTCGCTACTCTTTGCCGAATCTCTGAGGTCACCGGGCGCGAGGCCATTCGCTCCTTCACCATCGCGTCGTTCTTCACTTCCACGTATTTCATCTTTCCAATCACCGCCACTTCGGCCGTGAGCTGCGCGTCTTCCCTCAACAACTGCGGAAGCGTAATCCGTGACTGGTTGTCGATCTCCACCTGCTGCCCGTAGTAGCTGGTCCAGTCCACATAGGTCTCTACCTGCTCGTCCTGAATGTTGTCTCCCAGCTTCTTCTCAAACTCTTCCCACGCCGGCAACGGCCAGATCTGCGCGCTCTTCCCATCCAAACTCGTGATATAAAACTGCGTTACGTTCTGGGCATCGGTCAGTTGCTTGAAGGCAGAGGGCAGCTTCAATCTGCCCTTCTCGTCGACCTTCGCTGGATGGTTGCCCCTGAACATTTCCTTGCCTCATTGCCTTGCCGGGTTTCCCAGCCTGATTCCCCAACATCCCCTTGCCTCCCGGATTTCCTGCGCACTCACCGAAATCTCGACTAGACTTGAAATGCTGTTCGCCTCGGTAGCTGTAATTCCTGCCTTGGCGACCTGAAAACCGGCTCGAAGTTGACTTGAAAACGGCTTCCAAATCACTCCGTTTTCGGCCATCTCTGACCACTTCAGTCCACAGTAGGCCCGTTCTGCTGCCTGCGCAAGAGCAAAATGGCCCAAAACTCATATTTCTGACGTGTGTTTTGTGGGAATTCCATCTAATAGATAAAGCGATCCAATTACCACAAGATGTAGTGTTTATCCCTCGGGTTCCCCCACTGGACAGGTCACCCCGGGCATGATAGGAGAACAAAAAGCGAAAATCGTCAACGGAATTCTCCCTCTCGCCGCTCCACTCAGCTCCACTTCTGTTGTTTGTCCGATTTGAGTTGGTTACTCGCCCGCCACCCGGCTTGCCCGCCGCTCCCCTGCCCGCTCCGTCACAACCTTCAGCAGGTACAGAAACACCAGCAAATTGATTACCAGCAGCCCTGACCGAACCCAGGTAAGCCGCCGCATTAGCTCGTAGACTTCCAGCGGCAGAAACGACCCGGTGATGATAAGCGTCATGTACTCGCCCCACGCCTTCTCGAGATACAGGCCGAGCCCCTCGGCAAGGTCCAGTGCAGCATAGATAAAGACCACCGCCCCGATCCGCCGCAGCATCCGATCGTCCACAAATGCCGCCCGGTCAAGCAGGAAGTTCACCAGCTTCCCCTCGGGATTGAAGCGCAGATGATCGGCCAGTTGCGACAGCACGTCGCCCAGATCCTTGCCCACCAGGCGCAACGCGCCCACTCCGATAGCAATGAATAGCGCAGCCTGAGCAAGCTTGAATGCGGCAATCAGGATCAGCCAGCGGTTGTGGTGCGGATGTACCTGGGTCTTTGTTGATGGGGATTCGATGAGGTCCTCTTGCATGCGGTTCGCTCTGGCCTTTGCCTCGCGAGTGAACCCTATCTACTACGTTAAACGATTGCGCCCCGTTCACTCGAATAGCACTTTCGCATCAACCCTCGCAGAGCGCTCTAGTCGCACTCCGTGCCCCGGGGGCCGTACCATCAACTCCATGACCCAACACTTCGAGACCAGCCAATGGGTGCCTTATCCCGTCGAGCTGGTCTTCGCCTTCTTCTCCAATCCCGCCAACCTGCCCCACCTCATGCCGCCCGAGCTCAAAACGCGCATCGAAGACGCGCGCCTCACTCCGCCGCCCCCCAAACCCCTGAATCCCGACCCCACCCGCCGCTTCACAGGCGTCTCCGCCGGCATCGGCTCTGAAATCCTCATCACCTTCCAGCCCCTTCGCTGGGTCCCCAAACGCATTGGTTGGACCGCTCGCATCACCGAATTCGTCTGGAACAGCCACTTCTCCGACCAGCAGGTCCACGGCCCCTTCGCCAGCTTCCACCATCGCCACGGCATCGAGTCCCAAACCCGCGACGGCGTCGAAGGCACACTCATCTCCGACAAAATCGACTTCTCTTTGCCCTTCGGCCCCCTCGGCAATATTGCGTACGGTCTCCTGCGCCGCCAGCTAACCCGCCAGTTCGCCCACCGCCAGCAGCGCCTCCCAGAAATCCTCGCCGCAGTAGCCCGCCAAGCCACCCGCCGCGCTTAAATTACAGCCAATTCGTCATCATGCAGGCGGGTTCAACACGGCAGTGCGGCTAATTGGCTGCGGCCTCTTTTGCGAGTTTCGATTCGTCGAGCAACTGGTAAATCCACTCCGAGAGTTTTGGGTTTTCGCTCACATAACCTTTCTCATTCTCCAGGTCAAACACATTCACCGGAACATGACCCCGCACCTCAACATGAAAAGTTCTGCCGTCAAAAAACCTCGCGCATTGGGATTCCCCGTTCCGGACACAACGATCGGCCCGAAGATCGATTCCGCTGAGTGCAGTGGCCAACTCCACTGCTTTGACTTGCGGGACTTCTAATTCCGTGGCCTGAATCGGAACGGATGATAGTCGGGAGTAACAGTCAGATGCGCTTGCTTTGCTCAAATCGCCAACGTATGGCGAGCCCTTCTCGGGCCACTCCATTCGAACGATGCGTAAACGTTCACCTTCGCGTGCCAATGCGAGCGCATATCGATCCGGGTGTGCCGCTACTGTCGGGAAGACTTGGACAATCGCGAGTGTCTTGTCTGGCCCTGCAGCTTGCCAGAGGGCGGCACTCAGGCCTGCATCGTAGCCTACCCAGCACATTGACGTGCCAGTACGTTGGTCTTGCTTCTCAAAGGTGTTCCGCTTTGGCTCATACGTTGTGGTCTTCAATTGATCGCAAATCGGGTTACCTGAAACCGAGCGAAAATACATCCGAACGCTGATCGTGTGCTTCTCAACGATGGATACCTGTGGTGCGGGACACCCGGGTTGTTGGCAAATATCGCCCTCATCCGCCAATTCGTCGCTTGACCACAGTTCCTTAAATTGGCGCATGCCGCGCTCATAGACCGCAGCCTTCACGCATCCAACACGCTTCGCGGTCAACAAGAGATACTGATCAGGGCGCATCCCTCTGCCATCCAGATTCATGATCGGATCGTCCGCCTCGTCGTCAGCTATCCCGGCGGCGAGTCGTATGTTGCGAACATCCGATGCGGAAAAATTAGACCCGGTGGAGGCCGCCACCATTTGCGCCCAGTACGCATCATTGTTCCGATGAAAAAGACGCCAATCGGCAACGTCGGGCTGGCGGGAGCCTGGACCTTGTGCGGCCATCGGAGCAAGGTTTACCGTGCCCAGCAAGCATAGAAGTGCCGCGAAGCCCGCTACTGGATTCATGAAGCGTGACATTGGAAGAATGCTAGCACCCCCGCTGCTGACAAAAGACTTTGCAACAGTTTCCGGCAACAAGCAAGCCTGAAGATACTTTCCGCACGTTACCCCTAAATCACATGCCAAGCGTCAGTCACGGGTCATTCGACGTCCCCTTCGCGCCTGAATCACATCACTTCTTCGACGTCAGCAACCCATCCCGATCCACCACATTCCCATCCACAATCAGCGTCGAAATCCGCCGCGCATTCCAGATGCTCACCGTTGGATCACCATCCACCACCAGGATGTCCCCCCTCCGCCCCGGCGCGATCTGCCCCAGCTCATTCCACCCAAACTGAACCGAATAATTATTCGTCGCTGCCGCCAGAGCCTCGCGCGGCGAAAGCCCCAGCCGCACAAGCATCTCCAGCTCCGTATGCAGCGAGATACCCGCCATCGTGCCAAAGGCCGAAGCGCCCGATCCCGCCAGGTAATGCGGCATCGCGCTGAAGATCGTCTCGTTGATCCGCCAAAGCCGCATCGCCGTCTGGTCGGCCTTCTTGCGTTGGTCGTTCTCCTCGTAGCGCTGAACCGCCCCAGGCATCCGACGCGCCCAGCTCGGAATCGGATAATCTATTTCGCCTGTCGACCGGTTCGATGGCATAAACATATTCTTCGCGTCCAGCACCGCCGCCGCAGGCTCCTTCCACAAGTTCCGATGATCCGGCAGTTCAAGAAAATAAAGGCTGAATGTCGGCATCAGCGCTGCATGGTGCTTCGCAATTGTCTCCGCATACCGTTTCAGGTGAGCATCCGTTGGCGGCAGCCGCTCCGAGTAGTCATACGCCGTGTTCGCCGCAGGCCCCTCCGAGCTATCCACCAGCGGCCGTTGCAGCTCATCCGGAATCACGCCAAGCTCATAGCGGCTCATGTGCAGCAACACATCTACGCCTGCTTCAATCCCCACGCTGTAGGGAGTCGAAACAAACTCCCCATACGTTGCCAGCCCCAGCTGATGCGCATGAGCGATAATCCACTGCGTATTCGCAGCCGTCAGATTGTGTCCCAGCCATAACACGCGCGTCCCCAGCTTCGCCGTCTCGTTCAGTTGCCTCAGCGTGTCTTCCGGGGTCAGCTCCGCCGGCCGGTTCGTCTCCTTGAGCAGCGCAGCCCACTCCGGCTTGTTCGCCAGCAGGCTCCAGTCGTCGGTCGTCCCGATCGAGTCAACAAGATAAAGATGCGGACTCGGATTGGCAGCGAAGTCGATCTTCCCCCGCCGATCGTCCTGCGATGCCACCACCGTCGTCACACCCATGTAGAGGTTTGCATTCGCCTGGCCCTGGCTGTTCATTCCCGCGAACCCATCCACCAGCCCCGGGATCAAATACTTCCCCGTGCAGTCGATCACATGCGCCCCTTTGGGAATGGTAATTGCGCCCCGCGGACCCACATCGGTAATGCGCCCGTCCCGCACAACCACCACCGCATCCGGCATGTCCTTTGCCGAGCGGCCCCAGTCGGTTACGTCCACCACCGTACCGCCCGTCAGCACCAGGGACTCTGAGACCGGCTTCGGCTGTACCTGCTGCGGCGTCGCCGACCAGCATGCGACAGACAGCGCAGCCCATCCCACCAGACTTGCCGCTGTCCACTTCCTCGACACGGTCAGAACTCGTCGCATAGTCTCAGCAGTCTGTTCCGGATTTTCGCACAAGTAGCGCCGGTCTCGTCACCGCCTCTTGTACCGCCGGCTTCCCAATCCGCGTTTGTAGCGCCGACTTCACAACCCGCGTTTGTAGCGCCGGCTTCCCAGCCGGCTGTAGCGCGGGCATCCCTGCCCGCGCTCGCACCAGATGATCGCCCAAATCGCGCCGCCAGAGAGCTAGCCGGGTGCCCCACCCTCGCCGCGCCTCTGTTTTTGCGGCGAGGGTGGGATGCCACGATCCCGGCTTGAACGCAACTGTGAAAAGACGCCATGGCTTCGAAGCCCTCAGCTCGCCACAAGCGTCGGCCTTTGCCGCCGCGCCAGCAACGGCCTCACCTGCGCCAGCGCCGCTTCCAGCGTAAGCCCATAACGCGCCCGCAAATCGTCCACCTTGCCGTGTTCAATGAACTTGTCGGGCCAGCCGATTCGCACCACAGGAACCTTGATCCCCAGGTCTTCCAGCGCCTCGATCACCGCGGACCCAAATCCGCCCATCTTTACGTGGTCCTCAAATGTCACAAACGCCGCCACCCGCCGCCCATACGTCTCCAGCATCTCCCGGTCAAGCGGCTTCACAAATCGCGGATTGATCACTGCTGCCGAGTATCCATCCGCCTCGATCCGCTCTCCCAGTTGCCGGGCCAGCGTAATCATCGGCCCCAGCCCGAGGATCGCAACTTCCGATCCTTCTTTAATCACTTCAGCCTTGCCGATCGGCAACACCTGCGCCTGCGGCTTGCGTGCAACGCCCGCCACCAGCCCGCGAGGATAACGAATCGCGCTCGGCCCCTCGATCGTCATGGCCGTCTTCATCATGTCGGCCAACTCGTCTTCATCCTTCGGCGCCATAAGAACAATGTCCGGAATCCCGCGCAGATAGCTGATATCGAACAGCCCGTGATGCGTTGGCCCGTCATCGCCGGAGAGCCCCGCGCGATCCATGCAGAACAGCACCGGCAGCTTCTGCAGGCATACGTCATGCACAATCGGATCGAAAGCCCTCTGCAAAAATGTCGAATAGATCGCGCACACCGGCCGGAATCCCCGCGTTGCCATCCCCGCGGCAAAAATCACCGCGTGCTCCTCTGCGATGCCTACATCGAAATACCGCTTCGGATGATTCGGCCGGAAAAGATCCAGCCCCGTCCCGTTCGGCATCGCCGCCGTTATCGCCACAATCCGCGGATCCTGCTTCGCCATATCCGAAAGCGTATTCGCAAAAACCTCGGCATAGGTCAGTTGCCCCATCGGCTTCGTCTGCCCCGTCTCCGGGTCGTAAGGCCCAAGCCCATGGAACTTCTTCTGCAAGTCGAGCGCAGGCTGGAACCCGCGCCCCTTCTGCGTCAGCACATGCAGCAGCACCGGATGGTCAGCAGCCTTCAAAAACTTGAACGTCTCCACCAGCAGCGGCAGATTGTGCCCATCGATCGGTCCGAAATACTCCAGCCCAAACTCCTCAAACATGATCGACGGCCACAGCATGCTCTTCGCGGCCTCTTCAGCGCGCCGCGCCAGCGTCACCGCCGTCTTGCCGCCAATCTTCGCCACAATCCGCTTCGCCGATGAGTGCAGGTTCTGGTAGTGCTCGTTGGTCACTATCTTGTGCAGGTACTTCGCAATCGACCCCACGTTCCGGTCAATCGACCACTCGTTGTCGTTCAGCACAATGATCAGACGCTTGGTCTGTTCGGCGATATTGTTCAGCGCTTCAAACGAGATGCCATTCGTAAAGGCCGCGTCCCCCGCCACAGCAATCACATTCTCATCGCCGCCCGCCAGGTCGCGTGCCACTGCCATCCCCAGCGCCGCTGAAATTGCAGTCCCTGCGTGCCCAGCCCCGTAGCAGTCGTGCTCGCTCTCGGTCCGCAGCATGAACCCGTTCAGCCCGCCCGGCTGCCGGATCGTGTTCATACGGTCCAGCCGCCCCGTCAAAATCTTGTGCACATACGCCTGGTGGCTGACGTCAAATACCAGCTTGTCTCCGGGGGTATTGAATACCGTGTGCAGCGCCAGCGTAAGTTCCACAACACCAAGGTTCGGCCCCAGGTGGCCGCCCGTCTTCGAGAGCGTTTGGATCAGGTACTCGCGGATCTCTTCCGCCAGTTCCCCCATCTGGGCAAAGTTCAGGCTCTTCAGGTCAGCGGGCGAGTGGATCGTCTCCAGCAACGTTCCCATGTACTTCCTTTCCCTGCACTTCGTTTACTGAAGGAGGGCAGACTATCTCTCAAAAAGGCCCTCGCGTGCTGGGCTCAACTGCCGAAAGTCCGATGCAGCAACCAATCGAGTATACCAACCCCGTCTTTCACCGAGAGTCCACGTTTTGACCACACAATGCCCTACTCGTTTGACGCCTCTTCAGCCCCGAAAGATTAAGGCGCAACCCGGATCCTTCGTATCCGCCCCAGTGATCTCCATCCCACCCCGCCCTCCTCGCACCGTTGTACGATTGCGGTGTACTTCCCGCCTCGGGGAAAACCAACCCAGGGCATTTGGAGGACCCGCCATGCGTTTAAGATCGACCCCCATCAAAGCAGCTCTCATTCTTTTCTTCTGCCTCGTCGTCCAAGTCCAGGCCCCCTCGCTCTCTGCCCAGCTCCCCGACCCCGCCGCCCTCGCTCCCTCTACCGCCCCCAACCCCCTAAGCGACACCACCGTCAATCCCGGCAAAGTCCTTCTCTTCGAACTCGAAGCAAAATTCGCCAAAGACGTCCTCGCCCGCGGCGGCGCAGCATTCGCCGACTGGTTCGCTGAAGACGGTGTCGCCCTCGGCAATGGCCAGCAGCCGGCCATCGGTCGCGTCGCCATTATGAAGTCCTCCAATTGGGACCCCAAGCTCTATCAACTCACCTGGACTCCGACCGAAGCCGTCCTCGGCCCCTCCGGCGACATCGGCTACACCTGGGGACACTTCGAAGGCCACAGCAAAGACGCCAACGGCAACCCCGTCACCACCTCTGGCCGCTACATCACCATCTGGCGCAAACAGCCCAACGGCGCCTGGAAGGTCGTCCTCGACGCCGGCGCCAACGAGCCCGCCGCCGCCGGCGACTGCTGCAAAGTCACGCCTTAGGCTTTGTAACAACGGCACGGCTTGAGCCGGGCCAAAAATGCCGATCTTGATCATTCGGGCTTTAGCCCCTGCTGATCTCTTTCCCAACCCTCTGTGCCCCATCCATTCCGCGCCGTTTGCGGGATGGGTGGAAATCCAAACCGCTCACCCCCCAAAAGGATTTCCCATGAAATGCCTTCTCGCACTCACCCTCGCCCTCTCCGCCACCGCCTCCGCCCAAACCACTCCGCAGGTCATCCACCTATGGCCCAACGGTGCCCCCGGCTTCGAGTCCCGCAAAGACATCCCCGAGCAGGCCCAGGACTACTGGGTCCGCAACGTCAACAACCCCTCCATCACCGTCTACCTGCCCCCCAAAGAAAAGGCCACCGGCGCGGCCGTCCTCATCGCCCCCGGCGGCGGTTTCCGCGAACTCGTCTTCAACGCGGAGGGCGTCCAGGCCGCCCAATTCCTCAATAGCATCGGAGTCGCCGCCTTCGCGCTCAAGTATCGCCTCCCCCAGGAAAAGGACTCGCCCTACTCCATGGACAACGTTCGCCAGGATGCCAACCGCGCCATGCGCCTTATCCGCAGCCGCTCTGCCGAGTTCAACATCGACCCGCATCGCGTCGGCATCCTCGGCTTCTCCGCCGGCGGCGCTGTGGCCTCGCTCATCGCTTATACCCCCGGCGACGGCGACCCCTCCGCCCCCGATCCCATCGACCGTCTCAACGGTCGCCCCGACTTCCAGATGCTCGTCTACCCCGGCGGCGACGTGCCCGACAACATTCCCGCTGGCTCGCCTCCAACATTTCTCCTCGTCGCCAACGACGACGACTACGGATGCGACAAAACCACCCTCGCCATCTACCAGAAACTGCGCGCCGCCAATGTACCTGTCGAAGCCATCTTCCTCGCCAAGGGCCGCCACGCCTTCAACATGGGCGACCGCTCAAAACTCGTCACCGTAAACACCTGGCCTCAGCGAATGGCCGACTGGCTCACCGACAGCGGCTTCCTCACTCCCGCCATCAAGACCGACACATCTCCTCATTGATCGCCCGCACGCCAGGATGCATCTAGTCTGAATCCTTATCTGCGTTATCTTTGCTTTATGGCGGCGATCCACATCTCCGAAGCTGAAGCGATCCGTGATTTTCCCGGTCTGCTCGCCCGCGCCCATCAAGGCGAGGAGATTGTGATTGAAAAGGAATCCGCGCCGGCCATCGTCCTTCGCAAGGCGGCCGAGCCAAAGGGGCGTCTTCTATCGAAGTCCATTCGGCTCGCTGAGCGGCGCTCGGAGGAGTTTGGCCACGAGACGGCGATGGACCCGGAGTTTGCCGCGGACATGATTGAGATCATCCGCAACCGGAAGTCCCGCGACACCTCGGCCTGGGACTGAAGCCGTGGCCCTTATCCTCGATTCCAGTGTTTTGATCGCCGGTGAAAGACGTCGCGAAACCGTCACGCAGGTCATCAAGCGCATTTCTGCTTCTTTGGGTGACATTGAAAGCGCAATTTCAGTCGTTTCCATCACTGACTTGACGCATGGCATCTATCGGGCAAAAACCGATCTGGATCGTCTACGGCGTACTGCCTTTGTCAATGAACTAGTTCTCAACCTCATCGTTCACCCCGTATCGCTCGATATAGCAACCCGTGCAGGCCGCATTGAAGGCGAACTAGCCGCAAATGGCATCTCAATCGACTTCCCTGACCTCCTGATCGGGGCCACAGCACTCCATCTTGGCTTCGACGTCGCCACCAGCAACACAAAGCACTTCAAACTCATCCCCGGCCTGAATGTAATCACCCTCTAAGCTACCTCAGCTCGCGCGCAGATTTGCACTGGATTCGCCGGCAATTCATTACAGGAGTACCTGTTCTGACGTTTTAGCCGTCACTCACCGCAACCCACATCTCCCTCCAGGTAACCACCTCCGGTAATTCCCCTTTCCGCCAATTCTATGTTCGCAGGTAACCCAAACCCACTCGCAAGA
This sequence comes from Acidobacteriaceae bacterium, assembly GCA_003165935.1. Taxonomy (GTDB): domain Bacteria; phylum Acidobacteriota; class Terriglobia; order Terriglobales; family Acidobacteriaceae; genus Telmatobacter. Next base: position 2,455 of record PMXB01000075.1, on the reverse strand, counting down.
CCCCGAAAAATCAATTACTTAGGTCGTAACTCCCCCTGCCCTTCTCTGCCCTCTTTGTGGCAGAGCCAATAGAGTCAACATCCTCGATACTGCTACTGGGTGTGGGTGAAATATGAACGTCCAGCAGGGTCGAGGTCCCGGAGACTTCCAGGGAACGTCTATGCGTTCTGATTTGGATGTCTTTGAGCGCAATCCTGACCCCGAGATGGACGAGATCGTCGAGCTGGCCGCTGTACTCAGTAACGCCGAATACGCGTATCTGGGTTCGATCGACCAGAATCGTCTCTGGTTCAAGTCCCAGTTCGGTTTCAAAGGCCTGGAGCAGCCACGCTGGTCCACCGGCTGCCAGCGCATGCTTGAGATCGGCCAGCCCTTGCTGATTTCCGACGCCGCCGCCGACGCTCACTTTCCGCCCACAGGCATCCCCGTTCCGGGCGCACGGCCCTGCCGCTCCTATGCCGGCACGCTCCTCATCGACCCCGACCGCCAGCTCGTCGGCACATTCGCCATCCTCGCCGAGCAGCCCAACCGATTCACTCCGGAGCATCTCACCCTCCTCGAAGTCCTCGGCCGCCAGGCCCTCACCCGCATCGAACTCTACAACCGCATCCGCGCCCAGGAGCAGGCCCAGCGCGCCCGCATGCGCACCGAGCGCGCTCTCGCCACTGAGCGACTTTTTGTCGCCGCTACCCTCGACTCCGTTCCCGCCCTCGTTGCCGTGCTTGACACCGCCGGCCGAACCGTCCGCATGAACCAGTCCTGCGCCACCCTCACCGGTCTCTCTCTGGCCGATGCCGTCGGCCGCCCCTTCGTCGAAGATGTTCTCGAATCCGAAGACCGCCACTGGGTCGCCGCCCGGCTCCGCGAAGCCGCCTCAGGCCAGGTCTCCGGCCCCCACGAAACCGTCTGGCGCATCGCCGGCGGCAATACACGGCGCGTCAGTTGGACCCTCCGCCCCCTCCAGGGCCCGAACGAGGAGATCCAGTACATCATCGTCACCGGCCAGGATGTCACCGAGCAGCGAGAAACCGAAAAGGCCCTCCACTCCAGCGAAACCCGCTATCGCGAGGTCGTCGAAAACTCGCTCGGCTTCATCTTCACCTGCTCCATGGAGGGCCGCTTCACCTCCCTTAACGCATTCACCGCCGAAACCCTCGGCTACCGCGCTGAAGCCCTGGTCGGCCGCGCCGTTGCCGACCTCCTCGACCGGCAGGGCAGCGCCGACTTTCAGGTCTGCCTTCGCAGCCTCGAATCCAGCGAAGAGTGGCAGGGTGCGCTCGCCCTCCGCCGCAGCGACGGCGTCTACCGGCGCATCGCCTTCCGCAGCCGCCGCATGCAGCTCCCCGGCGAACGACCCTTCGTCCTCAACCATGGCATCGACATCACTGAGCAGCACGAAGCCGAGCAGGCGCTCCACATGGCCACCCGACAGCGCGAACTCATCCTCGAATCCGTCGGCGACGGCATCTACGGCATCGACCTCGACGGCCGCATCACCTTCGTCAACCAGGCCGGCGCCGCTGCCCTCGGCTGCACCCCCGAGCAACTCACCGGCCGCGACATGCACCAGGTTATTCACCACACACACGCCGACGGAACGCCCTACTCTCGTTCCACCAGCCCCATCCTCCAGGCCCTCCGCCGCTGCGAGTCCATCCGCATGCGCGACGAGGTCTTCTGGCGCAACAATCAAACTGCCTTCCCTGTCGAGTACAGCGCCAATCCCATCCTTGAAAACGGTCGCGTCTCCGGCATGGTCGTCGCCTTCCGCGATGTCTCTGAGCGCCGGCGCCTCGAGAAGATGAAGGACGAGTTCATCTCCACCGTCAGCCACGAGCTGCGCACCCCGCTCACTTCCCTCCGCGCCTCACTCGGCCTCATAGCCTCCGGCTCGCTTGACCGCCGACCCGAGAAGCAGCACCAGATGGTCGAGATGGCCATCGCCAACTCTGACCGCCTCATACGCCTCGTCAACGATATCCTCGACTTCGACCGCGTCGGCAAGGGTAAGCTGCCTCTCGACCGCCTGCCCGTCGAGGCCATGGTTCTGTTACGCCGCGCTGCCGATGTCGCCTACCCCCAGGCCAACCAGGCACACATCACCCTGCGCATCGAAGCCCCGCCCATGCAGGTCCTCGCCGACGAAGAACGCATCCTCCAGGTACTCAACGAACTCGTCGCCAACGCCCTCAAGTTCTCGCAGTCCGACACCACCATCCGCTTATCCGCCCACCCNNGGCGACGCCTCTGACTCCCGCGCCCTCGGCGGCACCGGCCTTGGCCTCGCTCTCTGCCGCAGCATCGTCGAGCAGCATGGAGGACGCATCTGGGCCGAAAGCACCCCAGGCATGGGCAGCAAATTCCAATTCACCCTCCCCGCCGCACCCATTAGCTAGGGTCCCGAGTCTGGAATTCATTACCAAACAACGACTGTCATCCAAACAACGACTGTCAT
>PMXB01000361.1 GCA_003165935.1 Acidobacteriaceae bacterium | reverse complement strand
TGATTTGTCAGGTCAACCGTGGCACCCGACGACGTGGTACCAATTGCGATAAACTGCGCGGTCTGATTGACTTCCGAAGCAGTTTGCGACGCAGGAACGATGGCCAGCGAAACAAGGGGTTCTTGCGTTGCGGAGATGTTGACGGTGAGAGTTGCAGTGCCCGTAACCGCTGTACCGTCTGGATTGTAAGCAACGGCCGTGATTACAGTGCTTCCCGTGGTTGCCGCCGATGCAACGCCAGTGGCCGGGTTGATGGTCGCCACCGTCGGACTGCTGGAAGCCCAGGTTGCAGGGTTGATGGTTACGGCGCCTATCTTTGCCGGCACGTTGGTCAGGTTCACCGTCGCGCCAGACACCGTGGTGCCGATGGCGATGTACTGCACCGGTTGCCCCGCCGTAACCAGCGTCTGCGTCGCGGGAACGATGGCCAGCGAAACCAGTGGTTCGGTCGTGGAGCTTACGGTAAAGGTTGCGGTGCCTGTAACTACCGATCCATCCGGGTTTTTGACCTGGGCCGTGATGGCAGTCGTACCGGCATTGAGAGCCGTCGCAAGTCCGGTTGCAGGATTGATGGTCGCCACGGCGTTCGTGCTCGAGCCCCAGACAGCGGCGCTAATCGTTGCCGCGCCTACCGTGGCTGATTGATTGGTCAGGTTAACCGTGTTGCCTGACGACGTGGTGCCGATGGCGATGAATTGCGCGGTTTGATTGACCACTGACGCAGTCTGGGACGCGGGAACGATCGCCAGCGAGACGATCGGCTCCTGTGTTGCTGACAGAGTCACAGTGAGAGTGGCCGTTCCCGTTACCGCGGTGCCGTCTGGGTTGTACGCAACAGCCGTGATGACGGTAACACCCGAAGTGGCCGCTGCCGCCAGGCCCGTGGCCGGATTGATGGTGGCCACAGAATTTGTGCTGGAACCCCATGTTGCAGCGTTGATGGTGGCCGTGCCGATGGTTGCCTTCACGTCGGTCAGGTTGACCGTGGCGCCCGACGCTGTCGTGCCAATGGCGATGAACTGTACCGGCTCGCCTGACGTGGCAAGGGTCTGCGTCCCTGGAACGATAGCCACCGAAACCAGCGGCTCGGGGGCGGGCGTCACAGTAAAGGTCGCCGTTCCCGTCACAACTGTGCCATCCGGATTCTTGGCCTCTGCGGTGATGGCAACGGTCCCTGGACTGAGCGCTGTGGCAATACCTGTGGCTGGGTTAACGGTGGCTATGGCGTTGCTGCTCGATCCGAAGACCGCGGGATTGATGGTGGCCGCGCCAATCGTCGCCGACTGATTGGTCAGGTCCACCGTGGCCCCGGACGCTGTGGTCCCGATGGCGATAAACTGCGCGGTCTGATTGACCACCGATGCTGTCTGCGACGCCGGAACGATAGCCAGCGAAACCAGCGGTTCGGCCGTGGCCGTGATGTTCACATTCAGCGTCGCTGTTCCCGTTACTGCTGTACCGTCTGGGTTGTACGCAACAGCCGTAATGACGGTTATGCCCGATGTTCCAGCCACTGCAAGACCGGTTGCCGAATTGATCGTAGCCACCGAAGTGGTGCTCGAAGCCCATGCCGCTGCATTGATGACTGCGGTCCCGATGGTCGCCTTGGCGTTGGTCAGGTTCACCGTCGCGCCGTTCGCAGTAGTACCGATGGCGATGTACTGCGTAGTTTCGCCTGTCGTAACCAGCGTCTGCGTCTGCGGAACGATCGACAACGACACCAGCGGCTCCGGCGTGGTGATCACCGTAAACGTCGCTGCGGCCGTCACCACCGTTCCATCCGGGTTCTTGGCCTGGGCGGTGATGGCAACAGTACCGGAACTCTGGGCCGTGGCCACGCCGTTAGCCGGATTGATCGAGGCTACGGATGGACTGCTCGATCCCCAGAGAGCGGCTTGGATGGTGGCGCCGTTCACCGTCGCGGTCTGATTGGTCAGGTTGACCGTCGAACCGTTCGACGTGGTGCCAATGGCGATGAACTGCGCGGTCTGGCCCACCACTGAAGCAGTTTGTGACGCCGGAACGATTGCCAGCGAAACCAGCGGCTCGGGTGTAGCTGTGAGGTTTACGTTCACAGTCGCCGTTCCCGTTACCGCCGTGCCATCGGGGTTGTATGCAACCGCCGTGATCACCGCAACACCAGAGGTCACAGCCGTCGCAATGCCTGTTGTCGGGCTGATGCTGGCAACCGCGCTGCTGCTGGATGCCCAGGTTGCCGCGTTGATGGTTGCCGTTCCAATCGTCGCCTTCACGTTGGTCAGGTTCACCGTCGCGCCTGTCGACGTCGTGCCTATGGCGATGTACTGCGCCGCTTGACCCGCTGAAACAAGGGTTTGCGTTGCAGGAACAATGGCCAGCGACACCAGAGGTTCAGGCGTCGTCGTCACCGTAAAGGTCGCCGTGCCGGTAACAACCGTACCATCCGGATTCTTGGCCTGTGCCGTGATGGCAACAGTGCCCGAACTGATGGCAGTGGCAACGCCGGTCGCTGGATTGATGGTGGCTATCGCGTTGCTGCTTGAGCCCCAGACGGCGGCGTTGATGGTAGAGCCGCTCACAGTCGCTGTCTGGTTCGTCAGGTTCACCGTCGCGCCGGATGAAGTGGTGCCGATAGCGATGTACTGCGCGGTCTGGTTCACCACCGATGCGGTTTGCGACGCCGGTATGATGGCCAGCGATACCAGCGGCTCGCTCCCGGCGGCGATGTTCACGTTCAGTGTCGCCGTTCCAGTCACTGCGGTGCCGTCGGGGTTGTAGGCAACGGCCGTGATGACGGTGGTGCCGGTAGCCTCGGCCGTGGCAACGCCGGTGATCGGGTTGATGGTGGCCACTGACCCGCTGCTGGTTCCCCATGCTGCAGCATTGACGGTCGCGGTGCCGATCGTCGCCTTGGTGTTGGTCAGGTTTACCGTGGCGCCCGATGCGGTGGTGCCGATGGCGATGTACTGCGCCGTCTGGCCCGCTGAAACCAGTGTCTGCGAACCGGGAACGATGTTCAGCGAGATCAGCGGCTCCGGCGTGGTGATCACTGTGAAGGTCGCGGTTCCGGTAACCACAGTCCCATCCGGATTCTTGGCCTGGGCGGTGATGGCGACGGTGCCGGCGCTCTGCGCAGTCGCAAGTCCCGTGGCTGCATTGATGCTAGCTACTGCGGAGCTGCTTGTACCCCAGACTGCGGCGTTGATGGTTGCCGTACCCACAGTGGCTGGCTGATTGGTCAGGTTCACCGTGGCGCCGGACGATGTGGTGCCGATGGCTACGAACTGAGCCGTTTGACCAACCACCGATGCTGTCTGTGACGCCGGGACGATGGCCAGTGAGACCAACGGCTCCCCAGTGGCGGCGATGCTGACTGTGACCGATCCGACGCCCGTTACGACCGTGCCATCCGGATTGGTGGCGACGGCAGTGATGGCCGCGGTCCCATTNNATGAACTGAGCAGGTTGGTTAAGCGATGTGAGGGTCTGCGTGCCAGGTATGATGGCCATCGACACCAGCGGCTCCGGCGAATTGGTCGGCAGCGTGACGTTGAGGGTCGCGGTACCAATGACGACTGTGCCATCCGGATTGGTCGCCTGGGCGGTGATGGTGGTGGATCCGTTCGTGAGCGCCGTGGCAATGCCCGTGGCGGAATTGACGGTAGCAACCTGCGGATTGCTCGAGAGCCAGGTGGCTGCCTTGATGATGCTCGTGCCCACCGTGGCTGATTGATTCGTCAGGTTTACCGTGGCGGAAGCGTTGGTGGTTCCGATTGCAATGAAGTTGACTGTCTGATTGACGGAAAGAGCAGTCTGGGCTCCCGGATCGACGGCCAGCGATGCAAGCGGCTCAGAGGGTGTGATCTGATTGCCAGTAACCGTAATAACCGAAGTACCGGTGACCGTGCCGCCAAATCCAGCCATGCTCGCGGTAACGCTGGTGGTGCCGGCGGATACCGCGGTGACCAGACCGGACGAATTCACCGTGGCGACGGCGGGAGAGCTTGAGGTCCAGGTGACCTCATTCGTAACATTCGTGCTTGTAGAGGGATGGGTACCGTGGTTCTGGATTCCCGTGGCTGTCAATTGGGCGGTTTGGCCAACGGTCAAAGCTTGCGTGGATGGCGCAACGATGATCGAGTCCACCAGATTGTTAGTGCAGCCAGCGAGGGCAAGACCAAACCCAACGAGCAGCAGTGCTTTCCATGGTGAACGTCCGAACATGGTTGCCCCTCCCAAAAACTCAAGCCGGCTTATGCCCCCCGTCTGGCGGGAAAAGTCGCAGTTTTACTTCTACCATCGACTATAGGTTGTCTCTTGCCGGAACAGATGTCCCCCAAAAGCGTCACTATGCATTCCGCATCAAGACAGTCAATAAACCCATAAGTGGCAGTACAAAAGCCGCGTTAGGGGTGGACAAGCGCGGGGTTTGGAGCGTCCAGAATATGCGCGGTTGAGCCGGTTTTGAACAGGCATGAGCGGCTGCCGCTCCTTTGCCCATGGCAGCGGCTGCCGTTACACTTGCTCCCAGCATGGGCAACGCTGGCGATCACAATTCGGCCCGGCTGGTGAGCGCATCGCCAGCCGAAGAAGAGCAAGGATTCGAGCTCAAACTGCGCCCGCGGTGGCTGCGTGAGTTCATCGGGCAGGCCAAAGCCAAGGAACAGTTGGCAATTGCGCTCGAAGCTGCGAAATCGCGCGGCGAGGCCCTGGACCATGTGTTGCTGTTCGGCCCTCCCGGTCTGGGCAAGACAACGCTTGCCACCATCATTGCCAACGAGCTTGACGTAGGCTTCCAGCAGACCTCAGGGCCGGCGCTGCAGATTCAGGGTGACCTGACCGCGATTCTCACCAACCTGCACGAGAAGCAGGTTCTCTTCCTCGACGAGATCCACCGCATGCAGCCGGTGCTCGAAGAGAAGCTTTACACCGCACTCGAGGACTACAAGCTCGACATCATCATCGGTCAGGGACCGGCGGCGCGCACCCATGTGATGGAGCTCAGGCCGTTCACGTTTGTGGGCGCAACCACGCGGCCGGGGCTGCTGTCGTCGCCGCTGCGGTCGCGGTTTGGGATTCTGCTGCGGCTCGAGTTCTACACCGAAGAAGACCTGCGGTTCATCGTGCGCCGTTCGGCCGAGGTCATGCAGGTACCCATCGACGAAGACGGCGCGGCGGAGATCGCTCTGCGCTCGCGCGGAACGCCCCGCATTGCCAACCGCCTGCTGCGCCGCGTGCGCGACTTCGCCCAGGTGCGGGGCACGGGGACCATCGACCGGCCCACCGCAAACGCCGCTCTGACCATGCTCGAGGTCGACGCGCACGGGTTCGATGAGATTGATCGTCGGTTGCTGCTGACGATCATGCAAAAGTATGACGGCGGCCCGGTGGGCTTGGGCACGCTGGCCGCAACGCTGGCCGAAGAAGAAGACGCCCTCGAAGAAGTCTACGAGCCGTTTCTCATTCAGATCGGATTCTTGGATCGCACGCCCCGCGGGCGCGTCGCCACCCGGCTGGCGTATGAACACTTTGGCCTAACCATGCCCGGACGCCAGACGCCGCTTTTCTAGCAAGACAGCGAGTCGGCGTGCCAGCCAGGAGCATCTATCGAATGGGCAAGCGCCGCGCGGCAGGGGCGGTCGATGCTTGGAATCCGCGCTGATCCGCCAACCACCGACTTGCTGACTTGCTGACTCGCTGACCCGCTGACTCGCCAGGAAGGAACTATGGCCGCAACTGAATCCACCATGCTTGAACTGGGCACCGTTGCCCCTGACTTTGCGCTTCCCGATGCCGTGAGCGGCAAGACCGTGAGCCGCGACGACTACGCCGGCAAAAAAGCCCTGCTCGTCTTCTTCATCTGCCCCCATTGCCCGTTTGTGAAGCACATTAATGAGGCACTGGCAGCGCTGGGCAGCGACTACGCCAACCAGCCCATCGGCATCGTCGCCATCAGCAGTAACGATGTGGTGATGCATCCGTCAGACAGCCCCGAAGGCCTCAAGCGGCAGGCCGAGACGTTCGGCTTCAAGTTCCCCTATCTCTACGACGAGACGCAGGATGTCGCTCACGAATACAAAGCAGCGTGCACGCCGGACTTCTTCCTCTTCGATGGCACATTCAGCCTGGTCTACCGCGGACAGTTCGATTCCAGTCGGCCCGGAAACGGAATTCCCGTGACCGGCAAAGACCTGCGGACCGCAATCGACCTGGTTGTTGCAGGGCAGCCAGCGCCTGCCGATCAAAAACCGTCGATCGGCTGCAACATCAAGTGGAAGGCGTAAGGCAGCGAGGCAGCGCGCTTGCGCGAAAGCTCAGAGCTGGCGGCAGCTGACAGGCGCTACAAGCCGATAAGGTGCTGACCCGCCGCGTTGCCGACTCGCTAACTTGCTGACTCGCTGTCTTGCTCACTTGCTCCCTACAACTCCAGCCCCTTCAGATACTCACGAAACTTCTCGGCGAACTCCGGCCTCTTCAGCGCAAATTCCACCGTCGCCTGCAGCATTCCGAACTTGTCCCCTGCATCGAAGCGCTTACCCTCAAACGTGTAGCCGAAGACCTTCTGTTCCTTGGCCAGGGCAAGAATGCCGTCCGTGAGCTGAATCTCTCCGCCCGCGCCGGGCTTGGTTTGCTCAAGCAGCTCGAAGACACGAGGCGTCAGGACGTAGCGGCCGATGATGGCCTGCTTTGAAGGCGCATCTTCAAACTTCGGCTTTTCCACCATGCCGGTGCAGTTGTAGATGCGTGGGTTCTCAGCGTCCTGCGAGCCGGACAACACACCATAGGCGCTGATACCCGGGCCCTCTATCGTCATGGTGGCCAGCACCGACCCGCCGCGCTCATCGAAGACGTCGATCATTTGTTTCAAACACGGCGGATCGGCATCGATCACGTCGTCCGGCAGAATGACCGCGAATGGCTCGTTGCCAACAAGATCCTTCGCGCAGAGAACTGCGTGGCCCAGGCCGAGAGGCTCCTTCTGGCGCACGTAGCTGATGCGAGCCAACATGGAAACTCCCCGCGAAACGGCGAGAAGTTCAGTCTTGCCGCGGCGTTCAAGCGTCGCGTCCAGCTCAAAGCTGTGGTCGAAGTGGTCCTCCATGGCGCCCTTGCCGCGGCCGGTGATGATGATGATGTGCTCAATGCCGGAGGCTATGGCCTCCTCAACCCCGTATTGGATGATGGGCTTGTCGACGAGGGCCAGCATCTCCTTGGGAATGACCTTGGTGGCGGGCAAGAAGCGGGTGCCCAATCCACCTGCTGGGAATACTGCCTTGCGAACTCGATTGCTCATTTTCGATCGACCTCTGCTGAAAAGTGGCTCGGGAGCGCACCGGCCCACGATTTCAGCAGCCAGCATACTCCACGACTACGGTTTTCGCCCTCACCCTTGTGTTGTAGCCCGCGGGCCGGACGGACTGTTGTTCCTCGTTTCAGTGGACGGAAGAACTTACGCACTCACTGGCGCAGGCGCAAGTTGCGCCAGCAATTCGTCAATCTCCAGCAGAATCTCGTCGGGCCGCAATGCAGCCAAAGGATACTTCAGCAAACCTTGCGGCGTGAACTGCGCGCCCCGCTTGGCGTTGCGGGCAACCAGGCGCATGAGTTGCTGCGGATCGACAGCGGCATTTTCCATGAATCGAATCTGCAACTCGCCGCGCTTCCTGTCGACCTGGGCAATGCCAAGGCGCTCGCACTCGAGTCGAATCCTGGCGGCTTCAAGCAGAAACACAGTGGCGTCGGGTGGTGCGCCGTAGCGGTCTTCAAGCTCGGCGCGAACTTCGGCGAGTGCCTGGTCAGTGGCTCCGCCGGCGATCTTTTTGTAGAGCCGCAGGCGCTGGTTTTCTTCTGGAACGTAGGTCTCGTCAATCCGCAGCGGGATACCGAGATTCAGCGCAGTTGCTGGGCGCTCATCGATGGACTCGCCCTTCATCTCCTTCACCGCGGCCTCGAGCATCGATGTGTATAGCTCGAAGCCGACAGCCTCGATGTGTCCACTTTGCTCGCCGCCCAGCATGTTGCCCGCACCGCGCAATTCGAGATCGAGCGCAGCAATCTTGAAGCCCGCGCCAAGATCGCTGAACTCCTTCAGCGCGGCAAGCCTGCGGCGCGCAATCTCAGTAAGATCCGTCTCCGGCGGGATCAGCAAATATGCATACGCGCGACGATTCGACCGGCCCACGCGCCCGCGCAACTGGTAGAGCTCGCTGAGGCCGTGACGATCGGCGCGATTGATTAGCATCGTGTTGGCGAGTGGAATGTCGAGCCCGTTCTCGATGATGGTGGTGGCAACCAGCACATCGTACTCGTGGTGCATGAATGCAAGCATCACGCGCTCAAGCTCAGTTTCAGGCATCTGGCCGTGTCCAACAACGACGCGCGCCGCCGGGACCAGTTCCTGAATGCGCGAGGCAATCTCGTAAATGGATTCAACTCGATTGTGAACGAAGTAAACCTGGCCCCCGCGCTCCAGCTCCACTTCAACGGCAGAGCGAATGATCTTCTCGTCGAACTTCGCCACCACGGTCTGAATGGCCATGCGGTCCTTGGGAGGCGTTTCAATGACACTCATATCGCGCAGCCCCACGAGCGACATGTGCAGCGTGCGCGGAATGGGTGTAGCGCTCATGGCCAGCACGTCAATCTCTTTGCGCATCTGCTTCAGGCGCTCTTTGTGGCGCACGCCAAAGCGCTGCTCTTCGTCGACAACCAGCAGCCCGAGATCCTGAAACTTGATGTCTTTCGAAAGAATGCGATGCGTCCCGATGAGGATGTCGACTTTGCCCGTTTCCACCTGCTCGACGATCGCCTTCTGCTCCTTGGCCGTGCGGAAGCGTGAGATCATCTCCACCTTGATGGGGAACTGTGCAAAGCGCTTCTTGAACGTCTCAAAATGCTGAAAGCAGAGGATCGTGGTGGGCGTGAGCACGGCCACCTGCTTTCCATCCTGCACAGCCTTGAATGCAGCGCGCATCGCAACTTCGGTTTTGCCGTAGCCAACGTCGCCGCAGAGCAGACGATCCATGGGAGTGGTCGACTCCATGTCGTACTTGATTGCACGGATGGCGGAGAGCTGATCGTCGGTTTCGTTGAAGTCGAATGACTCTTCGAACTCCTGCTGGAACTCGTTGTCTTTGGAGAAAGCAGTCCCCTGCGCGGTCTTCCGCTCGGCATAGAGCTTGAGCAGTTCGCCGGCCATGTCCTGCATGGCCTTCTTCACGCGCGCCTTGGTCTTGGTCCACTGCTGCGAACCAAGCTTGTTGAGCACAGGAGCTGGGCCGGTGTCGGTAGAGCGGTACTTCTGAATCAAATCGAGGCGCGTCAGCGGCACGTAGAGACGCGCCGCCTCTGCAAACTCCAGAATCATGAACTCGAGCGAGAGACCATCCTGCACGATCTCTTTCAGGCCTTGGTACTGCGCGATGCCGTGCTCCACGTGGACCACGTAGTCGCCGACGGCAAGGTCGCGGAAGTCGGATACGAATGCGGCGGTCTTCGAACGCTTGCGCTCGGGACGCGCCTGCACATCGGCTTCGTCGGAAAGGTCGTTGACGCCGAAGAGCACGATGTTTGCATCGAGAAAGCTGACACCTGCCGCAATCGGCGTGCGAACAATAATAGGCACGCGCAAATCGCCGGAAAGGTAGCTGCCCTCGTCGAGCACAGTCTCGCCGGGATGCGGGTTGCGGCTCCCGAGCCGATAAGGAATCTGATACTCGCGCAGCACAGTGGCCAGGCGCTCGACATCGCCCATATGCGGTGCGGCAAGAATGGTGCGAGTGTCAGCTTGCATCAGGTTGCGCAGTTGCTCGGTCAGCGCGGGAATGGAGCCGTGAAAGCGAAGCGTGGGGCGCGTGGGCAGCTCAACTTCGCCCAGGGTCATGTCCTGATCGAGGACGTCGATCACGCCAAGCTGATCTAGATCCAGTCCCGGGTGCGCATCGAGGCTGGCCTGCAGAATCTCGGGGCGCAGGTAGATATCTTCCGGCGTGAGGAGCGAGCCAATCGCGGAGCGCTCATGGCGCTGCTCTACTTTATTCCACCAGCGCTCNNCTGACGCCGCCGGCTGCTGCGAGTTCTGCCGCCATCTCGTCGTCTTCGCCTTCGACGCGCTGCTTGTTGAGCCGCGCGTGCACTGCGGCCAGCAGATGCTCAGTCACTGGCGTTTCAGTCAGCGGCAAAAGCTCCGCCTGATCGAGAAAAGATTGCGAGCGCTGCGTCTCTGGGTCAAACTTGCGGATGGTCTCGATCTCGTCGCCAAAGAACTCGATGCGCACCGGCCGGTCAGATTCAGGCGAGTAGACATCGAGGATGCCGCCGCGCCGCGTGAAATGGCCGGGCATCTCCACCAGGTCCATGCGCGTGTAACCAACGCCGGCCAGGTGCGCGGTGAGCATTTCAATGTCGACTTCTTCCCCGCGGCGAAGCGTTACGGCAAGACCCGCATAGTAGTCGCGATCGAAGAGGCGCAGCGCTGCAGACTCGACGGGCGCAATCAGGATGGAAACCGCGCCGGTGACAAGCTTCCACAAAGCGGACGCACGCTGCTCCTGCACGTCGGGGTGAGGCGAGAGGTTTTCAAAAGGGAGAACGTCGTGCGCGGGCAGGCGCACAACCTGGGCGGGATCGAATGCTCCGGTAAGGTCGCATCCAGCCCTCAGCATGGGCTCAAGGGCTTCGGCGGCCTTGTTGTCAGAGACCATCACCACCACCGGCTGGCGGGCAGCACGAGCCAGCAATGGAATGTAGATTGCGCGGGCGGTCGAAGTAAGTCCGGAGACACGCCGACGCCCCGCACCAAGGCTGAGATGCCTTCGTACGCGCTCAAACGCGGAGGAGTGCTCCAGTTCCGCAAAAACATCGCGGACGAACGGGAGAATCATGCACCCTCAGTTTATCAGTGCGGGCAATGCGCAATGGGACGAACGAGAAACACCGAAAGTCACTTCGCCAATTGCGAGGCAGGCGCGAGGTTTTGGCCACGCCCAGATGCCAGCACTGCGCCGGCTAGAAGCAAGGCCGCGATGGAGCCGAGCCCGGCGGCGTAGCTGTGGGTATGTTGCAGCAGCCAGCCCATTGCGAAGGGGCCGGCGAAGCCGCCGAGAACGCCGATGGAGTTGACGGTAGCGATGGCGGGGCCGGCAGCCCGCGCGCTCATGTGGCCGGTTGAGGCGCTCCAGAAGAGAGGGGTCGCTGAATAGGCTCCGATTGCGGCAAGAGAGAATCCGGCGAGCAAGAGCGGGAAACTGTTGGCGAGGCCAGCGGCGGCAAAGCCAATGCCGGAGACGAGGATGATCCTCCCGAGCCAGCTTCGGCCGGTGAGGCGGCTGAGAAGAATCATGCCCACGCTGCCAACGCCATAGGGAAGCGCAGCCCACCATCCACTGTTCGTGGCGGAGACGCCTTCAGCTACAAGCATCTTGGGCAACCAGAACCCGAGGCCGTACATCGCTGAGTTGAGAGTGAAATAAACCAGGGCATCCAAACCCACACGCGCGGCGCGATTGCGAGCGGCAGGGACGTGGGTGGCGTGCTGTTCGTCCACCTCGCCCGGTTGAAGTTCGCGAAGGAGAGTCTCTTTCTCCTCGGCTGAGAGCCAGGAAACGACGCGCGGTGAGTCGGCAAGGGTGAACCAGGCGGCGACACCGAGAACGACGGCAGGCGCGCCCTCGATGAGAAAAAGCCATTGCCAGCCGCGCAGGTTGGCAACGCCATCCAGAAGAAGTAAGTGCGCGGAGATGGGCGAGCCGATGAAGCTGCTAAGGGGAATGGCAAGAATAAAGAAGGCCATCAAGCGGGCGCGCACTGGCCGAGGCAGCCAGAGCGTGAGGTAGTAGATGACGCCGGGAAAGAATCCCGCCTCGACCACGCCAAGCAGGCAGCGCATAACGAGGTAGTCGGAGCGGCCGTGGACGAAGGCCGTGGAAACGGTGACCAGACCCCAGGTAAAGACGAGCGAGGCGAGCCAGCGCCGGGCTCCGAAGCGCGCGAGCATCAGGTTGGCGGGGACTTCGCAGGCGCAGTAGCCAAGGAAGAAGATGCCCGCGGCGACACCGTAAAAGCTGTCTGTGATGCCCAGGTCGCGATTCATGGTGAGCGCGGCAAAACTGATGTTGACGCGGTCGAGGAAGGAGACCATATAGAGCAGCATGAGAAACGGAATGAGGCGCAGGGCTATCTTGCGGTGGAGAGGGCTCGTCGCTGGCGTCTGGGCTTGAGGCATGTGCGGGGTCAAATGGACGGTATCCCGCGCAGTGGGGAGTTGGCAACAGAGAAGGTGGGTCTACTTAGGACTTCCCTGGTCGACGTAGACCTGCTGAGGAGAAGTTACCTGAATGCCAAGACCTTCCACCTTCAGTTTCAGCGATTCAATGGCGGGCTTGCGCGCCAGCGGCGCGGTGAACTCCAGCGCGTACTGACTCGCGAATCGCCTGTCCAAATCGTCAAAAAATGGCTTGAACGTGACGGGGTTTCCGGTCCCCGCCCAGTAACTGTAGCCGCCGGTTGCGTCAGTCAACTCGTTCAGCAGGCTCTGGCCTCCATTTACAGTGATGGAACTGTCATCGCGCTCGGTGCGGTTGAGCCAAAAAAGGGTATAAACCACTAGGCCGGCGCGCACGGAGTCGTTGATTGCCGACTGGACATACGGATCGTCGGGATCGAATCGCCGGTTCTCGGGGTCCACGCCGTCGCTAAGCAGAAGCACTTCGCGCCGCGCATGCCGATCTTCAGAAGGCCAGTGCCGCCCCAGGTCAGAAAGGCTGAAATAGGGGTTGGTGGTGGGGCCTGCCGGCAAGCGCAGTTCGCTCACCGCCTGGCCGTGGTCCGTTGAAAGAGGGCCGGCCAGCAGCGTGACGCCATTCTGCATGTAGCCCACGGCGATTTTCGTATGCGGGCCCTGACCCTGGATGAATGTCTTGATCTCGTCGAGCTGACTGCCCAGATTGCGAGCCCCACCATCGATTGAAATGACCAGTTCGAGCGTGTCGTCGGCTCCTTTGAAGGGCTTCCAGCCCGTGACATCGGCATCCTTCCCATTGATTCTGACGCTCACGTCCTGCTGAGTCAGGTTGGGAGCCATTTCAGTGTGCCTGGAGAGAACGGTGATCACGGCGCGGCCTTGGCCTATGGTTTGCGCATTCAACCGTGCCCCGGTTACGAGCACAAACACAGCCAGTACGGCTGAAAGACAGGTCCTCTTCATCTGAAACATCCCTTCGCGGTTCTACGCCGACGCCAGCGACTCAGCTATCGCAAACCAGGTAGCCTCACACGATTAGACGCTCAAAGTCGGAGACTTGCTTGAATTCGTTCCCGGCGAATTCAAATCTGCGCCGCCGCCTCACTCGCCGCCGAGCGCCCTGGTAAACGCGTAGAAGAAATCGAGAGACTTCCAGTAGGAGTCGACGGGGAGGCGTTCGTCACGCCCGTGGGCGCGCACGTCGTCGCGCTCCAGCGCGATCGCGGAGAAGCCGTAGCAGGGAATCCCGGCCTGCGCAAAGTAGATGGAGTCGCTCGCGCCGTTTTCCATCTCCGGCGTGACGGGGAGCCCGGGCCAGATGGCCTGCGTCAGGCGCGTGAGCGGTTCGAAGACCTCGGCGATAGGCGCGGGAGGGACCATGGCCTTGCGCTCAGGCGCAGTGTCAGTCACGATGCCGGCATCGGAGACGAACTTCACGGTCAACTTGTCGTCCCCAAAGATGGAGATGAGTTGGTGGCGTATCTCCTCCGGCGAGTGGCCGGGAAAGATGCGGCAGTTGACGATGGCCTGCGCAGTCTGTGGCAGCGCGTTGTTGGCGTGACCTGCGGCCAGTCGAGTGGCAACGCATGTGGTGCGAAAGTTCGAGTTGAAGGCGGCCTGTGTCGAGAGCCGTGCGGCAGCTGCCTCGTCCGGCGGAGTGGCCGTGACTGCACGCATGTCAGCAGCCGTCTGGCCGGTTTCCATGGTTGCCATGGTCTTGAAGTAAGTGCGCGTTACCTCGTTCATTTCGAAGGGAAAGGTGTAGGCTGCAAGCTTGTTGAGCGCGGTCGTGAGTTCGTAGATCGCGTTGTCGGGGCGCGGCAATGAGCTGTGACCGCCCCGATTCACGGCTGTGATCTGGAAGTCAGAGTAGACCTTCTCGGTCGCTTCAACATCCCCCACGATTGCGCGTCCATGCTCGAGTTCAATGCCGCCGGCGTCGGGGTTGATCACGTACGCAGCATCCACCAGATCTCGATGATGCTCCACGAGCCACGCTGCGCCGTTGAACTTTCCACCCTCCTCGTCGGCGGTAAGGGCAAGGATGATGTCGCGCCTGGGCTTGTATCCCTCGCGATGCAGCTTCAGAAACGTCCACACCAGCGCTGCGTCGCTGTTTTTCATGTCCTGCGTCCCGCGACCGTAGAAGTAGCCGTCCTTTTCAATAGACTGAAAGGGATCAGTACTCCAGTCGGAGCGCAGAGCCTGGACAACATCCATGTGGCAGAGAAACAGTACAGGCTTTTCGCTGGTGGGTATAGCGGCTCGGAGTCGCACCACGAGGTTCTGCTTGCGCGGGTCGGGGCCGAGCAGCCGAACGTCCTCCGCCGGGAATCCTGCGTCGAGAAATCGCTTCTCCATGGCCGTGGTGGCCGTGGTCACGTTGCCCGCAGGAGTATCGGTGGTGTTGATCTCGATGAGCTCTTTGAATATCTCGCGGGCCAGGGCACGATCTTCCGCACTGGCCGTAGGCAGTGGGCTTTGTGCGCCGGCCCGGTGGGCGAGCAATCCGCCAATAGCAAGAAGTGCGGCTAGAGCGAGGGCCAGGGAAGGAGCGGCAAATCCAGAAGCGGAGGTTTTCTCAGGCATGGGTGAATTGTAAGGCTCTAAGGCAGCCGAAACGGCGCGAGAGTTGACGCCGCTTTTGAGGAAGCGGTCTCTTGCGGTTTGCTAGAGACACCCAATCGATTTATCGTGGACTCGCACCAATAATCGAGGTGGACCGTGAACTTGAGGCTTTTCGCGATTGCAGTTCTTTCAACCGTAACCCTTGCCGCCACGGCACAGATGCCCGACACGCCGCTCCGCCGACCGAAGATCACCGGAATATCGCACCTGGCGGTCTACACGTCGAACCCTGCTGCCACCGACCACTTCTATCGTGAGGTCGTTGGCGCGGTGAAGAAGGCTGACCCGGAGAATCCCAAGGGCATTCGCTACATGCTGAGCGCAACGCAATTTATCGAGGTATTGCCGCTCCCCCCCGATGCGGGAATCAACCGGCTCGACCACACCGCATGGAACACTGACGACGCCCAGGCGCTGCGGCGCTGGCTCGCCGGCAAATCCTACAAGGTGCCGGATCACGTTGAGCACGGGGCCGACGGCAGTCTGTGGTTCGCGGTAAACGATCCAGAGGGCAACAAAGTTGAGTTCGTGCAGCCCCCGGCCAACCTGAAGCCGTTCTCGGCGCCGGACGCCATCGGCCACCACATCATTCACGTGGGTGAGATGGTGCACAGCCGCGCCGTGGAAGACACGTTCTATCGCGACCTGCTCGGCTTCAGGCCCTACTGGTACGGCGGAATGACAGACACCCGCGTTGACTGGGTAAGCCAGCAGTCCCCTGACAGCCACGACTGGCTGGAGTACATGCTCACCTTTGGGAGCACGCCTGTTGGGGCAAGCTCGGGCATTCCGGCCGGAATGAAGCAACACGATCTCGGCGTGCTCGATCACTTCTCCATCGGCGTCGACTCGGTGGATGCCGCTTTCACCAAACTCAAAGATGCGGGCCGGCTGGTCGGCGTTGATGCCCAGACTCACACCCAGATGGGCAAGGATGGCAAAGGCCAGTTCAATATGTACGATCCTGACGACATCCGCGTGGAATTGATGAACTTCCACGCAACCGAGAAGCCATGCTGCTCCGCATTCACCGCAGACGATCCAGCGGAGTAAGAACCTTTCAAGAACGCTGATTGGTTGGAACCCTTATCGCGCGCGGGAGGGGCGCGCGATGCGGTCGAATGCAGCCCCTGCACGCTAGAATTCCTATATGCCCGCCACTGCACTCGCCCCTGAAATCCTGGCCAAGTATGAGCCCGTAATCGGGCTCGAAGTCCACGTACAACTCCTGACCCAGACCAAGGCCTTTTGCGGGTGCGCCAACCACTTTGGATCGGCTCCGAATACCAACGTGTGCCCTGTGTGCCTCGGCCTTCCCGGCGCGCTGCCGGTGCTCAACGCGAAAGCTGTCGAGTTTGCCACCATGGCGTCGCTGGCCATCGGCTGCCAGGTGCGCGAGCGGTCCATCTTCGCGCGCAAGAATTACTTCTATCCCGACCTGCCCAAGGGCTACCAGATTTCGCAGTACGACAAGCCGTTGGCCGAGCACGGCTGCATCGAAGTGCCCACCGCCGACGGATCGATGAAGCGGATCGGCATCACGCGGCTGCACATGGAAGAGGACGCGGGCAAGAGCCTCCACGATGGCTTCCCTGACTCGGCGACCCGCACCTATCTCGACCTCAACCGCTGCGGAACCCCGCTCGTGGAGATCGTCTCCGAGCCCGACATCCGCACGGCCGACGAGGCGTACGAATACCTGACCCGATTGAAGGAGATCCTGCTCTACGCCGCAGTCTCCGACTGCAACATGGAAGAAGGCTCGCTTCGTTGTGACGCCAACGTAAGCGTGCGGCCTCGCGGTCAGGCAGAGTTTGGCACCAAGGTGGAAGTGAAGAACGTGAACAGCTTCCGGTTTGTGCGCGCGGCCATCGAGTACGAGATCGAGCGGCAGATTGAAGTGATCGAAGGCGGCGGCCGCATCACCCAGGAAAGCCGCCTGTGGAGCGCAGGCGAGGGGCGCACATACTCCATGCGCTCAAAAGAACAGGCCCACGACTATCGCTACTTCCCTGAGCCGGACCTTCCGCCGCTCGTCGTCATCCCGGCCTTCCTTGCGGAGATGAAAGCGCGGCTCCCTGAGCTGCCCGAGGCACGCCGCGCGCGCATGATCGCCGAGTACGAAATTGCACCCAACGACGCTGCAACGCTGACCAGCTCGCGTGAGTTTGCCGACCGGTTTGAGGCTGCCGCGCGCAAGTCGCGTGCACCGCGCCGTGTGGCCAACCTGCTGCTGAGCGAAGTGGGCGGCCGCCTGAAGGCCCTCGACCTCGAGCAGGAGCAGTCGCCGGTGTCGATGGATGGCATTGTCCTTGCCGCCGATCTGCTCGACGAGGAAAAGATCAGCTCCAAACAGTTAAAACAGCTCCTTGACATCTGCTTCGAAAAAAGCGAGGACTTCCCTGCCGTCTACGAACGCGAGAAGCCCCAGCAGATCACAGACACGGGCGCGATTGAGAAGATGATCGACGAGGTGATCGCCGCCAACCCCAAACAGGTGGAGCAGTACCGTGCCGGCAAGACGACCGTAGCGGGATTCTTTGTGGGCCAGGTGATGCGCATGTCGAAGGGACAGGCTAACCCAGCGCTGCTCAATGAACTGGTGACGAAGAAGCTGCAAGGCTAGCGTCCAGGCTTGCCCAACCCGGACCGACGAGCGAACCTCTCGTCCGACTCCGCCCTATTTCTCCGCCTCGCCCGCGCCCGGCGCCGTGTAGATCTCCGCAAACCCTTCGTCCGGCGAGTTGGGCGGCCAGCCCACCATCACAAAGAAGACATCCAGCACAAACAGCGCGATGGCCATATCGTTCATCGGCGCAGCCCATTTGCTCCCTGACCAGAATTGATTCCCTGCCCAGAAAAGAAATGCCAGCGCCAGCAACGTCGCCTTCAGCAGCTCCGCCTTGCCCGGCCTGCGAATGATCTCATATGCAAGATAAGCGACGGCGATGAAGACCAGTGGGAGCGCTCCAAGCAGGCCCCGTGCGTTCGTCTGCAAGAGCCGCGGATACGCGTCCCCCGCAAGCAGGACCGCGGCGGAGACGAGAGCAGCAACGCCGAGAAAAACGGGGACTGCCCGGCGCGTGGATTGAAGACGGCTCATTCGAGATTCCAATTCAAAGGGGATTCAAATCAAGGAGGATTCCTGGTAAACAACGATTCCAGGCCACGAGAAACTTGAGAAATGAGTCTGCGGATGCTGGGGAAAACATGCTGCTGATCTCTTATAGCGCCAGCGCACAAAGAGTTTACAAGGCCGGTTCATGATGCGGGAAGAAGAACATTGGCGGCGCAGTACGGGCTGCCTGACTCGAAAACCGCTCTAACCTGCAGCCTCATCCCCTTACTTGACCTTCAGCTCGGTTTCGAACTCCTTGCGCGTGTCCCATGAGCTCACCGTCTTGGTGGGACTCTTCTTTCCGTCTTTCTCGGCCCACAGTTCATGATCCTCCGCCATATTGACCTGCGCAAACCGGAAGCGACCCTTGGCGTCCGAGGTATAGCTGCGAATCGTCTTGCTCTTCAAGTCCTTCAGAAAGACCGTGGCGCCCGCCAACAGGGCGGAGTTGGCGTCTGTAACGATGCCGGAGACCACGCGCTGGCCAATATTCTGGGCCTCAGCAGCGGGGGGCGCGAACAGTGCAGTGGATGTGCCGTTGCCGGCGACTCCCACTGCAACAAATGCGACCATCAAACAAGCGCCCAGCTTTGCCCTGCTAAAAATCACTCTTCCTCCTCATCCTCCGCGAAGAGGTCGTCTTCTTCGTCGAGATCGTCATCCACCCTCGCCAACTCAAGGGGCTCTACTCCAACGATCTCATACTCGGTGCCACACTCCGCGCAAGCAACAACATCGCCCTCTTCCGCTTCGTCCAGTTCAATATCCAATACATTCTCGCACTCAGGGCAGGTGGGCATTGCCTTCTCCTCTCGTTCAGGAAACTGTGAATTTTAAGATAGCCTTCATTCGCACATCAACATCGCTATCTTTAGGGAGAACCCGGCCTCAGGTCAAGAGCACCGCCGCTTCCGTTCAGATCGGCCTGCTGTTCGCGGGAAAACCTGTTCCAGATACCGCATTTTGCAGCCCAAATCCGTACAGTGCCCCTGGTGGTATCACCGCGCTCTCTCCCAACTTCCGATTAGACTGTGTACGGCCCGCAAAGGGTTAGGCGCGCGGGACACTTTTCAAAACGGGACCAGCATGCGCATTTCCGCTCTTATTTTCTCCCTTTTCTCGATCACCGCCTTTTCGCAATCGGCGCCCTCCAACCCTGCGGCCCCTCCGGCACAAGTGTCAGGTCACGTAACCTGCGCGGATACAGGCCAGCCGGCACGCTTTGCCTCGGTTCAACTGATTGCGGAGCAGCCCAACAAAGATCCGATCATCGATCCGGCCTCAATGGGCAAGAATCCGGATTTCTCAAAGGCCATGGCGCAAGCAATGACTGCCATGATGAAGGGCTCGAACCTCTCCGCCATCACCGGCCTGGATGGTAGCTTCTCACTCGACAAGGTTCCGCCGGGCACCTACTACGTGGTGGCCCAGCTTCCCGGCTACCTCTCGCCGCTCTCGCAGTTCTCCATGATGGAACGGATGAAGGCCGACAACGCAACCCTTAAGGCCGTCAAAGAAACCGCCGAAAAAATCGTTCTGACGCCGAATCAACCCGCGCACCTGGAACTGCGCATCGAGCGCGGCGCATCGATCAGCGGCGTGATCCACTATGACGATGGAAGCCCAGCGCCGGGAGTCGCTCCTGTCCTGATGAAATTGCAGGACGACGGCAAATGGAAACCGATAGGCCAGGGAGGCGTTGTGAACCCGATCAGCGACGACCGCGGCCGCTATCGCATCGCCGGCATTGCGGCAGGAAAATATGCGGTGAAAGCCGCCCTGCCCACGACCCAGGCAACGATGGGGCTGGGCGGGGGCGCAGGAAGCGTCTCACTGCACATGAACATGGGCGACGCCCTGGAGGTTTACTCCGGCGGCGCCATGCGGGAGAAGGACGTGAAGCCGGTTGAAGTGGGACCGGGCGCGGATGTGGATGGCGTCGATGTCATCTTTCCTCTCGACAACCTGCACACAGTCTCAGGCAGCGTGGTGGCCAGGTCGGACGGCCACCCGGTTAATACCGGCATGATCACCCTGATGGACCCCGATGGAAAGACCACGGTGCGCTCGACCATGGTGGAGCAGGACGGCACATTCAAGCTGAACTACATCCCCGAAGGCCAGTATGTTCTGCACACCACCGGCGCGGCGGATATGGACCAGGCGTCCATGCCCAGCGGCCCGGCCAACCCCTTGTCTGCCCTGAACATGCTGTCGCAATCCAAGACGCTGAAAAGCTATGGCGAAGCGGAGTTGCCTATCACTGTGAAGGGCGATTCCACCGGCCTGAGCCTTCAGGTCCCTGACCCGGGGGCCGCGCCCGCAGCAGCGGGAGCCGCTGGCGTGCCCACAAAGTAGGAGTCCTCAGCGCAGGCGGAGTCTTCAGCGCACCCGGAAAACTCGGACCACTTTGGGCACGAACTGCTCCATATGGAGCCCGTCCCATGACACCCGCACGTCCCGCCATATAACCTTCTCTTAACGATGGCGCGAATCGGATCCAGCCCGCTCTCCTTTCCCGGCTTTCGCGGAGTAACGCGCCAGCTTGTCCTCGTGAACATGGTCGCCTTCTTCGCCCTGCTGCTTTTCCAAGTGGCCGCGCGCGACGCTGCCACCAGCCTCGCAACCGCTCTCGTGTTCATCCCCAGCGGATTCCTCCATGGATACCTCTGGCAGCCCCTCACCTACAGCTTCATTCACCTTGGCATTATCGGCACCGCCTTCGAGTTGCTGTCGATCTGGTTCCTGGCAGGGTTCCTCGAGGACCTGCACAACTCCGCCTGGGTCCTGGGGCTCTATGCTTCGGCGGTGCTGGGCACTGCGGCTGCGGCGCTCGCCATCTACGCAATGAGCGGGACCTTCAGCTTCATGTCCGGCGAGGTTCCACTCTACGGCTGCTTCGGCGGCATCTTCGGCATGCTGATAGCCATCGGCGTGCTCTACGGCGATATGGAATTCCTGCTGTTCTTCACCATCGGGGTCAAGGCGAAGCACCTGGCGATCATTTATGGGCTTGTCTCGATTGCCATGCTGTTCAGCTCGCAGAGAATGTACGCCTTTGCTCAGTTGGGCGGTGCGGCCGCTGGCTTGCTCTGGATTCGTCTGGCTCCGCGCCGCGGTGTCTCGTTCGCCTTCAGCGAATCGGTGTACGGGCTGCGCAACCGGTACTACCGGTGGAAGCGGCGGCGCGCAGCGAAAAAGTTTGAGGTCTACATGAAGTCGCAGGGCCGTACCGTGCGCTTCGACGGGCAGGGCCGCCAGCTCGACGACGACCCCGACGACAAGAAGCGCTGGAACTAGAAGACGCCGGCGTCGGCCCGCCTTGTAACAGGGCACGACTTCAGTCGTGCCGTAAAGGGCATCAAAGCCATTGGGCTTCAGCCCCCGCAAAATCCTGCGGCGGCAATATAGCAATTGCGCAGGTTTCTCAAGGCCGACTCAGAGTGTTCAGGCCCCTCGCCACGATAAAATTGAACCTGAAATGACCAAGAAAATCGCTTTCCTTTTCCCCGGACAAGGCTCCCAGTCGGTCGGCATGGGGCGAGCCCTGGCCCATGCCTTTCCAATCGCAAAGCAGACCTTTGAAGAGGCTGACGAGGCGCTGGGTTTCGCACTCTCGAAGCTGATCTTCGAAGGTCCCGACGAAGATCTCCGGCTCACCGAGAACACGCAACCCGCAATTCTCACGGTGAGCGTGGCAGCCTGGCGCGTATTGCGCGAGCATGGCGTAACACCTGCACTGGCTGCGGGTCACTCGCTGGGCGAGTGGTCGGCGCACGTTGCTGCGGGAACGCTTGAATTTGTTGATGCTGTACGGGCAGTGAAGGCGCGTGGCCGGGCCATGCAGCTTGCCGTACCGGCTGGCGAGGGAGCCATGGCTGCCGTCCTGGCGCTGGACCCGGCCAAGGTAGCCGAGGCATGCGCTGAGGCTGCGTCCGAGACGGGAAAAGTCGTGTCGGCGGCCAACTTCAACTCACCCAGCCAGACCGTGATCTCCGGCGCTGTGGCCGCGGTGGAGAAGGCCGCGGAACTGGTCAAGGCCAAGGGCGCTCGCCGGGCCGTGATGCTTCCCGTCAGCGCTCCCTTCCATTGCAGCCTGATGCACCCGGCGCAGAAAGAGGTTGCCCGCGTGCTCGCTGCCCTCACCCTTAAGGCCCCGGCCTTTTCAGTCGCCGCCAATGTTGACGGCAAGCTGATCTCGACGGCTGTCGAAGCAGGCGATGCGCTCACGCGCCAGGTGACCGGAGCAGTCCGATGGGTGGAGTGCGTGCAGGCGCTAATCGGCGCGGGCGCTGAGGCATTTGTCGAAGTCGGCCCCGGCAAGGTACTCTGCGGCCTGCTCAAGCAAATCGACAGCACGCAGAAGTATTGGAACGTGGAAGACCCAGCGAGCCTGCAGGCGCTGCTGGATG
Source organism: Acidobacteriaceae bacterium (assembly GCA_003165935.1). Classification (GTDB taxonomy): domain Bacteria; phylum Acidobacteriota; class Terriglobia; order Terriglobales; family Acidobacteriaceae; genus Telmatobacter. Next base: position 12,582 of record PMXB01000361.1, on the reverse strand, counting down.
GCCTGGCCGCATAGGCCGACCTCTTGGTCGGCTGTCGTGTGGGCCTCCTGGCCCGCACACCAAGCCCGGCCACGAATTAACCCCTGCACCATCTAAGCACCTACGGCCCCAGATAAAGCTCAACCCCCGGCGGCGCGAAGTCCAGCGTGCTCGTCTTGGGGTCGTATTCCAGATTGAGCGCCTTGCTCTTGCGACCGTTCATGAGGATTGCGACCAGAATGCCGTTGCCATAGCGGCCGGCTAGCGCTATTTGGTGGCTCTGGATCACGCCATATTCGTTGTCGGGGCTGGTCGAGCTCCAGTCCTGCTGGAAGCGCGAGAACGGGTAAGCGCCGCTCTGGGTTGGGTGCTGCTGCCAGTTCTTGTCGTGAATCCAGATCCCATAGGCCGTCTGCAAGTCGTTCTTTTCGACGGAGGTAAGGAATTTGTTCACCGTGCTGCGGCCAAAGAGGTAGTTGTTCCAGTTCCACGGCCAGTCGACTGGACGGCCCGCAACGAACCACCAGACGACAAAGAGCACCAGCAGGCACGCCACCGTACTTGAGAAATAGACTTTCCTGCGCTTTTCGCGCGCTTCGTCGAACTTTGGAGCGTCCAGCAATGTCATGACGGGAACTTCCTTCGGAGAACAGGATAATGCAACGGAAGGGTTCAGCGTTCAGGGGGCAGCGTTCATTGGCCTTAAGCCCTTGGCGCCGGTGACGTGCAGTTGAGCCACTATTTAGTTAGACACCGGCGAGGAGGCGTCTGTTCCCTGTTCCCTGTTCCCTGTTCCCTGTTCCCTGTTCCCTGTTCCCTAACCCCTGACCCCTAACCCCTGACCCCTAACCCCTGGACCCTAGTCTTTCGTATAGCTGTTCCGGTTCTTGTCCTGCTGGCGCTCAAGGGCGAGATCGATCAGTCGCGTAATCAGCTCGGTGTAGGGCACCCCCGACGCCTCCCAGAGCTTGGGATACATGCTGATCTGGGTAAAGCCGGGCATGGTGTTCACTTCGTTGACGTAGATGCGGCGCTTGCCGTCGGGCTCCATCAGGAAGTCGACCCGGGCCAGGCCAGAGAGGTCGCAGGCCCGGAAAGCCTCAACGGCCATCGCGCGAATCTGCCGCGATTCGGCCTTGGTGAGCTTCGCCGGGATCACCGGAACAGAGCCTTCCGACAGGTACTTCGCGTCGTAGTCGTAGAACTCTTTGCCGGGGATGATCTCGCCCACAACGCTGGCCACCGGCGTGTCGTTGCCAAGGACGGCGACTTCAAGCTCGCGCGCCTTGGCCTGACTACCGTCGCGGCGCGGGCTCCCACCCACGGCCTGCTCCACAACCAGCTTGCGATCGAACTTAGCCGCCAGCGTAAGGGCAGGCCCAAGCTCCGTGTGATCGTGCGCCTTGGAGATACCCACCGACGAGCCCAGATTGGCAGGCTTGATAAAGAGCGGATACTTGAGCGCGCCTTCGATCAGCTTCGTCACTTTCGCCGGCGACTTCTCCCAATCGGAGCGAAGGACGATGGTGTCTTTCACGATGGGCAGGCCCGCCTGGGCAAACAGACGCTTCATCACCGACTTGTCCATGCCCGCAGCAGACCCAAGCACGCCCGAGCCCACATAGGCGATGCCGGCCAATTCGAAAAGCCCCTGCACCGTGCCGTCTTCACCAAAAGTCCCATGCAGCACCGGGAACACCACGTCGATGGCCTTGCCCGCGGGCCCTTGCGGCCCGGGCACAGGCGCCATCAGCGTCGGAATGCCCTCATGCAGCAGCTTTGCCCCGGGGGTAGACTCAGGATCGCCCGCCCGAAAGTCGCGCGCCGCCTCGCTCGCACCGTTCGCGGGCAACCCGCCCGCCGTCCTACCATTCTCGAGCAAATTGTGCGCATCGCCTCCGGCCAGCCAACGGCCTTCCTTGGTAATGCCGATCGGCACCACGTCGAACTTGCTTCGATCGATGGATTTGAGGATGGAAGCAGCGGACAGCAGTGAGACTTCGTGCTCGCCCGAACGCCCACCAAAGAGAATTCCAACGCGTAGTTTTTTTGCCATTTCACTTTTGATTCTAGTGGGGCGAAATGGTGAATGTGTTGCTCAGCGGGATTACCTCAGACAGAGAATTTACGCCCAACCAAACCATCAGCTCTCGATTGCCCGTCCTTGCTTAGCCACTAAAGGATCTTCTTCCCAAACGCCGAGCAAGCCAACTCCACCGCCAACTCCGCCGTCCGGTTATGCTCGTCGATCACCGGGTTCACCTCGACGATCTCGAAACTGACCATGCGGCCGTGGTCGGCAAGGATCTCCATGGCCAGGTGCGCTTCGCGGTAGGTTGCGCCGCCTCTTACAGGGGTTCCAACGCCGGGTGCGTCCTCGGGATCGATCCAATCCATGTCGAGCGACACGTGATATCCAGCCGTCCCGCGTCCGGCCGCCCTCAGCGCCTCTTCCATCACGGTCCTCATCCCGCGCTCGTCGATGTCGCGCATGGTGTAAACCTCCGCCACTCCGGCGCGGCGAATGTTGTCGCGCTCCGCGGAGTCGATGTCGCGAATGCCGATGAGCACTGTGTTTTCCGGCGCAACTTTGGGCGAGAAGCCATAGATATCTTGCAGCGCCTCAGGGCCCAGGCCAAGCAGCGCCGCCAGCGGCATCCCATGCACGTTGCCCGATGGCGAAGTCTCCGGAGTGTTGATATCTGAGTGTGCGTCCAGCCAGATAACGCCGATGCGCTCGTTCCGCCGCCGATAAAACTCAGCCACGCCTGAGACCGATCCAGCCGCCAGTGAATGGTCGCCCCCCAGAACCAGCGGGACGATACCCTCTTCGAGCGTGCGAACAACCGCCTCGGCGGTCCGTGTACAGGTTTCGGCGATCTCGGTCAGGTAGCGGGCGCTGCTGGAACCGGAGGCGCGGGTCTCGGCGACTTCCACACGGATATTGCCACCATCCGTAACCTGGTGACCAAGCGCTTCAAGCCGGGCTTCAAGGCCGGCGACTCGCATGGCGGAAGGGCCCATGTCGACGCCGCGACGGCTGGCGCCCATGTCCAGGGGAACACCAATAATCCGGATCTTGCGGGTGGGCAGCGCCTGCAGGCCGCCTTGCGGAAACGAGGAAGCGGATCGATCGGTTTGATTGGACATAAAAACTGCTCTCTGCGGGCTTCGAACAGGCCGAACACAGGCCTCCGAAGCGCCCTAGCCAACATACCGCAAAAGGGTACCGAGCCGTGTGAAAGCCCGTTCACATCACCCGGCGTTCACATCACCTGGTTAGACGGCGTGGATAGCTCCTGTGCGATCAAAGGAATTGAAACCACCAAAAGGAGTTGCGGTTCCGATCGGGCAGGCTTTGGCTCCGAATGCCCGGTTGGAATGTCATTTCGGAGCCGGAGGGGCCGATAAACCTGGTTAGGCCCGAGCCGGACGCCCGCTTTTGCACATTTCCGAGCTCTGAAACTTCAAATCTGCCCTTAAGGTTGTAGACCCCATGAACCTGAAGGTAATCCCCATCTAGCTGGTTCGGCATATGCTTCTCATAGTGACTCAATTTACGGAAAATAGGTCACTTCGGTAACTGGTGCCCGTGAAATGAAACGCGTGATTGCCGCCTTCGCGCTCCTGTTGGGATGCTCCTCATCCCTGCACGGAGCTGCGTCTCCGCCCATAACCTCTCTTAGGGCGATCAAGGCCTTGACCAACGCGCAGGCCAGCCGCGCTTTGCCCGTTTCGTTCACCGCAACTGTCATCTACTTTCGCCGCTACGAGAAGACCATGTTCGTCCAGGACGGCGACCTGGCGATCTACGTGCAGCCCACCACCAACAGGAACTTCGCACCGGGGGATGTGGTCCATATCAACGGGACCACCGACGACAGCTTCCGCCCCATCATCGTCAGCAGCGATGTCTCTCTGGTTCGCCACGGAACGCTGCCAAAGCCGCTGCCTGCAACCTACGACGAATTGATCCGCTCTGAGCGCGACTGCAAGCTGGTGACAATTCGGGCACTGGTGCGCGCCGCCGACCTGAAGGCGTCCAGCAATACTTTGACCACCGACCTGCAGCTACTCATGGATGGTGGAACGCTGGCGGCTACGGTGGATAGCAACGACGCAAGCCAGTTTCCCCGCCTTTTGGATTCCGAATTGGAGATCACGGGAGCCGCGTCGGGACAATTCGACGGCAAGATGCAGCAAACCGGCATTCTGATCCACGTCTCCAGCTTTGCGAATGTCAAAGTGCTCAAGCCCGGGAGTTTGACCAGCGAGAACTTGCCGATAACGCCGATGGATCAGGTGCTCACCGGCTATCACGTCACCGTTCATTCCCATCGGCTCAGGTTTCACGGAACAATCACGTATTACCAGCCAGGAACGGCCATCGTGCTCCAGAGCGGCGCCAGAAGCCTCTGGATCCAGACGCATAACGCTTCCCCGGAGACGGTTGGCGACGAAGCGGATGTGACCGGATTCCCAGGCCTTCACGACGGTTTCCTCACCGTGACAAACGGAGCGATCACAGACAGCCATATGTATGCTCCGATCACTCCGCAACCGGCCAACTGGCATCAACTTGTATCGAGTGGAAATATCTTTGACCTGGTTTCGATCAAAGGCGAAGTTGTGGCAAGCCTGCGCGAAGCGGCTCAGGATGAGTATGTCCTGAAAGCGGACGGGCATGTGTTCTCGGCCATCTATCGCCATCCCCCTCCAACGGCACTTTCGCCTATGGCTCTGCCTGCGCTGCGGAGCCTTGAGCCGGGCACAAAGGTCCGGGTTACCGGCATCTGCACCTTGGATGATGCCAACCCATTCGACCAGCAGGTCCCCTTCACAATCCTGATGAGGAGTTTCGACGACATTTCCGTTGTCGAGGGACCTCCCCTGCTGAGCATCAAAAACCTGATCCTCCTGGTAGGCTTGCTGCTGCTCTTTGTATTCATCCTGGCTCTCTGGGGCTGGGCTTCCGATTTCAAAATGCGCCGCCAAAATGCATCCGCGGCGTATATCGAGCGCCGCCGCGGCAGAATTCTCGAGGACATTAGCGGTTCGCGTCCGCTGGCCGAAATTCTCGAACAGATCACCGAGCTGGTCTCTTTCCGGCTCAAGGGGTCTCCCTGCTGGTGCCAGGTTGCCGACGGAGCGCAGTTGGGAAACTGCCCCTCGAAGCTTGGCCACATGCGCATGATCGAGAAAGAAATTCCCGCGCGGACCGGGATGCCGCTGGGCAGGCTCTACGCCGCGTTCGATCCCCGCACCAAACCAAATACTGCTGAAGAAGAGGCCCTGTCAATGGCCGCCAGCCTCGCGGCCCTGGCCATCGAGACGCGCCGGCTCTATAACGACCTGCTCCATCGGTCGGAGTTCGATCTGCTTACCAGCGTGCACAACCGCTTCTCCCTCGAGAAGCGGCTCGATGCCCAGATCGAGCACGCGCGCCTCAATGCCGGCATCTTCGGCCTGATTTACATCGATCTCGACCAGTTCAAGCAGATTAACGATCTCTATGGGCACAAGATCGGGGACCACTACCTCCAGGAAGTGGCCTCGCGGATGAAATGCCAGTTGCGCTCTGTGGATACTTTGGCGCGCATTGGCGGGGACGAGTTTGCCGTACTGGTCCCGATTGTGCGCAATCGGGCAGATGTTGAAGACATTGCAGAGCGGCTCGAACACTGCTTTGAGAAACCTTTTGTCGTAGAAGAGATGACACTGCAGGGATTTGCCAGCGTAGGCATCGCGCTCTATCCCGAGGATGGAAAGACCCGGGACAGCCTCCTGCACACCGCGGATACCGCCATGTATTCGCTCAAGCACCGAAAGCGCCAGCTCGCTCCACTCGCCAGCGGCACGTACCGCTAGGCGGCGCGAAAATCAGCCGGGACCATCCCGCATCTGCCACCTTTCAGGCCCAATCGCGGGTCTGGGAATCGTTCGAAGAGAAGCAGAACAAATCACCCGATCCATGGGAGGTGTAATCTGCCATGTACGGAAATCCGCTGCCGGAGAGCGTAACTGATTCTAATGAGGATTCCTGCCGATATGAGAGCAAACGGGCACTGCATCACAAGATTCGATCTCATGATGTAAAGCGATGAGAAAGTTCACCCTTAGTTTCGTATTGCTTCTCGGCTGCCCCCTCCCCGCTTGGGCGGTAGCGTCCGGTCCGCTCACATCTTTGCAGGCCATTCATCAGCTCACCAACGCGGAGGCATCCAAAGGCCCACCCGTTGCCTTTGAGGCCACCGTCACCTACTTCCGCGGTTACGAGAAGACGCTCTTTGTTCAGGATCAGGACGGTGCAATGTATGTCTATGCGACTACAGATCTGAAACTGGTTCCCGGAGATCGCATCTTCATTCGCGGCAAAGCTCAGGACAGCTTCCGCCCGATTGCAGTGAGTTCCGACATCACGCTTCTTCATCACGGTCCCCCTCCCCCGCCAGTCCCGGCAACCTACGAGGAATTGGTCCAAGTCAAGCTGGACTGCAGGTACGTGCAAGTCCGCGGTGTGGTGCGATCGGCAGTGTTGGTGCTGACTTCGGGCCGCCCGGTCACGAACCTTACGTTGCTGATGGATGGCGGGTTCGGTAGCGTCTCCATGGATAACAGCGATGCGTCGAAACTGGACGGGCTGTTGGATTCAACAGTGGAAGTCACAGGAGTTGGATCGGGATTGTTCGATGGAAAGATGCAGCAGGTCGGAGTCCTGATCCACGCATCGTCTTTCGATAGTCTGAAGCAGATTGCGCCAGCCCCAGCGGACCCATGGAAGGTCCCCGTAACTCCGATGAACGATATCCTTGGCTCGTTCAAAGTGCAGGATCTGAGTTCGCGTGTACGCGTGACGGGCACTCTGACTTACTACTATCCGACTGCGATGGCAATCCTGCAGAGCGGGGATCGCAGTATCCGTGTGCTCTCACCGGAGATCACTCCGCTGCGCATAGGCGACCGGGCGGAAGCAATCGGCATTCCCTTCGTGGATCAAGGCTTCCTGACGCTGAAGATGGGAGACATTCGCACTACGGGAGTACCCGCTCCGATTGAGCCCGTCCTGTTGAACTGGGACGAGGTGGCATCGGGCAAACACTCGTTCGACCTGATTTCCATCGAGGGGTCAGTTGTAAGCCAGGTGCGAGGCCACGCCCAGGACGAATATGTCATTTCAGTGCCGAGCGGCCATCTCTTCTCAGCGCTCGTGCGCCACCCGTATGACTACGATTGGGGCGTTCCGCATCCACTTCCGTTGATGCCTAGAATTCCCGCAGGCAGCAAAGTACGCGTTACGGGCGTAGCGCAACTGGACGATGGAAACCCCTACAACGGAGCGGTCGCGTTCGTGATCCTGATGCGCTCGTTTGATGACATCGCTTTGATCGCGCCGCCAACGCTGCTGAATGTTCAGAACCTGGTGATCCTGGTGGGGATCCTGGTTGCCATCGTAGTTGCCATCGGCTTGCGCGGATGGGTCGTCGAGCGGCGCATGCGCCGACAAACCGCCGCCGTCGCCTATACCGAGCGGCGGCGCGGCAAGATTCTCGAGGACATCAATGGGACACGCCCGCTGACCGAGATTCTTGAGAAGATTACCGAGCTCGTGTCGTTCAAGCTGGGCGGCGCGCCAAGTTGGTGCCAGTTGGCAGAGGGCCAAAAACTGGGCAATTGCCCTGCTTCAACAGTCGGTATGCGTGTGGAGCGGCTGGACATTGCGGCCCGCATCGGTCCTGCCCTGGGAACACTTTATGCGGCCTTCGATGCCAAGGCGAACCCAGGGACAGATGAGTTGGAGACTCTCTCCATGGCGGGGAACCTTTGTGCACTCGCCATTGAAACCCGGCGGCTCTACTCCGATCTTTTGCGACGCTCGGAATTCGACTTGCTCACCAGCGTGCACAATCGCTTCTCGCTTGAGAAGCATATCGACCGCGAGATTGACCGCGCAGGGATGACGGTCGCGGCGTTTGGCCTGGTCTACATCGACCTGGACCACTTCAAGAGCATCAACGACAAATACGGACACAAAGCCGGGGACGCCTATCTACAGGAAGTGACGCTGCGGATGAAACGTCAACTGCGCGCCGTGGATATTCTGGCGCGGATCGGCGGCGATGAGTTCGTGGCCCTCGTCCCCGATGCCCGATGCCACGCGGATATCGAAGAGATTGCGCACAGAATCGAGCGCAGCTTCGACGAAGTCTTTCATATCGAAAGAAACACAATCCGCGGCGCAACCAGCACGGGCGTTGCGCTCTATCCTGAAGACGGCACGACCAGGGACGCTTTGCTGAACACAGCCGATGCCAGAATGTACGCCGCAAAACACGCAAAATGCGATCGGACGGATCTACGCACGCAGCCAATCAATGAACGCCCCGTTGAAACCGCGTACGAAATCAAGCACACCGGACATTGAGACAGTTTCACTGAGCCTTCCAGCGACACCTTCATCGATTTCGCAGGAATGGCTGCAGTATCCCGATTCCTCATACCACATCCGAGCTATTCTTCCGCCTGTACATTGGCTGTACGCTTCTAATTACACAAAACTGATTCCATGGGCATCTCCTGCCGATAGAAGTCTTTGGGAACCATGCAGCACGGGTCCGAGCGGACTCCCGCGATGAAGAGATTGATTACAGCACTGGCGGTCATTCTCGGTTGCCTCACACCTGCGTGGGCGGCAGGCCCGGTCCCCCTTACCAGCCTGAGAGCTATTCATGCTCTGACCAACGAGGAAGCAAACCATAAACTGCCGGTCGAGTTTGAGGCTACAGTCACCTTCTTCCGCGCCAGTGAGAACACGCTGTTTGTCCAGGATGGAGAAACGGCTATCTATGTATTTCCCTCCGAGAATGTCGGCTTGGTCCCCGGCGACCGCGTGCTGATCACCGGGACCACGCGCGCTGACTTCAGCCCCAGCGTAGTAAGCAAGACAATCACCCTCCTTCGCCACGGCGCGCCGCCGCGTCCAATGCCTGCAAACTACGTCGATTTGATCCGAGGCAAGCTCGACTGCATGCTGGTCACCGTAAAAGCGGTGATTCGCACCGTCGATGTGCAAATGCGAAACGATACACGTGATTACAGCGTGCCAATGCATCCTATTGCCCGCGTCCAGTTGCTCGCCGATGGCGGACCCGTGGAAGCCCTCGTTGACGGCAACGACGTTGCTTCCCTATCAGATCTCTTGGACGCCGAGGTTGACGTCACCGGCATTGCGTCATTCAATTTCGATGGAAAGATGCAACCAGCTGGGGTCGAGCTCAATGTCAGCAGCCGAAAAAACTTCAAGCCTGTCGCCCACACCAAATCCGACCCCTGGTCCATTCCAACCACTCCAATGGACAGGATTCTAAACGGCTACCGCGTTCGCGACCTGACACAGAGGATCAGGGTCCACGGAACCATCACTTACTACCAGCCAGGCTCGACAGTTGTGATTCAGGACGGAACAAAAAGCTTGTGGATCTCGACCATGAGCAACGACCCTCTGCGCATCGGAGATGTCGCGGACGCCATCGGATTCCCTGACGCCCATGATGGCCATCTCACGCTTGCCCGCGCTGAGGTCAAGGACAACCACGTATGGGCGCCAATTCCGCCGAAAGCTGCCTCAGTCAAGCAACTGATGGCCAGCGGAAACCTCTTCGACCTCGTGTCCGTCGAGGGGCAGGTTGCCACCTCAGTCCGTCGCGCTGCCCAGGACGAATATGTCCTGGTAAACGACGGCCAGATCTTCACGGCCATTTATCACCATACTGGGCCCATGGCGCCGCCCATGAAACAGATTCCGGTGGGCTCAACGGTCCGCGCCAACGGGATTTGCAACCAGGAAGATTCCAACCACTTTATTGCCCAGCTGCCCTTCGAGATCCTCCTGCGCACCCCCGACGACATTGCCGTCATCGCAAACCCTTCCCCGCTCAGTCCACGAAACCTGCTTCTCCTGGTTGGATTGCTTCTCGCCGTGTTGTTTGCAGTCGGCGCGAGGGCATGGCTCGTCGAGCGCAGGGTGCGCCGCCATACCGTTGCGATGGCCTACCTCGAGCAGCGGCGCGGACGCATCCTCGAAGACATCAATAGCTCCCGGCCCTTGGCCGAAATCATTGAAGAGATCACTGAGCTGGTTTCCTGCAAGCTGAAAGGCGCGCCCTCCTGGTCCCAGATCGCCGGCGGAGCTCAGTTGGGCAACTGTCCAACCAAGATCAACTCCTTCCGCATCGTTCAAGCGGAGATTCCGGCGCGCTCCGGCCCCGCCCTCGGCTCCATCTTCGCCGCCCTCGATCCCCTCACCAAACCATCCCCCGTCGAGCCTGAGGCCCTGTCAATGGCCTCTGCCCTCGCCGCCCTGGCGATCGAGACGCGACGACTCTACACAGACCTGCTCCACCGCTCGGATTTCGACCTGCTTACCGACACCCTCAACCGCTTCTCGCTCGACAAGCGCCTCGACAACCTCATTGCCGAGGCCCGTGAATCCGCCGGTCTTATCGGACTGGTCTACGTCGATCTCGACCGCTTTAAGCAGATCAACGACTCTCACGGCCACCAGATCGGCGACCTCTACTTGCAGGAAGTATCTCTGCGCATGAAGCGCCAACTCCGCAACGCGGACTCCCTCGCCCGCATCGGCGGTGACGAGTTCGCCGTGCTCCTGCCCAATGTGCACAGCCGTGCCGACGTCGAGGAGATTGCCCTCCGCCTCGAGCAAAGCTTTGATGAACCGTTTTCCATTGAGGGTGTCACTTTGCAAAGTTCAGCAAGCGTCGGAATTGCGGTTTATCCCCAGGACGCCACAGAAAAGGAGCACCTGCTCCGCGTTGCCGACACTGCGATGTATGCGGCGAAAAATCACAAACGCCGGATCGAGCGTTCCTTGTCCTGCGAGCAGGAACGCGAACCAACTGGATTGGACCGCACATAACAACGAAGGCCCGGCTCACGCCGGGCCTTCTGATCACTGACAACTGACCACTGGCAACTGTTGTTACTCCGCGGCCATCTCTTCAGCTTCGCCTTCCTGGCGCATAAGCTCCAGTTCGCGCTCCGCAGCTTCGATCTCCGCAGTCACTTCTTCCTTCACGCGTGCCGCAGCTTCCTCCAGCTCAGGTGAGAGCTGGACGTTGCGGTAGTACTCCAGGCCCGTGCCGGCGGGAATGAGGCGGCCGACGATCACGTTCTCCTTGAGTCCGCGCAGGTTGTCGATCGCACCGTTGATGCTGGCCTCGGTAAGCACGCGGGTCGTCTCCTGGAAGCTCGCAGCCGAGATGAAGCTGTCAGTCGAGAGCGACGCCTTGGTGATCCCGAGCAACAGCGGACGGCCAATTGCCGGGCGGCCGCCGTTTTGCAGAACGCGTTCGTTCTCCGCGTTGAAGCGGAAGCGATCGACCTGCTGCTCGAGCAGGAAGTTGGTGTCGCCAACCTCATCGATGCGCACCCAGCGAAGCATCTGGCGAACGATCACTTCGATGTGCTTGTCCGAAATGGCTACGCCCTGCAGACGGTAGACTTCCTGAATTTCGTTCACCAGGTATGCCTGCAAAGCCTTTTCACCCAGCACGGCAAGAATGTCGTGCGGGTTCAGAGGACCATCCATCAGCGGGTCGCCGGCACTCAGGCGTTCGCCTTCCTGCACGTTGACGTGAATGCCGCGAGGCACCGAGTATTCCTTCTCGTCGCCGTTGTCGGCCGTAACGTAAATCTTGCGCTGGCCCTTCGACACTTCGCCGAACCGAACCACGCCGTCGATCTCCGAGATGATGGCCGTCTCGCGAGGCTTGCGGGCTTCGAAAAGTTCCACAACGCGAGGCAGACCGCCGGTNNTCCTTGGGAATCTTCGCCAGCACATCGCCGGGACCGACTTCGTCGCCGTCCTGGATCATGAGGTGAGCGCCGCGCGGCAGCAGGTAGCGCTTGTGGGTCTTGGCGTTCTTGACCACAAACGCGGGCTGACGCTTTTCATCGGGCGAGTCGGCCACCACCCAGCGCGAGAGGCCGGTAACTTCATCGACTTCTTCGTTGAGCGTAATGCCTTCCTGCAGGTCCTTGAACTGAACCGTGCCACCAATCTCGGTGAGGATGGAGTACGTGTACGGATCCCACTCGGCAAGAAGTTGCCCGAGCTTCACCTGCTCGCCGTCCTTGACCCGCAAACGTGCGCCGTAGACCACCTGGTAGCGTTCTTTTTCGCGGCCACGATCGTCTTGAATGGCAACCGAACCGGAGCGGTTCATCGCCACCAGCGCGCCGTCCTTGCCCTCGACGAAGTTCAGGTTAATGAAGCGCACGAAGCCGTTGTTCTTCGCATCGAGGCGCGACTTGTCTTGCACGCGGCTGGCGGTTCCGCCTACGTGGAAGGTACGCATCGTGAGCTGCGTTCCGGGCTCGCCGATGGACTGCGCAGCAATTACGCCGCAGGTTTCGCCGAGCTCGACCATGCGGCCGGACCCGAGGTTGCGGCCGTAGCAGAGTGCGCAGACACCGCGGCGCGACTCGCATGTGAGCACGGAGCGGATCTTGACGCGCTCCACGCCGGCGCCTTGAATCGCCGATGCGCTGTCTTCGTCGATGGCCTGGTTCACATCCACCACCACG
>PMXB01000034.1 GCA_003165935.1 Acidobacteriaceae bacterium | reverse complement strand
GCGTATGGGACGCCGGAGTTTGAGCAGGTGTTTCATTCGCTGTATGGGAAGTGTGAAAACATTTCAGTGGACTATGCCGTGCTGGAGCCGCGTTCGGCGAAGGGCGAGCATCTGTCGCATTTGTACTGCCTGCCGGCGGAGTTCAGCTGGAACGACCTGGGATCGTGGGCGTCGCTGTATGAATACCAACTGGAAACGCGGCTGCGCGGCGACGGCGAAGGAAACGTGTCAGAGACGGGCGGGCACCTGGCGATCGATGCGGCGAACAACTACCTGTACAGTCCACGGAAGTTTGTGGCGCTGGTGGGCGTGGAGAACCTGGTGATCATCGATACCGAGGATGCGCTGCTGATTGCGCACCGGGACCGCTCGCAGGACGTGGGCAAGATCGTGAAAGAGCTAGCGGCGACGGGGCATACGGAGCTGATCTAGTCCCTGCAAAAAAGCCATCGAGATTGTCCTGCGCTGACTCAGGAGCGGGGGAGACCATTGTTAAGCAGAAGAAAGGTCATCCAGAGCGGATTGATGGCGGCTGCCGCTGCGTGTGCTTCTGGTCCTTTGCTTTTGAGTGCGGATCAGAATGCGCAGGATAAGCCGACCGGCGGTATTTCGAACCGGACCTGGGTTATCGGCAATGAGCATATTCAGAGGACGCTGAGCTTCGGGCAGGAGCCAGGGCTGTCAACCGAAGGGTTCCGTGATCTTTCCACCCATCTAGACTTCATGCCGCTGACCACGGCACACATGAACCGGGGCCCGGAGTTTTCTTTCCATTGCAATGGGGAACGCTGTGCCGGCACAGGCCGGGTCTTTGACTTGTTGAATGCTCAGGAATCAAAGCTAGCCAACGGGCAGTCGCTGACGATTCAACTTCGGCATAAGGGAACAGGCCTCGAAGTGTACGCAGTCTACAGCGTCTATGATGGCCATTCGGCTATTCGAAAGCACCTGGTTCTGAAGAATACCGGGACCACTGATCTCCGAATCTCCCATCTCAACATCGAAGCTATTGAAGTCTCGCTTGGGCCTGAGAACGAGACCACGCTGCTTGCTCAGTATGGGACGATACCGCGCGAGATCTTTTACACGGGGCGGTCAGAGGATGCGGGATTGCAGTTGGCCAATGGGCGAACCGGCGCGGGCATCGCCATTGTGAGTGAAGTACCTGGCTATATGAAGCGGACGGAGATTGTCGGCTGGGACGATCCGGACGGCGTACGTATTGGCGTTCTCTACGACACGGACTTGATGCCTTTTGAACGGTCCCTCGCGCCTGGTGAGGAGTTCACCACCGCGAGTGTTTCGCTGGTGACCTTTCGCAAAGGAGACGGATTTCACGATCCGCATTGGGTGTTGCCCTCATATACCGCGCAAGTGCTGATGCGGCGCGTGGATGCGCAAGGGCCTCCATGGATTTACAACACATGGGAGCCTTTCGAGCGGAATATCAATCGCGAGACAGCGCTCGCCTTGATCGATGCAGCGGGCGATGTTGGGTTCGACATATTCACCATCGACGATGGCTGGCAGCAGGATTACGGCGACAATACAGTGAAGCTGAGTGCATTTCCTGGCGGACTCAAATCCATTCAGGAAGCAGTTGAGGCACGAGGCATGCGGCTCGGGCTTTGGATTCCGGTGGCCGCGATTGCAACATCTGCTCCGGACTATCGGAGCCATCCTGAATGGGCGTCGCTTGACCGCGAGGGCAAGGTGAAGACAACCGGAACCATGGCGGGCGAGATGGCTGTGATGTGCATGGCGACGGCCTTTCGCGATTCCGCCGCGGAGCGGATCGTGGATGCCATTGAGCGGTTTCATCTTGCTTATGTGAAGCTGGACCTGACCACCATCTTCAATGCGTATGGCGAGGCGCCGGGGTGCTGGGCCAAGGGCCACTACCACCACAACTGGGCCGAGTCGCTGAATATGATCTACGAAGGCATCGCGGCAATGACGGCTGCCGTGTATAAGAAACATCCGGAGGTGCTGCTGGACCTGACCTTTGAGTTATGGGGACAGAAGCATGTGATCGATGCCGGGCTACTGGCTGCGGGGGATCTTGACTGGATGAGCAACGTGGATGACCGGCATCCGGATTCGGCCGGGCCTTTGCAGGCTCGCCAGTTGCTTTACCAGCGCGCCGCGTCGATGCCAGTGGAGGCCATGCTGATCGGGAACATCCACGCGGAGTTGCCGACGATTCAGGAGAGTTTTGCAACAGCGATCGGTTCGGCGCCATTGTTGCTGGGCGATCTGCGGAAACTGAGCGCAGCGGACCGGAAGTGGTACCACGAAAAGATCAACTGGTTTAAAGATTTGAGAAGGAGCACGAAGATCAGCGAGAGCTTTTTCCCGCTGGGAAGCTGGATGCAACCGACTCCCGCGGCGTGGGATGGATTTGCCCGGATGGCGCGGAGCGGGAAGGGCGTGATTGCGATCTTCCGCAACAAGTCGGATGTGCCGGTAGCGAGCGTTCAGTTGCCGTTGATTCCTGTGGGCAGGTACGCGGTTCGGTCGGTCATGAGCGGCAAGGACATTGGCGTGTTTGGAAACCGCGAATGGATTCAGGGCGTTCCGATACGGTTTGAGGGGGCGGACCGAGTGGAAGTTCTGGAGGTTACGCCGGTCAAGGGGTCAGGGAGCCTCTGAAAAGTCGGGATTACGATGCTGCAAACTTTCGCAGGGGCTAAAGCCCTCACATTTTGCTTTGTTTTGCGGCACGACTGAAGTCGTGCCCTGTTACAAGGCGGGCTCGTGCGGAGCGCCCCAAAGCCATCCTGCGCTCTCATCCGGCTCGACTTGAATCCGGTTGATTACACTGGTTGCTGGAGAACTTAGCCCCCACGATGGCACACGCACAGATCAAATTTGGAACCGATGGATGGCGCGGCGTGATTGCCGACGACTTTACGTTTGCGAATGTGCGAACGGCGGCCGAGGCGGTGGCTGCGTACTTGTGGTCGCGCAAGGGGTCGGAGCACGAAGACCCGGCACAGGGACTGTGTATTGGCTACGACTCGCGGTATGGGTCGAAGGCTTTTGCGCGGGCGTGCGCAGAGGTGGTGGCGGCTACGGGGATTCCCGTGATGCTGGCGAACGATATAACGCCAACGCCGGCGTTGAGCTTCGGTGTCCGCGTGCGGAAGGCGGCGGGCGGCATCATGATTACGTCGTCGCACAACCCGGCGCAGTGGAACGGGGTGAAGTACAAGGCGTGGTATGGNNGCGATTGAAGAGGTGGATTTTCTTCCCGATTATCTAAAGGCGATCGAGAGCTTCGCCGACCTGGATCTGATTTCGAAGTCGGGGATGAAGTTTGCGATCGACTCGATGTATGGGGCGGGGCGGACGATTCTATCGGACATTTTTACGCGGATTGGCGTGGAGCATGTGCAGATTCGCGGGAATGTGGACCCGCTGTTTCCGGGGATCAATCCTGAGCCGATTGAGCCGCACATTAGGGCGCTGGGCGAGGCGACGGTGGCGAATGGCTGCCACGCGGGACTGTGTACGGATGGCGATGCGGACCGGATTGGGGCGACGGACGAGGATGGGAACTTTGTTGATCCGCACAAGAT
>PMXB01000223.1:161-12250 GCA_003165935.1 Acidobacteriaceae bacterium | reverse complement strand
AAAGCTGTAGGAGAAATGAAGACGGGTTGCTGGAAGTGCGGCATTTTCAGGCTGGTTGCCGCATTCGAGGGTAGTGGGGCTGGTGGCGAGCAAATGCGGGTTGATTTGCATGCGAGGTTCAGCGCCGTGAAGGCCGCTTTTTTCGTTTTGGACAGTTTGGCAGGTAGAATTTGATATGGCTACCCCACGAAAGCAATCGAAAGCAGAACAAGAACCTGCCCCCGAGGTGGAGCTGCCTATCGTCTGCATTGTGACGGTGGACGAGGATTTTGTTGACGATCTTTCGCGTGAGCTGGCGCCGTGGTGTCACGTAGAGGTGCGCGACAGCTACGAGGGCCTGACGCGATGGACTCGCGAAGTGGGAGTGGCGGCGGTGCTGCTGAGCATCGACACCGATGGCGACGAGGCATTTGGCGGGCTCTCGGTATTGAACGAGTTGCGCCGGCTGAACGAGAACCTGACGTTGATTTCGATGAGCCGGGCTCGCGCACGCGCCGTGGAGAAGCAGGCGCTTGAGAACGGATCCGACGCGCACTTTCGCAGCCCGGTGGATGTGGATGAGCTGCGGATGACGCTGATTGAGATCATGCGTTTGCGCACGGAGACAGTAGCGCGCGAATGGATGATGCAACGGTCGTTGGAGGCGAGCCGCTTTCAGGACTTTGTGGGCGGCAGTGAGCCGATGCGTCTGGTTTACGACGCCATACAGCAGGTGGCCGACAGCAGTATCAACGTATTGATTCGCGGCGAAAGCGGAACGGGCAAGGAACTGGCGGCGCGGGCGGTTGTGGCGCTTAGTTCCCGGGCCAACAAGCCTTATATACGGTTGAACTGCGCGGCACTGCCCGAGACCCTGATCGAGTCGGAGCTGTTCGGCAGCGAGAAGGGCGCGTTTACGGGCGCGACCGAATCACGGCCGGGACAGATCGAGCTGGCGGATGGGGGCACGCTCTTCCTGGACGAGATCGCGACGCTGACTCCTGCCCTGCAGACCAAGCTGCTGCGGGTGCTGGAAGATCACCAGGTGCAGCGGCTGGGCGGGCGCACATTTCGCAAAATCGATTTCCGGCTTATTTGCGCAACCAACGAGCCACTGGAAGAGATGGTTCGAAACGGCAAGTTCCGCGAGGATCTCTACTACCGGATCCACGTGGTGCCCATCGACCTGCCGCCCCTGCGGGAACGCACGGGCGATATTCCACTGCTTTGCGAGTACTTTCTCCAGGTGCACTGCCTTGCGAATGGAATTCCGGTGAAGCAACTGGCTGAGGATGCGTTGGCCGCGCTTGAAGAGCACACCTGGCCGGGCAACGTGCGCGAGCTGGAAAACCTGGTCCAGCGGCTTGTGGTGACAGTGAGGCGGGACGTGATCGGCGCGAACGATCTGCCATCGCGGGTGGTGGCACAAAGCGTGGCAGCCCAGGAGGCGATACTCGTGCCGGAGGATGGGACCGACTTTGACGAGGAGGTCCGGCGGCTGGAGATCGCGCTGCTGACGACGGCGCTGCGACGCACGGGCGGACACAAGGCTGCAGCGGCCAGACTGCTGAAGATCGACTCTCAGCGGATGAAGTATTTGTGCCGCAAATATGGGGTCTAAAGGGGGATGGGTTAAAAATTTACCCCGATGTGGGTTAAATTTTAACCCTTCTGCGACGAACCGGGCCCATTGCCTGATTCTCGATAGATGAAACATAGCCAATAGAATCAATGTGATGCAGGTTCTTGAGTTTTTCGTCAGAGTTTGGCACGCGAGATGCTATTAGTTAGGCGTTCGGAAGTTCAATCAAATTCTGGGGAGATTAGAATGTCAATCGAGAAGAAATCTTTGATCAGCACCGGGATGACCGCCAAGCCCGTGACCAAAACCGCAATGCTCTCAAACCTGAACGCAGCCAGCAAGATGGTCTCGGCCAGCAAGGTAGTCGGCGCGAGCAAAGTGATCGGCGCGAGCAAAGTGATCGGCGCAAGTAAGGTGATCGGCGCCAGCAAGTTCGTCTAGCACGGCGAGGTTACGATCGGCTAACAGTCGATCTGGTATCTGGACAACGGCCGAGGGTTCAATTCAGCGGCTTCCCCCCTTTCAGCGACTGGAAGGACACGTGGCCCATCGAATTGCGGAAAAGACAGGCGGTTCGTGCGGCCCTCCCCGACCGATTGAACTCCGAGCAAGCCTTCTCTTCTGCGGGCAAGAACGGTGATCGCGCAAGCGGTTGCCGTTTTTGCATTTTGCGGTTGAATTAGTTCTTACCAGACGTGTGCTTTGGCCAGATTGGCCAAAACGGTGAAGCCCCTCGCCGCCACGCTTCGGCGTTTCCCAAATATCTTCGCTTGCCCCGAGACTCCAAACAATGGAGTGCCGGCCGAAGTGGGCAGCGTCATGCGGGAACAATAGAAGACGGGGAGTTTGATGCCCTGGTACTTTTGGCTGGCTATGAGGCCATCTGGAAGGGAGACTGCGTCCCCTCCGAAGGGCGCAAGCGGTATGCGAAGGATGGAAAAGCGATCGGGGAGGGAAAGGGCCACTTCGGACCCGGGTGTGACTCGGTCAAGGGCCGAGGCCGGGATATAGACGCGGACCATGGGCGGGGCGGCATTTGCCAAGTCGAGCAGTGGTTGACCAGCAGCGACATCCTGATTGAGGAGAGAGCCGGGATCCGGGGTGAGTACAACCCCATCGGACGGTGCAGTGATCTCCAACGATGAAACCGCCTCACGAGCGAGGGATGTAGAGCGGAGGGACGCATTCTGCTGAGCGGCCGCTGCTCCAATGCTCTGGCCCTGGAGTTCGGCGGAGATGGCCTGGTATTGAGCATTTCCAGACTGCGCGGCAGCAGAGGAGTGCATCGACCCTGCCATCAAGCTGCTCATCTTTAGAAGAGGCTGACCGGCGTGGACTGTTTCGCCCTCCTGGACCAACACCTGTTCGAGGCGGCCGGGGATTGCCGCGTGGAGAGTTTCAGTGTGCGCCGGCTCCACGACGAACCATACGTTCTCGCGGTCGCGCCAGATGGGCACAAAGAGAAGCAGCGCCGCCACTGCAATTGCGAAAAGCGGAAGCGGCCGGAGGAAGCGGCCGGAGCGAATCTTCAGCTCCCAGAATTGAATGGCAACGTTGCGCAGCGAGCGCAGGCGCGACTTGAACATGACGAAGGCCAGGTAGCCGGAAGGGATGAGAGCGAACTCGGCCATCCAGTGAGAGAAGACGTTATACGAGAGACGAATGACGAAAAAGAGCAGGAAATAGCTGTACGCCCCGGAGAGAATTGCATAGACGATGAAGAGCGTGACGCGGCGGCGGGGCACGACGATGGTCTCTACCGGCAGACGCAGAACACGGCTCTGGAACCACCCGGAAAGGAAGGCCGTAGAGCGCTCCTTCAGGTCGGGTAGGCCCATCAGCTCGGTCATGCAGTAGTAGCCGTCGAGCTTGATCAAAGGGTTGAGGTTGATTAGGACGACGGCCACGCCGGTGAGCAGGATGATCTGGTAGGCGAAATCGTGGAGCCACTGGCCTCGCTGCGTATTGACCCACAAGATCATGGCCAGGCCGCAAATGATCATTTCGCTCAAGATTCCGGCAAAGATGGTGTAGATACGCTCGATCTTGCTGGAGTTGATCCAGATGGCGGTGATGTCGACAAAGAAGCAGGGCGCCAAGTAGAGAAACATGAGGCCCATGCTGTGCACTTGTCCGCCGAAGTGCTTGCAGGTGAGGCCATGGGCAGATTCATGGATGAACCCGAGAACGAGGACCAGCAACCAGAACTGGGCCATGTCCCAGAAGCCCTTATCCAGGAAGTTGTAATAGAGCTCGATATCCGGCCCCATGAACTTCCAATTCGAGATGAGAATCGAAAACTGAAAGATGAACAGGATGAAGATGGCCAGCATGGCCCAGGGGCTGTAGAGGTAGCGGCCGATTGCCGCATCGAGCCTGGTCAGGTAGGTATCGGGGTCCCAGGCGGAAAACCCGATATGAGCGAGATTGATCTTCGACTTCCGCTCTGCACGTCGACCGCGCTGGGCGGTGACCCTCTGGCTAAGCGCGATGTTCTTTTCCTGCGGAGTCTTGTACCAGAACTTCGCCTCGTCTAGTTGTTCTGCAAAGATGCGAAGGTCGTCTATGCCGATTTGCTCACCTGTCTGGGCAGCAAACTCCTCAGCAATCTCCTCGTAGGATCGCTCCCCATCGAAGAGTTGAATGAGCCGCCATTGGGCGGGAGGAAAACGGTAGTAGTTGCTTCCTTCGCGCTGGAAGACGCCCATGATTGGCTCGCCATCGAGGACGTCTTCGAGGACGGTGAGGTCCGGATCGAGACGCGGGGGCCTGCTTCGCGCCAGGCGCGTGAGGGGGATCTCGGGGAGCGCGGCATCAAGAGCTTCAGTCAGGTTCATGGCGCGAGACGAATCTGCGTGGACATTCCGGGTTTGAGCCAGGCGGCGGGACGATCGACAGCGCCGATAACCTGGACACTGCCGCTGGCTGGGTCGACAACGGGACTGACGCGGAGAATGTGGGCGGCCTGATGCTGGCCGGGATAGTCTGCCGTGGTGAGGTCGAGGGGCTTGCCCGTTTTGAATGCAGCCATCGACGACTCGGGCACTGTGAAGAGCACCCGCAGCGGAGCTTCGGCGGTGACCCAGAATAGGACGTCTCCGGCCTTCACTTCCTGCGAGGGGCGAACTGAGCTGCGGCCAACGACGCCGGCAAAGGGCGCAACGATTCGCGACTGCTCAAGCTGGATGCTGGCGGAGTTCAGGTCGGCTTCAGCGGCGGCCTCTTCGCTGTGGTAACGGTTGACCTCGGCGATGGTCTCGTCAACGCGATACTTCGCATGCTCCCAGGTCTCCTCGCTGACGATCTTCTCGTTGCGCATGAGATCAGCGCGGCGAAGGTCGGACTTGGCGGTCTCTTCTTCCGACTCCCACTCGTGAACCTGGGCCTGCGCTGAAGCAATGTGGGCTTTTTGCGATTCGTACTGAGAACGAAGCAGGCGGTCGTCGAGCGAGGCGAGGAGTTGGCCGGCCTTCACCCGATCGCCGATCTGCACGTTGATGGTGGCGATGCGGCCACTGCGCTCGGCGGCGATGTCGGCCTGTTGCTCGGCGACGATTGGGCCGGCGGTGGTGAATGATTTGGGATCTGAAGTGGGCGGTGCTGGAGCCGGAGCCGGAGCGGGTGCAGGCACCTCGGCCGCTGCCGCGGCGGGGGGCGGCGTATGGGAGTTGCAACCGGTGCTGGTGAACAGGACGGATGTCGTTGCCAGAAGATAAGCAACGGCGGGAAGGATTCTATGAGGAATTCCATGCAGTCTCATTCTTGTCACCAGCCAATCCAATTCCACAGGGTCTGCCAGATCCAAAGGGCGGGGGAACGCAGCAGGACGTATCCGGCCGGCTTCCAGCCGATGGCGATCTTGGCGCGTCCGCTCATACCTGCGCGGAGCACGGCATCGCCGTTGCTGACAGGGACCTCTGCGTTGAAGGTGCGCACTCCATCGCCCGCCAGAGCCTGCGGGCTCACGACGGATACAGCGCTGTGCCAAGTGCGCTGGGGGAAACTGTCGAGCTTGACGGCAGCGTTCTCGCCCGCCCGCAGCAGCGAAGCGTCGCGCTCGGGAATGGCGACTTCGACGACGGCGCTTTTCAGGTCGAGCACCTGCGCGAAGGAGTCGCCCGCGGTGAGGTGCTTGCCCGCGGCGTTTTCGAGATTGGGAGTGACGACGATGCCAGTGATAGGCGAACGCAACTGGGCGCTGTCAATCCGGGCACGAATGCGCGCAACCTCAGAGCGAAGGTACTCGGTCTGTTCACGATCAGCTCCGGCCTGGGGAGCGCCGCGGGCCAGATCGTTTTGCATGGCCAACATCGCTTCCTGGTATTTGGCCTCGGCTGCGGCAAGGTCAGATCGCCACTGCCAGTCATTCATCGACCCGAGCACATCGCCGGCGTTCACATGCTGGCCCTCATGCGCGTAGACGGCCTGCACATTGCCGTCGACGGGAGCGGCAATTGTGACCAGGTGCTGCGGCGCAATGGTAGCGTCGCCGGTGACTCGCATGGGCAACGGGCAAAAGACGAGGATGAGCGTAACGGCCGCAGCGATGGCTGCGAAGGTGAGCCTGCGGCTTCGGCTCGTGGCGAGGAGTGCAATCTTCCGTTGCACCAGAGGCTCGAGAATGCTGATAAGCGGGACTTCGCGATAGAGCAGAGCGTTGCGGATGGCTACCGTCGCCTGGCCGGCGAGGATCTTGATCATCTCGGTGTGCGGCAGATCGAGGAAGTCTGGATCGCTGCTCTCGTAGAGCAGAAGGCCAACGCGGCCCTGGTCGTCGACAAGTGGGAGTGAGAAAAGGCCACGATTGCCACTTTCATCAAAGTGGCGGGTAACGGGCTCGGGGAGCTCTTCCTGCAACTGAGAACCGTCGTGGCGCGAGAGCTGAACCGTTCCGGGCTGGGTTGAGAGCCAGCGGAGAATCTCCTCAACCTGGGAGACCTTTGCATCACCGAGGGGCAGACTGGTCATGCCGGAGATGGCCTTGAGCTGGAGTCGCCCGCGGTTGTCGAGAGCGATGGCGCAAAGCTCGTAGGGCAGCACATTTTGTGGGCTGTTGGCGATGATTTGCAGGAGACGATCAAGGCGCAGCGTTGAGGTGATCTCAGAGCTGACATGGACCAGTGCTTCAAGAATTGCCAGCTTGCGCTCTGCGTGCATGAGGCTGGCATTTTTGAGGGCGCTGCTGACCGTCTCTGCCATTGACATGAGGAAGAACTCGTCATCCTCATCGAAGGGGTGTTCATCACGGTTGATGGCTTCAAGGACGCCAACTTCGGCCTCGTCTTGCATGAGGGGCACGAGCAGCACATTCATCACCGGCATGATGCCGCTGTCCGGGTCGAAGGTCTGATTGCGCCGGGCGAGCCGCTCATCGTCAGGGTCGGCAATGAGCAGGGCCTCTCCCGCCTCGGCCATGTCGGCGACGTAACCCTCGCCGGGAGCCTGTGTCATTTCGACGTCAACGGTGGAGTCCTGGCCGCAACTGGAGACCAGGCGCAGCGTGCCGCCGTCGAAGAGCCAAAGGTGGACAGCCTGGCAGGGGAGCATGGCAATCGCCTTGGCCGGAATCTGAGCGACGACCTGATCGAGCTCAAGAGTAGAGTTCAGAGACTTCTCGAGGTCGTAGAGCTGCGACATGCGGTGGACGGAGTCGAGCAGTTCCTGGCGCTGGGCGTCGGCATTCTCCGCGGACAAGATAGCCGGAGCGGCAAGGCTGACGACCGGGGCAAGTTCTTCGATGATTTCTGGTTCAAGGGCAGCGGCAAAAGTGAAGATCTCAATGGCGCCGATCAACTGGTCTTCCAGGATCAGGGGGATGTAAGCCACGGATTCAACGGAACGGGAAAGATTGAGGTGAGCGAAGTCTTCACGGCGCACCTCAGAGCCTGGGTAAATGACGGCCTGGGGCTCATCCGCGAGGAGGGGAGCAACCAGGGAGCTGGCATCGGGGATTGACTCTTCCACATGAGAGGCATCGCCTGCAATGGCGAGGATCATCCAGTGAGGGCCCTCGTCGGTGAGCACAACGCGGTGGACCGCGCAGGCAGAGTCGGGGATGAGTTGCGAGATGGTTGACGCCACCAGGGTTGCGCGCGCGGCGGCTTCAGGCACGACCAAGAGAGATGCGCCGAGCTCAATAGCCGCGTCGTAGAAGGAGGAAATCATCGGGGCCTGCACCGATCTGGTATAACTTTCCTTGACAAGGGGAAGAGGGCGTATTGATTCTGAAGTAGTTGGAGCTTAACAAGCCCCCTTCTTGATGTAAAGAAGAATCTTGAACGGCGACAAGAGGAAACAAGTGGACCTTGATATCAGGGAAAGCGGCAATATCTGCACCCTCAAGCTAAAGGGCAGGCTGGTGAGCGGCGAGGCCGTGAATCAGTTTGAGACGGCGTTTCAATCCGCCCTGGCGAGCGGGCACGTCTTTCTTGTTCTCGATCTTGAGGCGCTGCCTTACATCGATTCGTCGGGCATCGGCTCAGTTGTGAACGCTCTTCGCATCTCGTCGAAGATGGGCGGCACAACCAAGCTGGTGAAGCCAAGCAGCTTCGTTGCGAAGACGTTCAAGATGGTAGGGATTCTATCTCTCTTCGGCGTATATGAGAGCGAAGAAGAGGCCGTAGCCTCCTGCGGGGGATAGCGGGGGTGGCGAATTAGTCTCCGATACCGGCCTCGACCTGAGGTTCGAGTTCCTCAAAGCGCCGGACCTTGTAAATTGCGATCGAGACCACCCAACTGAGAATAAATAGAGCGATGATGCAGTAGCCGAGCAGGCCGAAGTTTTCATTCAGACTGCCGACAGTGCTCCAGAACCGGCCCTGCAGGTGAAGCTGCGATCCGAAAAGGCCGAGAGCCTCGATGCCCCCCACCACCAAGGCCACCAGCACTGAGACGGATGTAATCGTCATGTTGTAGTAGAGCTTGCGGATGGGCTTGACGTAGGCCCAGCCGTAGGCGCCGAGCATGAGGATATTGTCAGTAGTGTCGATGAGCGACATGCCCGCGGCAAAGAGAACCGGAAAGACGAGAATGGACGCGATGGGCAACCCACGCGAGGCTTCAGCAGCCGAGATGCCCAGCAGGCCGATCTCCGTGGCAGTATCAAATCCGAGGCCAAAGAGGAGGCCGAGCGGATACATATGCCAGCTTCTTGTGATTACTGCAAACAGCGGTCTGAATATCTTCGCAAGGAACCCGCGATTTGACAGCAGAAGGTCGAGGTCTTCGTCGACATAGGGCTCGCCGCGGCAGACGCTCTGAAACGTGAGGAAGACTGAGCGCAGGATGACCAGGTTGGCGAGACCGATGGCGAGCAGGAAGAACGTAGAGACCAGGGTACCGACGATGCCGCCGATGCTGCGGAACTGATCGACGTGCTGCTGGAGCTTGAGCGCGGCAAACGCAAGGGCCAGCGACCCGAGCACCACGATAGTGGAATGGCCGAAAGAAAACATCAGGCCCACTGANNTCGGCGTCGACCGCGTGACGCAAGCCGAAGCTATATGCAAGGAAGGCTGTGCCCAGCAGGAGAGGATAGTGGCGGAAGGCGACCACCGCCCAGACCCACGCGAGGAGATTGAACAGCACAAGGAAGCAGAAGATTCCGTAAACCTTGGCGCGTGTGTTGCCGGCCTGATCATCGAGCAAGCTTCGCAAGGCAAACGGCATGGGTTCCCTTCAACGGCGTGTCACAACCCGGCATGCGGTGGGGCACGTAGCACGAATTCATTAATTGTACTACTGCGGCGATTGAGGCAACGTGCGCACATTTGAAGTTTGACTTTTTCAATCGCGAGCTGAGCGGTCGGCGGGGGCTCGCGCGCGGCTCTTGCCGGGGGCGCGGGTTATCCTACAGTCGCCCGTACGCATCCCGTCCGATGTTCTGGTTGTGAGCCTGCGACGGGAAACATTCCCTGGAGCATCCGATGACGCGATCCGCCCGAGCACTGGCCGAAAAGGCCTCCCTTATCTGCCTTCTTTTCATGCCTTTGAGCGTTGCGACGGTGAGTGCGCAGGATGCGCAACCGGATTCAGCCCGGCACCATGGCGTTGCGGCATTGATGGTGAGCGACATTCATTTTGAGCCGTTCTGGGATCCAGCGAAGGCGGCAGAGCTGGAGTCTGCGCCGGCGCGCTCCTGGGATGCGATTCTCGCCGGGCCGTCTTCGGCGAATCGGCAGCAGAGCTTTGATGCGCTGCAGGACAAGTGCCACGCGCGCGGCGTGGATACTCCGTATGCGCTGTTCAAGTCCAGCCTGGCTGCCATGCATGCGAAGGAGGCCGAGGCGGGGTTTGCAGTGGTCAGTGGCGACCTGGTGGCGCATGCTTTCTCCTGCAAATACAGCACGCTCTTTCCGGAAGCATCGCCGCAAGCCTATAGTGCTTTCGTCGTGAAGACGCTCGACTATGTGTTGCATGAACTGCACAAGGAGTTTCCCGGAGTTCCGATCTACGCGGCGCTTGGAAATAACGACTCGGGCTGCGGCGACTACCAACTGGATGCGAACAGCGAGTTTCTGCGCGCGAGCGGGGCCTTTTTTACGGAGGGGCTTCCGGCGGCAGTACGGGAAGAAGCGGAGCGGACGTTTGCGGCCGGTGGCTACTACAGCATTGCGCTTCCTGCGCCAATGGAACACACGCGGCTAATTGTTCTGGACGATGTGTTCATGTCGCGTAAGTACTCGACCTGCGACGGAAAGCCGGATGCCGCGGCCAGCGCCTCGCAGATTGCATGGCTGCGGCAGGAGTTGGAACGAGCACGCGAGCACAAGGAGAAGGTTTGGGTGATGGGGCACATTCCTCCGGGGATCGACCCCTTTACAACGATTCTGAAGATGAGAAACGTGTGCGGAGGCAGATCGCCTGATGTCTTTCTGGCGTCGGATGATCTTGGGAAGACGATCGGCGACTTCGGCGACGTGGTGAAGCTGGCGATCTTTGCGCATACGCACATGGATGAGCTGCGGCTGCTTAAACCGTCTGGGAGCGAGGTTCCGCTGAGCGCTCAGGCTGGTGTTGCGGTCAAGCTCGTCTCGTCGATTTCGCCGATCAACGGGAACAGTCCGTCGTTTACCGTGGCGCAAATTGACCCGGCAACAGCAGTGATGGTGGATTACAAGGTCTTCGAGGCATCGAACGCTACCGGCGAGGACGCCCAGTGGACACGGGAGTACGACTTTGCAGAGGCATTCCATGAGCCGGATTTCTCTGCACTTTCAGTGGGCAAGCTGATTGCGAAGTTTGCGGCCGACCCCGAAGTGAAGACGGAGGCAAGCCAGAACTACATTCGCAATTATTATGTGCGGGATGTCTCGGCGGAGATCAAGGTCTTCTGGCCTCAGTACTCCTGCGCGCTCTCGAACCTGACGGCAGAGTCCTATCGAGCCTGCGTCTGCTCCCAGGCGCATTAGGGCCACTCCAACTCGACTCTCGCCAATCGATGCGCTGCCGATAAACATACCGGACTCCGAATCTCCTCTGGACCGAAGACTCTCCATCTTCCGGTTTAGTTGGGATCCGGTCCATCGGGTCGATTGGGCGAGAAAGATGGGAAGGCCTGAATTCGCATGGGCCGAATTCAGGAGCGCCCGATTCGCCGGCGAGGAATCCCCTCATGAGCATTCAGGAAGACGGAATTTCCCCACGCGACTACCAGCGGCTGTGTGCGCTTGTCTACGACCAGGCCGGCATCAGCCTGGGGACACAGCGGCGAACGATGCTTGAGGTGCGGATCAAGCGCCGGCTCAAGGAGCTTGAACTGCATTCATACGGGGATTACTGCGATTACCTGTTTGGCCATCACGGACAAAGGGACGAGATTGTTCACCTGATAGATGTTGTGACCACGAATAAGACAGACTTCTTTCGCGAGCCACGTCATTTTGATTTCCTGGTGAACAAGGCGATCCCGGAGCTGGCTGTGGTCCAGGGCAACGCCAGGCCGTTCCTGGTGTGGAGCGCGGGCTGCTCAACCGGCGAGGAGCCTTATACGCTGGCGATGGTGATGAGCGAGTATGCGGAGACGCATCCGAGGTTCGGCTTCAGGATTCTGGCGACAGACATCTCCACAACCGTGCTGAAGCGAGCAGCCACCGGCGTGTATTCACGCGCGGTTGTTGAGCCGGTGCCCCCGGAAATGAAGCGCAAATATCTAATGAGGAGCCGCGAGCCGGGCGCGGATCGCGTGCGGATTGTTCCGGAGCTGCGGCGGCAGATTGAGTTCCGCCGCGTAAATTTCATGGAGGACGACTTTGGGGTTGAAGAGAGGTTCGACGTGATCCTGTGCAGAAACGTGATTATCTACTTCGACCGCGCCACACAAGCAAGCGTGCTGGGGAGGCTTTGCGATCATCTACGGCCCGGGGGCTATCTTCTGGTAGGGCACGCAGAGGCGCTGCACGACATGGAACTGCCCCTCTCGCCGGTCGCGCCAGCTACCTATAGGAAGCTGCGCGAACGGCGCTGAGGAAGAGCAGGAGCGGCAGGAGCGAATTGTCTATTTGCCAGTGCCGAGGAGATAGCCGATTTG
>PMXB01000223.1:0-125 GCA_003165935.1 Acidobacteriaceae bacterium | reverse complement strand
CCGAGGACATAGCCGATTTGAGGCGAGCCGGTAGCGCTGTCGGCGACCGAGAGCGTGGCGGAGAAGCTTGCCACCCCGGACGGTGTAAAGGTGACGTAGATGGAGCAACTGGCGCCGGCGGCCAG
>PMXB01000047.1 GCA_003165935.1 Acidobacteriaceae bacterium | reverse complement strand
TGGGGCGGGTGGCGCCCGCAACGCTGTCGACTGTGCTGGAGGCATTGGTGGAGACATTTGCGGAGTAGGGCACGATTGATTGATCAGCGAGCCAGCAGTTTCGCTTCTTGAGAATCTGGTCCACCTATTTGCGTGTTATTTTCACGAAGATGCCGTCGGGGAGTTCGCCTTCGAGGAGATGGACGACCCCACCTTTGACGTAGCCTTCGAAGGTCTGCTGNNGGCTTCTCGTAGGGGTTGGCGCGGGGGGCACCGGGGGATGAGCGCTTCATGCCCCTGTCCATGGCTTCGTTGGCGAGGCGGTCGGCGGTTTTGTTGCCGCCGCGGAGGGTGTGGCTGATTTCAAACTTTTCTAACCTTTTGGACAGGCGCCTTGCGTCTTCGAACAAGGGGCGAAGGACGGGGCTATTCACCTTGTACTGGCCCTTCATCTGCTTGACCATGAGCTCGGAGTCGGAGACGACGCGGAGGTGCCTGGTGCCGTTTTCGAGGGCCCAGTTGAGGACGGCGAGCAGGCCGGAGTACTCGGCGTAGTTNNCCGGAGGGGCCGGGATTGCCGCGAGATCCGCCGTCGCAGTGGGCGGTGAACCAGGGAATTGCGGAGGGAGCGGCGTCGGCGAAGAGGCTGGGGGACATGGAAGGACAGTTTACAGGGTTCAGGGGTTGGGTGTTAGGGCACAAGGCCTTGGGTTTCTCAATCTCGGCATTGCGTCCTCATTTTCAGGAGTACGACTCGGCCGCCTGGCGAATGAGCCGGATCAAAAGCACGATCACCCTATCCTGGTCCCTGTCATCTATGTTTGGAAAACTGTACTCGCACGGAACGCAGACATTACCTTGCGCATCCTCCCATGGGTATTCGCTGTTGTCCCGGCGGGTATCCCCGTTGTTGAGCGCTGGCGCCAAGAGTTGGATCTCACCGGCATAACGCCTTATTGCCTGTACCTGCCACCCGCCTATCTCACTTTTGGGATTCAATTTCCCGTAGAACGCCCTCGCGATCATGGGTAGGGTGGTCGCGATATAGGCATGGCTGTTCTTTACATTTTCGTGTCCGTTGCCGGCGATCAAGAAAGCTTTGGATGCCTTCTCCGCGGCCATCTGAAGAAAATGAAGCCGATGGCATTTCTCCGCCTTGGAATCCACGAGCTGTTCGCGAACGCGGAGGTCTGAGATCGCTTGACGCGCAAAGCCTCTTGCCCACTGCCTGTCTTTCGCTGTCATTCGCTTTCATCCCCTAGCGGGCAGCCAATTCCGCTCCGATTGTCCATTCCCGATTTGCGAAGTGCAATTTACCTTGACTGACGGTTTTGTATTCTTCCGGGGATATTTCGACAATGATCGAGGGATACTCGACACCGTGCGCGGGGTCGGCGGTGAATCCAACCGGCTCGATTCCCCTTTCAAACGTTCCCTTAACCACCTCGAGGAGCCTGATAGGGTCGTCGGGATCCGTTTGGTCGATTGGCTCAATCAGATGGACACGCACCAGATTGGGATCCACCCGGAAGTGTCCCTCTGCTAAGCTCTTAGCCGTCTCCAGCTTGGTCTTCCTCATTGTCATTGCTCCCTCCGGATCCTTTCAGAGCCATTCTACATTCATTTCGAAATGAACTTAAGAGGGACGTGGCACCCTAGCGTTTTACCCGCGACTTCGACTTAATCCGCCTCGGAAAATGCTCACCAATTGAGGATTTGGTCGTCTGAAATAGAGCAGACCATCCTCTGACTCCGGAGAAGAGATAGATGGCGATTAATGCAGCAAGCTTTCCTGTGTCTCCAGTTGTGGGGGCGAAGGGTTTGGCGTGGTTGGCTGGGGGCGGCGTAAAATCAGCCCCAGGCATGACTACGGCGACAACAACCGACGGGTCGGGACGGGGCAAGGCAGGGCAGGGTGGCCTGTCGACGGCCGAGGAACGCGCGGCTGCCCGGGCGCCTGAGATGGAGTTGATCCGGCAGGCGCAGGCGGGATCGCGAGGGGCATTTGACGCGCTGGTGCGGCAGTACGAGCACCAGGTGCTGCGGCTGGCGCTCCACCTGACGGGCAGCGAACACGACGCTGAGGATATTTACCAGGAAGCGTTTCTGAAGGCGTTCCGTTATATCGGAAACTTCCGGTTTGAGTGTTCGTTCTATACGTGGATTTACCGGATCGTGACGAACCTTTGCCTCGACCAACTGCGGCGGAAGAAGACGCGGCGGGAAGATCGAGCGGTGGTGCTGGACAGCTCAGGAGACGAGATCGATGTGCTGGCCTCGGTAAGCGACGAGCGGAGCTATTCGAATCCGGCGNNCGGGAGCGGATGGTGTTTGAGCTGAAGCACTACCAGGGGCTCCGGCTGAGGACAATCGGAGAGATGTTGAGCACGACGGAAGAGACAGCGAAGAATACGTTATTCAGAGCAACAAAGAAACTGCGAACCCAGCTGGCAGAGCTGCGCTCATAAGCGCGGCGGGGAGTTTGCGGTGTGGAAGTTTGAAGGACTTTTGAGGCTAAAAGGACGTACCTATGAATTGCGAATTGGCACATGAGCGGATAGTCACGGCGGCTTACGCAGAGTTGCCTGACGAGCAGATGCACGAGCTGGAGCGGCACGTGCGCAACTGCGCGGAGTGCCGCGCAGAGCGGGAGCAACTGCTGGCGCTGAAGGTTCTTGCGGATGCGAATCCAGTGCTAGAGCCGGATGCGAACCTGGTGGCGCGTTCACGGCAGAGGCTTGAAGAGGCGCTGGATGCATTGCCCCCGAAGCGCTGGTATGAGTGGCTGGCGCAGCGAATGATGAACAACTTCGCCGCCTTGCAGGGTGCGCCGATTGGCGCTTGCCTGCTGCTGATTGTTGGTGCCGGAGCAGGCGTGCTGGGTGGATATGAAGTGACCCAGAGCCGGGCGGCGCACACGGCGGCGCAGCCGCATCCTTCGATTGCGAGACCGACAGTGCTGAAGGGAGGCGAGATTGCGACCATCTCGAGCATTGCGAGGGTTCCGAACAGCCAGTTGGTCGAGGTGACCTACAACCAAGTGGTGCCGCAGCGGCTTGAGGGCTCACTGGATGACCCGGCGATCCGGCAATTGTTGATGTTGGCTTCGCAGAATTCGGAGTCCACGAGCGTTCGGGACGATTCAGTGGGCCTGCTGGTGGCCGAGTGCCGCGCCGGGCATAGCTGCCAGGCGACAGGAATCCGGGATGCGCTTATGGTGCTGCTGCGCTATGACCAGGATGAAGGTGTGCGGGCCAAGGCGCTGGAGGGATTGCAGCCGTACGTGGCCGAGGATGTTCAAGTACGTAATGCGGTGCTTGAGGCACTGATGAACGACAGCGATCCTCGGATCAGGACTTCGGCGATCAGTATTCTGGAGCCTGTGGAAGCGGACACGAGCGTGCGGCAGGTATTGCATACGGTGGCCAACTCGGACGAGAATCCTCACATCAGGACCGTTTCGAGAGAGGTGCTTAGCCGCGTTCCAGAGTTCCAGTAATGGGTTTAAGGCAGACCGGCGATTGCGTCGACCGACAGACAGCAAGGCCGGGAAAAGCGCAGGAGAACTAACCATGAAGTACT
The DNA here is from genome assembly GCA_003165935.1 of Acidobacteriaceae bacterium. Lineage (GTDB taxonomy): Bacteria > Acidobacteriota > Terriglobia > Terriglobales > Acidobacteriaceae > Telmatobacter. The sequence goes on along the minus strand of PMXB01000047.1, from coordinate 8,866 downwards.
TTTTGGGGCCAAAGAGAAAAATCGGAATCGGAATGGGATGTGCGGCACTTGCCGTGGCGGGGTTGCTGGCATCAGCTTCCCTGGCGCGGGCGCAGGTGGGCTCGTTGATTGAGCTGGTGCAGGATTCAAGTCCGCTGCTGGGACATGCGGGCGGGGGTTCGCAGGGCTACCTGGGGGTGGAGCTGACAGACGTAGATCAGGAAAAGGCCCAGGCGCTGAAGCTGAAAGACGTGCGCGGGGCGGTGGTTACGTTGATCGATCATGACGCGCCGGCGGGACAGATTGGGCTGAAAATCAACGATGTGGTGACGAAGCTGAACGGCCAAAGCGTGGAGAGCGCCGAACAACTGCGGAGGATGCTGCGGGAGATTCCGGCGGGGCGAAAGGTGAGCCTGGAGATTAGCCGCGACGGCAATCTTCAGACGCTGACCACAGAGCTTGGCGACCGAAGGAAGATCGAGGCGGATGCTTGGAAGAAAGTTTACGAGGGGGGTACGGGGTTCTCTGAGGCACCGGAGAAAGGGTTTCTGGGCAGCGGCGGGGGCGTGGATGTGCCGGGTGGATTGCCCAGCCCATTTTTTGGCAGCTCACTGAATGTAGGGGCTCTGGTGGAACCTTTGACGACGCAGATGGCCGAGTACATGGGAGTGTCGAGCGGCGTGATGGTGAAGCAGGTGGCGAAGAAGAGCGAGGCAGCTGGGGCAGGGCTGAAGGCCTTCGACGTGATCCTGCGGGTGGGGACGGAGCCGATTACCAACCTGGCGGGATGGGACCGGGCGCTGCGGTCGAATGAAGGCAAACAGGTGCAGGTGACGGTGCTGCGCGATCGCAAGCAGCAGACAGTGACCTTGCAGGTGGATTCGAAGCGTCACAGCGAACTCGAATGGGAGCTGGTGTTCCCCGTCGAGAGCGGAGTGGATGCAGCGCCAGCGAGTTAGACAGGTTTGATTGGGGAAGAAAGAGTGGGCGTCCGCTGCGGTGGACGCCCGTTTTGTTTCTAAGGCGGTGGTGGTGGGCTATTCAGCGGTGGTGGGGTCGATGGTGGTGCGGACCTGGGAGACCTTATTGGCGGGGAAGCCGCCCTGCTTAGCGTGCTCGAGGACGGTGGCTTCGTCGGGGGCGATGTAGACGCAGTAGATTTTGTCGTCGGTAACGTAGCTGTGAAGCCACTGGATTTGCGGGCCGAGATTGCGCAGGACTCCGCAGGATGTCTGGGAGATGGCCTGGAGCTGTTCGGGCGTGAATTTGCCTGCGCCGGGGATCTCGCGTTCGATGACGAATTTGGGCATGGGGAGAACCTCCTACTTTGGATGGGTGTAAGGATTACAAGAATTTGGCGGGGGGCGCAAGGGGAAAGGCAGGGAGGAGGGAGGAGGGATCAGGAGGGGCGAGACGCGAGCAGGCCTTTGAACAGGGCGAAGACGGGCTTGAGGTAGGGGTATTCGCGATTGACGGAGTAGTAGAGCTGGCGGCCTTCGACCTCGGAGCGGAGGAAGCCNNGCGGATCGGTTGACGTAGAAGAACGTGAGGACCTTGCGGCGGAGCCCCCGCCTCTAATCAATTGCCGCGACTGTCCCATTTTCGGACACTAGAATGTCCATTAATGGAAACTAATCAAGATTTGGTTGACCGTCTCCTGCCAGCTCTCACTTCCCTCACGCCATCGCAAGTGGACTTGATTGAAGCGGTGATCGCACAATTTCAGCTCCCTTTCGAATTTCGCCGTAAAGAGGATTCGGACCTCGTCACGCCGGGGGTCCTCGAAATGCTCGGGGATGCCTTGCGCATCCATCACGCGTTCAGTCGCCAGGCGTTGACAAAAGACCGATTCGAATTTGCTCTGGAGAGGTCACTGACCCGTGCTGGAGTAGAGGCTGAACTCGTGTTCAGTAGGACGAATCGTGGTCACGACATAACGATTAACGGGACCAAGGTCAGCCTAAAGACACAGGCCGATTCAAACATTCGCGTCAATTCGCTGCATATCAGCAAGTACATGGAACTTGGGAAGGGTATCTGGGACCTATCGTTGCTCCGGGACATGTTCATTGAGCACATGCGCAGTTATGAGCGAATCTTTCAGTTCCGCTGTCTGAAGCGCGGGCCAAAGATATACCTCTACGAACTGGTGGAGATTCCCAAGGCTCTCCTGTTGGAGGGCGCGGATTCCGAACTCGTCGTGCAGGAAAAAAGTAAGCAAAGCCCGAAACCGGGATACGGGAATGTCTTTGACAAACAAGGAAAGCTAAAATTTGCTCTGTATTTCGATGCGGGCACTGAACGCAAGCTGCAGATCAAGAAGATAAGAAAGGATCTTTGCATCGTTCACGCCACGTGGAAGTTTGAATCAACGACCTTTGAGAAGTCGATTCCGAGCTAGATTTGCGTATTCTTCACTAATCTCGATTCCTGTGCATTGGCGCTCAAGCTCGTTGCAGACGACACCGGTAGTGCCTGAGCCAAAAAACGGATCAAGTACTCTATCGCCCACTCTCGAACCTGCTGCCACGCAGAGTCGGACGAGTGACCTCGGAAAGACTGCAAAATGCGAACCCGCGTAGGGTTCGGTATTGATATTCCAAACACTTCGCCTGTTCTTTCGTCCTTGCCTGTGATCTTCTGCTGGTTCTTGAATGGACGCGTGATCGTAAAAGTATTTTTCGGACTTCGAAAAGAGAAAGACGTATTCATGCGAGCGCGTCGGGCGGTCCTTAACAGACTCTGGCTGACAGTTGGGTTTGTTCCAGACCAAATCTGACCGCAGGTACCAGCCGTCCGCCTGTAGTGCAAAGGCAACCCTCCAGGGCACCCCAATTAAATCCTTTGGTTTTAGCCCGTTTGGAGTCGGAGCACGGTAAGACATCCCGCGGCCCTTATTCTTCGCATCATCATCTCGCCAGGTTCTTCCGCCGCTCGTATAACTATCACCGAGGTTCAGCCAAAGCGTGCCGTCACCTGATAGTGTTCGGCGGACCTCTTTGAAGACTTCGACAAGGTTCTCTATGTACTCGTTGACATCCATCTCCGCGCCAATTTGGTCTTGTACACCGTAATCGCGGAGGCCCCAATATGGCGGCGAGGTTACTACCGTTTGAAAAAGGCCGTCGGGGAAGCCCGTGAGAATTGGCTTCGCATCTCCGACCAAAACCTCGCAAAGATTGCGTTCGCTTTGCGGGCCGTCTTGCTGGAGTTCATCGTTAAATTCCGGAAACAGCCGCAGAACCTCGCCCATGGCATCATTCTACTTTGCCGGCGAATTCACGCCCGAGCATTTTGAGCTCCGGCCTGTGGAGAAGTCCGATTCAGGAATTGTGCTCCTTTCTTGGGCGCCATCGAGCTGTGATTCAATGGTAGGGATGGGTATTAAGAAGCGAGATACGGGGCGGGGGCGGGTGATTCGCGCGAAGCGGAAGGCGCGGGAGTACGCGATGGTGGTGCGTGCGCTGGCGGACACGTCGCATCCGGTGCTGGCGCAGATTGTTCCGGCGCGGTTCTGCAATTTGAGTTGCGGGTACTGCAACGAGTACGACAAGGTGAGCGAGCCAGTACCGCTCCCAGAGATGTACCGGCGGATTGATGCGCTGGGACGGCTGGGTACGGCGATGATCGGGATAAGCGGGGGCGAGCCGCTGACGCATCCGCAACTGGACGAGATTATTGTGCGCATGCGCGGGACGGGTGCGATTGCGGGGATGATTACGAACGGATATCTGCTGAACGTGGAGCGGATTGAGCGGCTGAATCGCGCGGGGCTGGACCACATGCAGATCAGCATCGACAACCTGGTGCCGGACGAAGTGTCAAAGAAGAGCCTGAAGGTGCTGGACAAGAAGCTGGAGATGCTGGCGGAGCACGCGGAGTTTCACGTGAACATCAACTCGGTGGTGGGCGGGGGCTTCAAGGATCCGAACGATGCGCTGGTGATTGGGAAGCGGGCGCTGGCGCTGGGGTTTGAGTCGACGATTGGGATCATTCACGATGGGAGCGGGCAACTGAAGCCGCTGCGGCCGGAAGAGGCGCGGATTTACCATTTGATGAACGACCGGAAGAAGACGAACTACGCGCAGTTCGATTCGTTCCAGGCGAACATTGCGGCGGGGCAGGAGAACGACTGGCGATGCCGGGCGGGTTCGCGGTACCTGTATATCTGCGAGGACGGNNATCGACCACTGGAGAGCGCCGCAGACTTCGACGGTGTCGCCGGGTGGTGGGGTGGAGGAGCCGGTGCTGGTGCAGATTGGTGGGAAGCAGTGATTAGGGATTAGGGGTTAGGGATTAGGGGTTAGGGAACAGGGAACAGGGAACAGGGAACAGGGAACAGGGAACAGGGAACAGGGAACAGAAAAGCAGTGCAATAGTGAAGAATTGAAGAAGAGCAAGCGGAACGAAGCAAGAGCGTGAGCAAGTGAAAGTGAGAACGGCAGGGCGAGGCCCGGGAGCCTATGAAGTTGCATTCAACGAAGCGGTTCATCGGAGTATTGTGTGGGGCATTGGCGGTGGTGCTGGTTTGTGGGGCGATTTGGATTGCGCCCGGCGGCAAGACCGCACTGGCCGCGGGTGAAGCAGCAAAGATCACAATCGACTACCCGAGCGAGGGGTCGGTCTTCCCACCTGAGATAACACCTCCCACATTTCTTTGGCACGATGCGAGCCAGGCCGCGAAGCGGTGGGTTGTGGAGGTTTCGTTTGGGAGGCCGCTTGCGAATGGGGCGCCGGAGATGCGGGTGGAGACGGCGGGGGAGTTGATGCGGCGTGGCGCGATCGATCCGGAAGCGGGGCCGGGGCTGGAGTTGACGCCGGAGCAGGCATCGACGCATACCTGGAAGCCGGACGCGGAGCTGTGGGCGAAGATCAAGCGTCTGTCGGTGAAGTCGGCGGCGACGGTGCGGATCGTGGGGATTGCGGATGGGCAAGGCGGGCATCCGGAGACGGGGGCCAGAGTCTCGGAAGGCAAGGTGATGATTTCGACGTCGGCTGATCCGGTGGGGGCGCCGGTGTTTTACAGGGATGTGCCGCTGTTGACGACTCCGCCGGGGGAGAAGGGGCCGATTCAGCCGCTGCCGCATGCGGCGATTCCGCTGATCAAGTGGCAGGTGAGGGCTATTGGCGAAGACCACAGCCACGTGGTGATGGAAAAGCTGCACACGTGCGCAAATTGCCACTCGTTCTCGCGGGATGGGAAGACGATGGGAATGGACCTGGACGGGCCGCGGAATGACAAGGGACTGTACGGGCTGGTTCCGGTGCAGAAGGATATGGCGATCACAAACAAGGATGTGATCCGGTGGAGCTCGTTCCAGGTTGATCCGGCGAGGAAGAGCAACGAGCCGACGGTGAAGCGGTTTGGGTTTATGTCGCAGATTTCTCCGGACGGGCGGTACGTAGTGACGTCGATTGGGACGCCGGATAACCGAAACAAAAATGGGGACATCATTCCGGGGTTTGCGAACGGATTGCTGGATAGGCTGTTCAGCACGAACTACAACGATTTCCGATTTTTGCAAGTGTTTTATCCGACGCGCGGGATTCTAGCGTATTACGACAATGTAGAGAAGACGATGAAGCCGCTGCCGGGCGCGGACGATCCGGAGTTTGTGCAGACGAGCGCGTTCTGGTCGCCGGATGGGAAGTACCTGATCTTCAGTAGAGCCAAGGCGTTCGACCCTTACCCGCCGGGAGCGCCAAAGCCGGAGTATGCGAACGATCCGAAAGAGCCGCAGATTCAGTACGATCTTTACAAGATTCCGTTCAATGGCGGGAAGGGCGGGAAGGCTGAGCCGGTGAAGGGCGCTTCAGGGAATGGGATGAGCAATAACTTCCCGAAGGTGTCGCCGGATGGGAAGTGGATTGTGTGGGTGGAGAACAAGAACGGGCTGCTGATGCGGCCGGACAGCAAGCTGTGGATTGTGCCGTTTGAAGGCGGGAAGGCGCGAATGCTGAACAGCAACGGGTCGCCGATGAACTCGTGGCACACGTTCTCGCCGAACGGGCGGTGGCTGGCGTTTTCGACGAAGAGGAACGGGCCCTATACGCAACTGATGCTGACGCATATCGACGCGAACGGGAACGACTCGCCGGCGATATTGGTGGAGAACACGACGGCTGCGAATCGGGCGGTAAATATACCGGAGTTCATCAACATAGCGCCGGACGGGCTTGCGAAGATCGATCCGCAGGCGATGGAGTTTTACCGGCTGGTGGACGAGGCGTACGACGAGATGCAGAACAACCAGATACCGGAGTCGATCAAGACGTTGCGCGAGGCGCTGGAGCGGAATCCTGATGATGCGACGACGCACTACAATCTGGGATTCCTGCTGAGCGGGACATCGCAGGAGAAAGAGGCTCTGGAGGAGTACAAGAAGGCGGTGGCGCTGGACGCGGAAAACACGCTGTTCCTGGAGCATCTGGCGGTTTCGATGGTGCTGAATGGGGATGCGAGCGGGGCAGTGGAGCAGATGCGCAAAGCGATTGCAATTGAGCCGGCGCGTGCGGAGTACCGCTTCAATCTGGGGTTTGTGCTGGAGTCGCAAGGAGATTTTGCAGGGGCGGTGGAGCCGTTGCAAAAGGCTGTGGAGTTGAACGAGGGGAAGAATCCGAGGTTTCTGTCGGAGTTGGCCAGGGCGTATGACAAGACGGGGCATCCGGCGGAGGCTGTGAAGACTGCGCAGGAGGCGCTGGGGAGGGCGGTGGAAGATCACGATGAGCAAACCGCGGCGGCGCTGCGGACGGCTCTGGCGGGGTATGAGCAGGAGGCTGGGGCGGGGCAGTGAGAAGGGCAGGGACTAGGGACTAGGGACTAGGGACTAGGGACTAGGGACTAGTAAAGAGGCCGAAGAATGAAGAATTGAGGAAAGTCAAAGAGAGAATGAAGCGGCGGCGCATCCTAGAAGGATGCGCCGTTTTGATTCTGTAGATCGGAAGCTCGATGGCCTCCCACCCATTCGCGGTGAGACTGCGAATGGATGGGGCACAGCAGTCTATAGCGAATCCGAAAAGATACCGGTCTTTAGGCGGGTCAATTCAGGTTCTAGTGGGCGGCGGGTTTGGGGGCTGGCTTGGCAACTGGCTTGGAGGCGGTTGCGGAGTGGGCGGGGGGCGGGGCTGCTGGAGGGACGATGTGGGCGAGCTTGATTTTGTCGATTTTGGGGAAGTTGGGGGTGACGTAGGCGTCGCCCTGATCGGTGAGGAGATCCTGGCGTGGGGATTCGCCGTAGCCGGGATAGATTTTGTCGACCACTTCCATGCCTTCAACGACTTTGCCGAAGGGGGCGAAACCCATGCCGTCGAGACGAGGGTTGTCAGCGTAGTTGATGAAGAGCTGGGTGGTGCGGGTGTTTGGGCCGGCGGTGGCGAAGACGAGGAATCCGCGCTTATTGGACTGGACGACTGGATCGTCGTGGATGTTGGCGTCTTTCCAGACTTTGTTGACGGCGGGGTTGGCGCTGAGGCCGAACTGGACGACGAATCCCGGGACGACGCGAAAGAAGGATGCGTTGGTGAAGTAGCCGTTGCGGACGAGGTTGTAAAAGCGGTCAGCGCCGAGGGGCGCCCAGTCGCGATGGACTTCGACGACGAAGTCGCCCGCTGTGGTCGAGAACTTTGCCTTGAAGACCCCGGGTGCCTTGGCCGTGAGCGATGCCGGGTTGAGCAGGGTTGGACGCGGGCCGGCAGCGGCGGCGTGGGCGGCGCCGGACCTGACGGGGGAGCTGTGGGCGGGAGCGCTCTTGGGAGCAGAGGTCTGGGCATGGACGAGGAGGCTGGCGCACAAAACAATGACCGTCGCAATTGTTTTCATGACAGCAATTATACGAAGCGGCGAACCATGGAGGGAATCGGTAGGGCCGGGTATCGCCGAGCCCTGTTCCCGGCTCCCTTCTCCCTTCCTCTACCATCAAATCAGCTCATGCTCGTCAAACCCAGGCTCGGCAGAACTTCCTCTTGTGACGCTGAAACCATCCAGCGCGTGGCGGCCTCCGTCGGCGATCTCTCTCGCCGCGCGGTGGTCGAGATCGCCGATGGCATCGATCGACTTCCAGCTTCTACTGCGATGAAGTGGCCTTTTGATTCTTGACCTGCAAGTCGTTCACCACTTGCTGCACGTTGGGAACGCCGTTCGCCAGCTTCTCAGCCGCGGCGCGCGTCTCTTCCGAGTTCACTGTTCCAGTCAGCGTGACTACGCCGTTCTTGACCGCGTAAATCACGCGATCATGCATCTTGTTCTGGATCAGCGCGGCGTCCAGGTTGCTCTCGATGCCTTGGTCCAGATCGGAATTCACCGCTCTTGTATCTTTTCCTTCCCCCGCGGGAACTACGGCGATCTGGTCCGCGACGACCTGCCCGCCCGCGAGGGAATTTGCCAGCGAATCCGCTTGTGTCTTCTCGCCGTCGCTGGCGACTTGTCCGCCAAGCGTCACAATGCCCTTCTCACGATCCTGGCTGACGGTTACGGTCTTCAGGCCCGCCTGATCGAGCGACTTGCGGATGCTGGCCGAAACATCCGGCGACAGCGCGGAGTTGCCGCGGCAGCCCGCCACAGTCCCTAATGCGAGAAGCATCAGCACGGCAACAAACAACTTGGTCGTTTTCATATTTCTCCTTTGATTGACGCCAGGCCCGAGACCGGGAGAATGAGCAACTCCTGCCTCGTTGGGCCAGCCTATAGATTCACTTGATGTGCTCGGGCTGTGCTGCGCAGAATCGCTCACTCGTGAAGAATCGAGATTCATGGGGCCTTCGGGGGCTCTTTGCACTCCCCGCACTCGCGTTCGGGACCAAGGCTGCGACGCCTCGAACCTTGACCGTCCGCCTCGTGAGCCTTCACCTTCATCTACCATCAAGAGAGCCCATGCCCGTCAAACCCAAG
>PMXB01000388.1:29446-32409 GCA_003165935.1 Acidobacteriaceae bacterium | reverse complement strand
CATAGATCGCCGGAATATCCGGCAGCAGCGTCAGCAGCATTTCGATGTCACCCACTTCTCGAAGCGCTTCTTCGAGCGAGAATCCGAGTCCATTCTTGTCAGCAGGCCGCGTTGCCACATTCCAGAATTCGGCCATGTTTTGGGAACAGAAGAAGACGAGGTCTCCCCGCCGGATCATGTTCGACACGGCGTGAACAGCTTGGCTGCTTAGTGGATGACTCGGCTGAGCGCTGCGGAGAAGAACGTTCGTGTCCACCAGCACACGCATCAACGATCCTGCCCCTCGTATATTGCTTCGCGGCTGACTGCGTCATCGGACAAGGGATGGGTGACGCGATGGCCAAGCGACCACGCTTCAAATGCCGCAGCCCGCTCCTCGACGGATTGGATCTTTTCGCTCGCCGGAAGCACAGCGCCTTCGACAACCCGGAGGAGAAATGCCTCCACTGTCAATCCACTCGCCTGGGCATGAGCGAGGAGCCCTGCTTCGACTTCAGGATTTAGGTGCAGTGTAACGGTCATGGATACCTTGCCTGAGAATGAGTTTACGCCCAAATACTGCCCGTCGTGGTGTGACGGCCCCCATCTAAGCAACCCCAAATGATCAAGCGCCCAGGCCCCGTGTCCCATAGATCGGGCCGTCGTCTGTGGGGTGGAGATCTCGATTTTGAGAAATGATAGCCGTCGACCCTCACCCCGCCACTCTTTCCCTCCGCATCCTCTTCACCCGATAAAACACCGTCAGCCCCGTCACGCTCCCGCACGTCAACAGGCTCGCCGCCATCCCCAATATCAGCGACCAGTCGTGCTGATACACCCCATGCACAATCCCAATCGCCTGCAACACGCTGAACCCGCCAAACGTGATCAGCGAAATCCCCTCATCGCTCTTCTTCCTCCACACTGCAAGCACCTGCGGCACAAACAACAGCGCATTGCACCCCAACCCCAACCCAAAAATCACCGCCACAATTTCCTTCATCCAATCATCCCTTCGTCTCAATTGCCCTGTCTCAGGTCCCTTGGTCCCTCGGTCCCCTTTNNCTGTTCCCTTTTCCCTGTTCCGTCAGCTTTTCGCCCCAAATCGCACTTCATTCTTCGCCTTCGCCTTCGCCGCCTCTTCCTCGCGCGTCCGCGCCGCAGCCGTTGTCTCCAGCGATCCCAACAGTTGCGACGAAGCTGCCGCAACCTCCTCCACCGCCCGCGCAAACGCCGCCTCATTCCCCTTGGACGGCTTCACAAACCCGCTCACCTTCCGCACGTACTGAAGCGCCGCCGCCCGAATCTCCTCCTCCGTCACCGGCGGATCGAAGTTGAATAGCACCCGAATGTTTCTGCACATCGCCTCGCCTCCTTCCCCCAATTCAGCTCTCGTCCCATCATCGCCCGCCCGCACCCACTCTGTCCCTGTAGAATCTCCCAAACGCCTCTCGCCAGGCACACCCTCATGACCTACTTCGACCAGGTTTCTGAAGCCGCCGCATTTCTCCACTCCCGCATCGGCTCACTCACGCCAAAAATCGGCCCAAAAATTGGCATCGTCCTCGGCTCGGGCCTCGGCGCCGTCGCCGACGCCGTCTCCAACCCCGTCTTCATCCCCTACGCCGAAATCCCCCACTTCCCCCAATCCACCGTCGTCGGCCACTCCGGTCGCATCGTCGCTGGCCATCTCGCCGGCACCCCCGTCGTCGTCATGCAGGGCCGCGTCCATTTTTACGAGGGCTATTCGCCCGTCCAGGTCACCTTCCCCATGCGCGTCCTTGGAGCCCTCGGCCTCCAGGCAGTCATCCTCACCAACGCCGCCGGCGGCATTCAGCAGGGCTACCACATCGGCCAACTCATCGCCCTAGCCGACCACATCAACTTCATGGGCTTCAATCCCCTCAACGGCCCGAACGAGCCTCGCTTCGGTTTCCACCCCAATTCTGGTCTGCGCTTCTTCGACATGACGGAAGCCTACTCCGCACGCCTCCGTGCTCTTGCCCGTCAAGCCGCCAGCGAAGAGGGCTTCCCGCTCGAAGAAGGCGTCTACCTCGCCGTCCCCGGCCCCAGCTTCGAAACCCCTGCCGAAATCCGCGCCTTCCGCACACTCGGCGCAACGCTTGTCGGCATGTCCACCGTCCCCGAGACCATCGTCGCGCGCCACATGGGACTCGAAGTCCTCGGCATCTCCTGCGTCACCAACCTCGCATCGGGTCTCAGCGCCACACCGCTAAGCCACGAAGAAGTCTTCGAAGCCGGCCGCCAGGTTGAGCACCGCCTCGCCCGCCTCTTTGAGCGCCTCGTCCCCCGCATCGCCGCCCTGCTAAATTTCGAACCGGCATTGGAAACTCAGCCGTGAGCACTCTCGACCCCCTGCACTCTCTTCCAAAACCCCGCCGTCCGAACGACCCCGTCGTCCTTGCCGTTGCAGGCTGCTCCGGCTCCGGCAAAACCACCCTCGCCAACGAACTCGCACACACCCTCGGCGGCGTCCACTTCCAGTTCGACAACTACTACCGCGACCTCGCCCACCTGCCTCTCTCCGCACGAACCAAACAGAACTTCGACGACCCCGCCCTCATCGAAAGCCCACTCCTCAGCGGGCATGTCGCCGAACTCGCCCAGGGCCGCTCCATCGAGCGCCCTGTCTACGACTTCTCCACTTACACCCGCGTCCCCAACGTCACCGAGATCATTCACCCCGCGCCCTTTCTCCTCGTCGAAGGCCTATTCGCGCTCTATTATGCCGATCTCCTCCCGCTCTATAACCTCCGCATCTACGTCGAAACCCCTGACAACATCTGCTTTCAACGCCGCCTCCGTCGCGACATCGAAGAGCGGGGCCGCACGCCCGAGTCCGTTCGCGAGCAGTATGATGCCACTGTCCGCCCCGCAAGCATCGCCTACGTCCGCCCCTCCGCCGCCCATGCCGACCTCATCATCGACGGCACCGGCGACCTCGACTGGAAGGTCGAACGCGT
>PMXB01000388.1:26181-29417 GCA_003165935.1 Acidobacteriaceae bacterium | reverse complement strand
ATCTTCGGCATCTCCACGCTGGTCTGCGCGGCACTCGCCTTTGCCCTCCGTCTCAATCTGCCTGCAATCCAGGCGGCAAACTACGCCGTCATGCCTCTCCAGTTGTTGCTCATCTTGCCCTTTATCCGCCTCGGCGGATGGCTCATGTCCTCCGGGCAGGTCCAGGTAGCCCGTGCCTCCACCCTCGCACATGCCTCACCGCTCGCCATCATCCAACAATTCGGAGGCCTCGCCGTTCAGGCCTTGGCTGCCTGGCTCATCCTCGCCGTCCCCGCCGTCATCCTGCTCACCGCCGCGTTCACTCCGCTCCTGCGCCGCGTCCCCGCTCTCGCCGCCGCTGAAGCCGCCAACTAGGCGCTTCTCCAGCGGTCGCTTCGGCAAGCAAATTCCCCTTCACCCCCAAAATTCCATCCTCTTTGCCCCACCTCATTTCCCCGCGTACGGATCAGGTACCGGCTGCGCGCTGTCCACCCACGCGGTCAGAATCATGTCCCGCAGCATGCTCGCACCCGCCGCCAGCCTCGCCGCCGTAAACTCCCGCGACTCCCCACTTCCCGCCCCTACAAACCCGCCCGCCTTCTCCAGTTGATACACCTTCTCAACGTACGTGCTCGTCTGCCGCAGGTACTTCACGTAGCTGTCGAAAATGTCACCCTCAATCACTTTCGGCGCAGTCATCATCGGACGCACATCCGCTTCATGCTCGTTAGCCGCAACAAACGGCCCCTCAAATTGCCAATGAATCTGATGCTCGGTCGTGTACCCGTTCGGATTCGGCCCGGTCCAGCCGTTGTACTGAATCGTCGTGTGCAGCGGCTGCGATGCATCGCCCACATAGTGCCCCAGCCATCCCGCATAAAAGAGCGCCGCCGCCTCCACTTCCTTCGTGCTCTTGCCCGCCGCCGAGAGCGTCCTGTACTCGCGTAGCGCTGCTTTCAGCCTCTCCCACACCTCGGTCGCCTCCCACGGTTGCAGCCCGATCTTCTCTGGCCGCTGCCCGGCAGCAAACACCTTTGCTTCAAAATCCAGCCGGTTCCTCGGCAGCGGTCCCAGCGCGTCCGCGGGCTCCAGGTCGATAAAGTGCTCAGGCGCTTGCGCCGCGCTCAGCTCGGGCTCCGCCCTCGAACGCCAGCGGTCCGGCTCCGGCCCTAGGTACTCAATCTCCGCCACCGCTGCCTCAGACCGAAGAAACCCCGGCACGCTCTCAGGCAGCGTCGTCGCCGCCAGCCGGCTGATTATCCGGTGGCCTTCATTGCCCCATGCAAACGCCGGTTCAGGCTGAACCACCAACCCAACCACAAGAGCCGCGGCTGCGGCCCATCCAATTCCGCCCATTAAAAACCTCATCCGAATCATGCCGACAGTATACGAGCAACCCGTTACTCGCTCGCTTCATCCGGCCATCACCAGTCTCAAAATGCGTGGAGAGTGTTGAAACGAACGCATATACTACGGGCAATCCGCGCCGGACGAGAATTGTTGGGCGCCTGAGAACGGTAGGGCCCGTTCTGGACCAAAACGGCCCACCCAACCCCGGCAAAATAAGAGACCGATTTGAAGAATTGAAAACGGTTTCGGGCTCAGCCGGACTTCGAAGTTTTCCGCTCTGGGGGAATGATGCAGGACGACGTCAATGCGCCAGTCGGAAACGAACCGGAAGAGCCCTCTGCGGAAACAGACGCCGGAGTCCCCTTCACTTGGCCCACCTTAATTGCCGGTTTCATCCTCTCCGCTATTGTCGGAACCATCCTCGCCCGCCTCGCTGACCGTCCCATCATCGACGGCATCCTGGTGCTAACCTCCTGCGCCGCTGTCTGCGTACTCGCCCTTCGCCTGGTCCCCCCGGCCACCGATCCTCTGCAACTCGACGTCCTCGCCTCCCACCCACTCCGCGAGCTCCTCGACTCCGCCGGCCCCGCCGTCGTCACCATCAGCCTCGACGGCCGCCTCTCCTTCATAAATCCCGCTGGCGAACGCATGCTCGGCTACCACGCTGAAGAGCTGATCGACGCCTGGACAACCGTCCAGGTCCTCGCCCAGGGAGAAGGAGCGCGGCTCGTTGCTGAACTCACCCGCCTTTGCGGCAGCGACGCGCCCGTCCCCGAGACTCCCCCCGAGCGGATGGCCGGATTCATGCAATTGATCCGCTCCTTGCCGCCAAGCCGTGTGCCCGGCTTCCCTGCCCAACTCCGCCGCAAAGACGGAAACCAGCTTCCCGTCACCCTCTACTTCTCCGCGCTGCGCAACTCGCGCGGAGTCGTCACCGGCCTTGTCGCTATTGCCATCGAGCAAACTGAAACGCAGCATCAAAACCAGGATCAGCACGAATCTCAGGAGCGCTATCGGGACCTCTTCGAGAGTTCCAGCGAAATGATCGCCACGCTCAGCCCTGCCGGCCGCTTTCTTTACGCCAACCCCGCATGGAAGCGCTGCTTCGGCAGGGACAGCAATGCTTTGCTCGAACTCAATTCCTTTGAAGAGCTCTTCCAGCCTTCGTTGCGCAGTGAAGTAACCTCCCTCTTTCGCCGCGCCCTCGATGGAGAGTCCGTCGACCGTGCGCCCCTCCGCCATCACACCACAGACGGCCGCGTTCTCGATTTTGAGCTGAGCCTCAGCCAGCGTCAGAATGCCGGCAACCCCCTCGCTATCCGCTGCCTGCTGCGCGATGTCACCCAGCAGAAACAGCGTGAACATCGCCTCGCCCTTCAGCTTGTTGTCAGCCAGATCGTCGGCGAAAACACCTCCTCTGAGGCCGCGGCCATGCGTATCCTCGAGGCAGTCTGCGTCTCTCAGGGCTGGGATATGGCCGTCAAATGGGTCGTCAACGCCGACGAAAAGCGCCTCGAGTTCAGCTCCGCCTGGGGCGCCCCAGGCAGACACGCCGAAATCTTCATCCAGGAAAGCATGGGCCTCACCCTCTCCCGCGGCGCTGACCTCCCAGGACGCGCCTGGCAAGATGGCCGCTCCATCTGGATCGCCGACCTCGCTTCCATGCCCTCGAGTCCGCGCATCGAATCCGCCATTAGCCACGAGATGCTCTCCGGATGGGCAATCCCCGTACGCGTCGGCAGCAAGGTCCTCGCCGTCCTCGAGTTCTACTGCCGCTTCCATCTCCAGGAGGACCGCGAAGCACTTGCCGCCGTTGAAACCGTCGCCTCCTCCGTTGGACAGATGATTGCCCGATCCCAGGAGCAGGGCCGCGCCGAAGAATTATCCCGCCGCCAGGAGATTCTCCT
>PMXB01000388.1:0-26165 GCA_003165935.1 Acidobacteriaceae bacterium | reverse complement strand
TTCATCTCCACCGTCAGCCACGAACTCCGCACTCCCCTCACCTCGATCCGCGGCGCGCTGGGCCTGCTCTCCTCCGGCATCCTCGGCCAGGTCAACGATAAGTCCGCCAACCTCCTCCGCATCGCCCTCACCAACTCTGACCGCCTCGTTCGCCTCATCAACGACATCCTCGACCTGGAGCGCATCCAGAGCGGCAAGGAGCCACTCGCCTTCCGCCCTGTCCAACTCGCCAACATCGTCCGCCAGGCCATCGAAGGTATGCAGCCTGTCGCCGAATCTGCTGGCGTCCAGCTCATCCACGACAAAACCCAGGTCGAGATCACCGCAGATCCCGACCGACTACTCCAGGTGGTCACCAATCTCCTCTCCAACGCCATCAAGTTCTCTCCGCCCGACTCCACCGTCTCCGTCATGATGCGCCCCGGCGTCAGCGGCGTAACCCTCTCCGTCATCGACCAGGGCCGCGGCATTCCCGCCGAAAAGCTCGAAGCCATCTTCGGCCGCTTCCAGCAGGTAGACGCTTCCGACTCACGCCAGAAAGGTGGCAGCGGCCTCGGCCTCGCCATCTGCCGCACCATCGTCCAACAGCACACCGGCAAAATCTGGGCCGAGCGAAACTCCGTCCGCGGCGCCACCTTCCGCGTCTTTCTGCCCTTCCAGCCCGCGCCTGCCGACCCATCCGAACCCACGCCGGATGCGGAGCTGAGCCGCATCACCATCCTCGTCGCCGACTCCAACCCGCTCTCCCGCCTCCAGACCACCACCATCCTTAGCCGGCAGGGCTATCGGCTCCTTGAGGCGACCACCCTCGATGAGGCGGTCGCAGCCGATCAAAAGAATCCCCACGCCATCCTTCTGCAGACCTCCCTCGACGGCTTCAATGGCTTTGAAGCCCTGCCCCTGCTCCACCGCCTCGACCGAGATTCCAGCCCGGTCATCGTGCTCACCAGCGTCGAAGACCGGCCTGACAGCGAAATCACCGCGCGCGAAATAGCCGCAGCCGTCTCTGACACTCTCCGCCCCACCTCAGCCGCCCCCGCCTCATCCCCCCGGCCTGCAGTGCCCATCAATCTCCACACCCGCGACGATCAGGCCCTTGCCGAGCTCGCCCGTCTGCTCTGCGAGCCCGGAGAAAAAGCCACCTTTCTCCTCGTCGAGCCAGACCCCGAACTCGCCTCATCGCTCACCAGGGTCTTTGCCGCCGAGAGTATTGAAATGCACCTCGCTCACTCACTGCAGGGAGCGATGGATAAGTTCTTTACCTTCCAGCCCGATGTGCTCCTGCTCAACATCGGTCTTGGCGATGGAGATTCATTCAACCTCGTCGACTGGCTCCATATCCACAACCGCCTCGATCGCCTGCCGATCCTTGTTTACTCCAGCCGCGATCTTGCGGTTGCCGACTTCAGGGTTCCCGTCACACCAAGCCAGCTCCTCGTCCGTGGCCGCATCCACCCAAGCCAGCTTGAAGCGCTGGTCCTCACCATGCTTCGCGCCGCAGGACCCGCTGCAGATCCGGATCCTCCCGAGCCCGCATTCCACAAACTCTGATCCACTGTTTCTCTCCGATTTCACATGCCCAGGAAGGTTGCCCAATGTCCCACAAGATTCTGATCATCGACGATGAAGAAGACATCCGCGAGGTCGCTGCTCTCAGCCTCGAAACCGTTGCCGGCTGGAACGTCATCTCCGCCAACTCCGGCGCACAAGGACTGGCCCGCGCCATTGAGCATCAGCCCGATGCCATCCTCCTCGATGTCATGATGCCCGGAATGGACGGCCCTACTACCGTCCGTGAACTCCGCAAGAATCCGGTCACCGCCTCTATCCCGATTCTCCTTCTCACCGCCAAAGTCCAGGCCTCTGACCAGCGCCGCTTTGCCGATCTCGGCGTCCAGGCCATCCTCTTCAAACCCTTCGACCCGCTCACGCTCTCGCAACAGATCGCCACTGCCCTCGGCTGGAAGTAATGAAGCTCTGCACAAGTCCGCTCTGTAACAGGGCACGACTTCAGTCGTGCCAAAAGGTGCCCTGGAAAAGCCTGGGCTTCAGCCCCTGCAAATTCTCATTCACCTGAATCCGCACCTTTGCGCGGATTCCTTGGCGGAGCGACACTGCCACGGGTTTTCCGAACCGCTATCTAAACCAAATGACCACGCCACAACATCCCGACCTGGCAAGCGCGCTCGACCGCATGTGGCTTCAGTTCCGCCCGCAAATGGATGAGCGCCTCAGCGCACTTGAAGCCGCCTCCGCCGCCCTCGCCGCAAACACTCTTTCTCCCAGCCAGAGCTCCGCCGCCGCCTCTGCCGCGCACAAGCTGGCCGGCGTCCTCGGAACATTCCGCCTCGCCCGCGGCACCGACCTTGCCCGCCAGCTCGAGCAACACTACTCTGCCCCGCCCGACTCCGCCTCCGCCCCGCAGCTCGAATCCCTCACCGCCGAACTCCGCTCCCTCATCGTCAACCGCTAACCCAATCCATCGGGTGCCCTCGCATCCGGGGTCCCCCTCTTGCGGCCAATCGCAATCAGCGGCCGTAGCCCGCTGTCTCAAGATTGCGGCCTTTCTGCCCCGGCCTTTAATTCCGGATTAGACGATATTACAATCCGGATCAGACGAGCCTACACTCCGGATTGGACGTACATTCACTCCGGATTAGACGATCCAATACTCCGAATCAGACGAACATCAAATCCGGATTGGACTAACCTATACTCCGAACTGGCCTGGAGTATAATCCGGATTGGACGAGAGATTCTTCGAGATGCCTGAACCCATGAATTCCCTTTATCCAAGATTTGTGACAGCAATCGTGGCGACCGCAATGAAGGATACTCCAGTGGTCATGATCACCGGCCCCCGTCAGTGCGGAAAGACCACTCTCATCCGCGATCTGGTTGCGGGGAACCGCGAATTCCTTACCCTGGACGACGACACCGTTCTGGCATCGGCAAGAAGCGATCCCGCCGGACTCATCCGCGGTCTCCACAAATCGGCGCTCGACGAGGTCCAGAGAGCGCCCGATCTTCTCCGCTCCATCAAGAGGTCCGTCGACCAGGACAGGCGCCCCGGCAGGTTCCTCCTCACCGGATCAGCCAATCTCCTCGCCATTCCCCGCGTCTCGGAGAGCCTGGCTGGACGCATGGAGATCGTCAGCTTGCTTCCTCTCTCCCTGGCAGAGATCGCAGGCCACAGGCCGGCGTTTCTGAAGTCTGCATTGAAAGGGAAAGTCAGCAAACCGCCAGGCGTCATTCTGGGCGGGGATCTCGTTGATGCCGTACTGGCTGGCGGGTACCCGGAGATGCTGCGGCGCAAACGTCCGGAAAGGCGTCAGGCATGGGCTCGTGGCTACATCCGCGCCATTGTCGAGCGGGACGTGCGCGATATTGCCGAGATCGAGAAACTTGATCAAGTGCCCCGCCTGCTCCGCGTGCTCGCCGAGTACTCCGGACAACTTGCCAACTTCACCCAGGTAGGCGGCCAAATTGGGTTGGACGACAAGACGACACGCAGGTACGTAGCCATCCTCGAGCAGTTGTTCCTGGTTCGCCGCATTGAACCATGGTTTCGCAATCATCTGAGCCGTCTGATAAAGACACCCAAAATCCACTTCCTCGATTCAGGCCTCCTCGCAGCGCTTTTGGGAATTACCGCAGCGCGCCTCGCGGCAAACCGAGCCATCTTCGGCAGACTGCTGGAGACATTTGTCTTTTCCGAATTGCTCAAACAGGTTTCCTGGACAGAGAACCGTTGCAGCCTCTATCACTATCGCGACAAAGATCAGGATGAAGTGGATATCGTCGTCGAGGACGGTTCTGGCGCCTTGATCGGAATCGAGGTCAAGGCAAGCGCCACCGTGAATACAAGCGACTTCAAAGGTCTTCGCAAGATGCTCGCAGCATGTGGCGATGACTTCAAGCTGGGACTTGTCCTCTACGACGGAGAAACAATAGTTCCCTTCGGCCGCCGCCTCTTTGCCGCTCCCCTCTCCTGCTTGTGGCACTAGATCCTTGTGGCACTAAATCCCCGACCGCTTAATTCTATCGATGTCCGTGCCCCATCCTTTCCGCAGCTTCACCGCGGAAAGGATGGGAATGCAGTCATGAACCTGGTTTCAATGCAAGAGAACCACGCGCCTGGGGATGGCCCAATTCGCCCCCAACCGCTGCCTCGCCGAGTAAACTGCTCTTGGTGATCCCTTCCGACCCATTCGCGCCGCAGCTTGACCTTTCATTCGAAGAGCCGCACCAGCCACGACGCATCTGGCCCGTCCGCGAGCTCGTCTCCCAGGTCCGCGAACTCGTCGAGGAGCAGTACGGCGACGTCTGGGTCGAAGGAGAAATCTCCAACTACCGTCCTGCCCCATCCGGCCACCTCTACTTCACGCTCAAGGATGCTGACGCCCAGCTCCCCATCGTCCTCTTTCGCCGCCAGGCCATGCTCCTCCGCTTTCGCCCCGAAGACGGCCTACACATCCTCGTTCGCGGCCGCGTCAGTGTCTACGAACAGCGCGGCCAGCTCCAGCTCGTTGCCGAAACCATGCAGCCCGTCGGCGCTGGCTCCCTCCAGCTCGCCTTCGAGCAGCTCAAGGAGCGCCTCAAGGCCGAGGGCCTCTTCGACGCCGCCCGCAAGCGCCCGCTCCCCGCATTCCCCCGCACCGTCGGCATCGTCACCTCGCCCACAGGTGCCGTGATTCGCGACTTCCTCAACATCGTCGCCCGCCGCCACTCCGGCCTCAGCGTGCTCCTTGTCCCCGTTTCGGTCCAGGGCGAGCAAGCCCCCGCCGAAATCGAAGCCGCCCTCAATCACCTGAACAATGCAGCACTCCACGGTACGCCTCAGGTCGACCTCATCGTCCTCGCCCGCGGCGGCGGATCGCTCGAAGACTTGGCCGCCTTCAACAGCGAGCGCGTCGCCCGTGCGATAGCCTCCAGCAAGCTTCCCGTCGTCTCCGCCATCGGCCACGAAACAGACTTCACCATCGCCGACTTCGCCGCCGACCTGCGCGCCCCAACACCTTCTGCCGCCGCTGAGCTCATCACCGAGGCCCAGCACAAGATCGCCGAGCACCTTGCCACCTACGAGCATCGCCTCGACCGCGCGGCACGCTTCCAGCTCCTCCAGGCACGCCAGCGCCTCACCCGCCTGCCCATCAGTCGCGCCGAGAGCCGCGTCTCCACGCTCCTCCATCGCTCCGCACAGCGCGTTGACGATCTCTCCCAGCGCCTCGACACCGCTCTCGACCGCACTCTTCGCCTGCACCAGTCCCGCGTCGCAGAGTTCGCCGCCTCCGTCCTCCGCCACGATCCACGCCAGGCCCTCGCCCAGGCCCGAGAGCGCCTGCTCGCCTGCCGCACTCACCTCGACCGCTCCACCGAGCGCCTCATCCACACCTCCGCCGCCGCCCTCAGCTCCCTCGACGCGCGCCTCCACTCGCTCTCCCCGCTCTCCGTCCTCGACCGCGGCTACGCCCTCGTCCTCTCCGCCGACGGCTCCCTCATCCGCTCCACCGCCCAGCTCGCATCCGGCGACATCCTCACCACCCGCCTCGCCGACGGCTCCTTCAACTCCCGCGTCGAATCCGCCACCCGTTCCGATTCCCCCTCACACCCTCCCGCATCCCCCGCGAAACCTAAAAAGAAGAGATAGCCCGACCCATCCAGATGACTTGGTGCCCCATACTTCGCCTCTTCTCTGGCGAAGGGTGGGAGACCATGACTGTCCGCACCTGCGGCGTCCTCATTTGTAACCGGTCAGATTTTGGCCGCCGGCCGTCTCGCCATCATCAATCCCAAAAGCCCCAAGCCGGTCAGCATCAGCACATCCGTGCCAGGCTCCGGTGTCGTAGTAACTGGAGAGACATACGTGCCAATCAGCTCTCCGGGATCGGCATACGCAATCTGATCGCCTCCATTGGCAGATAGGCTGCTGACTGTCCCGTTGCCACAGGTGGCAGGGTCATAGGCCTGGGTGCAGATGTCGATTACGGTCGCTGGCGAGCCCGGCCCAAGGTCTGGCAGCGCACTCACGGGGAAGGTAAGTAGCAATACAGAGCAACCCAACTGGTTCGGATCATTTACGCACGCAGCGGAATTGATGAACTCTACATAGGATCCGACTTCGCCGAGGCCCGGCACATCGTACTCCGGGTAGTAAGTCGCCAGGGACTCAGGAGCCGTTCCCGTGTTGTACCAGGTCCCGCCAATCTCGATGGCCGACGTTGCCCCTGGTGCGATGACGCCGGAACCCACAAAACTCTGTGCCGAAGTAACGGAGCTCCCCGGCGTCGTCGTGATCGTCCAGTTGGTCGGGTTACCCACTTGCGTAACCCCGCCGAACGAAGAAACCAGCCCGGGGAGACAGTAAATGGGGCCATACGAAACTGCCGGGCAAGCCAAGGGACTGCCCGTGGGCACTACAAATGATCCCGACGCCACGGTGCCATCGTTAAATACAACATTGGAGAGCGTCCATAGCGTGTCCGCACGGGAAGGTATGGCGAGAGCCCAGAGGCAGAGCAGAGACATGACGGGCATCACTCGACAGATTTTGCGCATGTTCTTGGTCCTATCTTTGTAGACCGGAATTTGGATTTTGGGGGCCCGGTTGCAGCGACACTACACCCCCTAATACCCCGCACACCAGCTAATTCGCAGTCTTTTCAACGCCCGGGTACCTACCTCTGATCCACCAATAATCTGAGGGTGCCCCATCCTTCGCCTCTTCACTGGCGAAGGGTGGGAGACCATACTCTCAACCCGCCAGCCTTCCCACTCTTCACCCGCCCACACACCGTGGGTGCCCCACCCTCGCGACGTATTCGTTTCTACAAAGAGGCGAAGGATGGGGCACCCGGCAAAGCCAGGATGCTCGATACTGACGTCCGTGGTTTCGATGGAGTGTTTCGTATCCCGCCCTGGCGACAAAAACTGAAACGTCGCGAGGGTGGGGCACCCATATTCATGCAAGTGCGAGCGCCCATCATGGGAAAGCGGAATCAGTGGCGGGCGGCTTCTTCAGCGAGGTAGGCGGCCGAGAGGGTGTGTTTGCTGGTGGCGATGGGCAGGAGCGTGGGGTAGAACTGCACGAATGTGGTGTCGGCGGCGGCATGCTGCTGGTGGCATGTGTAGCAGTCGGCCCTGGGCAGAAAGAGGCTGCCGTCATTTCCGTCGTCGAAGCTGAAGAAGGCCCATCCGCCGGGGTATTGCTCAGCGGGGAAACGTTTGGTGTCCTTGATGTGGACTTCAAGGCCAGTGCGGATGGCGGATTGATAGTGGCCCGAGCGGTTGATGGAGCCAACGCTGCTGGCTCGGCGGCCTTCGAGCACGAGCATGGTCTTGTCGGGCCATGTGCCAGTGGATTGGAAGCTGCGCCAGGCCTCGGGGTTGACAAAGACGTTGTCGAATGAAGATTGGCCGGCGACCTGACTGGCGCTCGGAGTGTAGTTCATGTCCATACCTGTGGAGAGGTAGATCCATTCGCGGTAGTTGGCGGGGAGTTGAAGCTGGCCCTTGGCATTGTAGACAGGCTGGTTGTCCTGGGCGGCGTGGACATTGAGCGGAGCGGGGGGCGCGACCCAGACGAAGGCGAGCGCAGCCAGGCCAAGGGCGAAGAGAAAGAGGGCAGGAATTCGTTTTGGCAAAAAAGACCTCCGATGCCCTGGAGTACGCAGGCGAGAGGGGGAAAGTTCGCGGAGCGCGGCTTTAGAACATCTTCAAGCGGATGACGAAGTACTTCTTGGGGTCTTCGCGGATGGCCTTGACCAGTTGCTGCGACTGGTCCATGGTCTGGTCGACGTGGTCGTACAGGGAGCGGTTGACGACCAACTGGCCGAGGGTGCCTTTGCCCTCCTGCATACCGCTGAGGAGTTCATCGAGGCGGGTGACGGTATCGTCGAGCCGCTTGGCAAAGGCTTCGTCCTTCGCGAGTTTGCCCAGGGATCCCTTGCCGGCGTTGATGTCGGCGACGATTTCGTTTGTGTTCTTAACGGTGGCATTGAGGTTGTTGTAGAGGGTGTCGTCCTTGAGTAGCTTGCCCGCTGTGCCCTTGCCGGCGTTGAGGTCGGCGACGATATTGTTGAGGCCGTCGACGGCCGAGTTGGCGCGGGTGTAGAGAGTGTCGTCGGCGACCAGCTTACCGAGAGATCCCTTTCCCTGGGCCATGTCTTCGGTGATGACGTCGAGGTTGTCGGCGATCTTGCTGATCTTGTCGTAGAGGCCGGGATCGTTGATGAATTTGCCGGCGGTGCCGTTTTTGGAGTTGAGGGTGTCGACCAGGACGCTGACTTTGTGCATCAGAGCGTTGAGACTATCGAGGGAGACGTCGCTGTTGCGGATGACGTCTTCGATGCTTGGTGCGCCGGCGGAGCGGAGTTCGGAACCTTCTTTAGGCTGGGGGCCGGTGGCTTTCTCAGAGCTGATATCGACGTAGCTGTCTCCGAGAACGCCGGCCTGGGCGATGGCGGCGGTCGAGTCAGTGTGGAGGGCGTATAGATACTTGGGGCTGACCTCCATGGTAGCCTCGACGGGATCGGGGTTGCGCTCGGGGACGATGCGGATGTTGCTGACGTTGCCGATGGTGACGCCTTCAAGCGTGACCGGTGCGCCGACCTTGACGCCGGCGGCGTTATTGAAGTACGCGCGGAACTTGGGCTTGTGGGTAAAGGGACCGCCGGTGGAACCGGTCATGAGGAAGACGAGCCCGACGAGCACAGCCATGGCTACGAGGACCAAGGCTCCCACTCGTAACTGCGACCATTGGATATCTTTGCGGCTCGGCACGGGGCTCCCCTTGCGGTAACGGGCTGAAAGACTTCGCTTTGAGGATACCAGACGCCACCACTGCCGCAGTTGGCATCTGGTGGGTGGCGTTTCCCGGCACACTTGGGGAAGTTGCTCCCTGCGTGCAGGGTGGTACAGTCGTGCGGTTCAGTCTTCGAGGACGACACTGGCCTGCGCGAGGGCCCCGGTGTGAGTGAGGGAGAGTGCGGCGCGGGCGACGCCGAGCCGGGCGGCAATTTGGGCGGCGCGGCCATGGAAGCGAAGGATGGGCCGGCCGGAGAATTCGCGGACCACTTCGAATTCGAGCCAGGACACACCAAAGCTTATGCCAGTGCCGAGTGCCTTGGCGCCGGCTTCCTTGGCTGCAAATCTGGCGGCAAAGCTCTCAGCAGATTTGCGCTTGCGCAGGCAGTAAGCCTGCTCCGCTGACGTGTAGACGCGATTGAGAAAGCGCGGTCCGAACCGCTGGATGGCGTGATGGATGCGGTCAATTTCGACCAGGTCGATGCCGGTGCCGACGATCATAGTTCTTTTCAAACTACACGATGAGGCAGGAGGTGCGGCGGGGAATCCAGGGATGAGGGTGGATGCTGGGAGGCGGCTCAATGCGAGTGCGGTGCTCCAATTACCTTCAAGGCAGGCGTGGAGCTGCGGATTCAGCCGGGATGTTTCAAAGACGGGCAGCGGCCGTGCTAGAGCTGCACAGAGTTATGCTGCACGGGCAGTCTCCGATATGAGAGGTGTGAGGCACGAGATGCCGGACCGGGATGGCGAGCAGATCATCAGCATTCCATGGGCGATGCAAATGAAGGCTGTGAGCACGGACGACCCTGCGCGACTTGTGCCAGTGCTGACGGGCGCGATTCTCGGGTGCGGAGGATGGGTACTGAGCCGGGGGGCAAACGATTCCGGCACAGTGAATATGCTGTTTGAGTTTGAACGGCAGGCGTGCGTGGACATCTACAGCGTGCTGATCGCAGCGGGTCTTGAACTGAGCCAGAGCGGGCACATCCGCTTTACAGAGCTATGCCAGTGCACACGGAGCCATCAACGTGAATGCGGGGCCGAGATCGCCAGCATCGATCTGGAAATTCAGACGTATCCGGCATTGCATGCAGGGGGCGCTCGCTAGGTCCATGACCGCTTGGAGTTGTACCAATGATGGGTGCCCCACCCTCGCGACGCCTTTGTTTTTGTCGCCAGGGTCCTGTCCCTAAAGTTCATAACACAAAACAGCCTGTCATCCTGAGCGAAAGGGGCCCCAAACGCACTTCAGTTTGGGGGTGGTGAGTCGAAAGCCTGCCCTGAGCGACGCCGAAGGGGATCTGCGGTTGTTCTTCAATGAACTTCGGAGTCACCACAATAAGTAGAATCCCTGGTCTTGCCCCAAATCCTATAGCGCCATCTGCCGGGTGCACCATGGCTCGTCCGCCGCGACGGAAGACACGGGATGAAGAATGCCCGCTTCCCAGTATTTCAGTGTGCTGCGTTATCCTTAATGTTTGGGCCAACTCCGCAATTCCGGCCACCCAGCCAGCTTCATCTCCTTCCCCCCAAAGGACCCTATGACCGCCCCTCGCACGCGCAAACTCTTCGGCACCGACGGCATCCGCGCCGTCGCCGGCGAATATCCCCTCGACCCCACAACGGTCTACGCCGTCGGCCTCGCTCTCGGTCACTCGCTCCCTTCATCAGCCGGCCGGCCAGCCGTCCTCCTCGGCCGCGATACTCGCGAGTCCAGCCCCTGGATCGCCGCTACCCTCGCCGCCGGCCTCCGCGCCGCCGGTGCCACCATCCAGTCCGCAGGCATCGTTCCCACCCCCGCCGTTGCCTTCCTCGCCCGCACCCATGGCTTCCAGGCCGGCGTCGTCATCTCCGCCTCTCACAATCCCTGGCATGACAACGGCATCAAGCTCTTCGGCGCTGACGGCTTCAAGCTCGCCGACTCAGTCGAACTCGCCATGGAGGACGAGATCCTCCACCACGCCTCACAAATTCAGGCCCCCGATCCCGCTTCGCTTCCTCCCGTTGAAGACAACCCCGCTCTCCAGGCCGACTACATTCAGTTCCTGCTCAAGTGCGTTCCCCGCCTCTCTCTCGCCGGCCTCCGCATCGTCGCCGACTGCGCCAACGGAGCCGCCTCCTCCATCGCGCCCCAGCTATTTCACCGCCTCGGTGGCGATGTCACCCTGCTCCACGTCTCACCCGATGGCCGCAACATCAACGACGGCTGCGGCGCGCTCCACCCCCATCATGTCGCCGCCGAAACACAAGCCCGCGGTGCACATCTCGGCCTTACATTCGACGGCGACGCTGACCGCTGCATGCTCTCCGGCGCGCACAACAACGTCATCAACGGCGACGCCATCCTGCTCGTCGCTGCCCGCGACCTCAAGGCCCGCGGCCTGCTCACCGGCGACCTCGTCGTTGCCACCACCATGTCCAACATGGGCCTCGAAGCCGCCCTAAAGCGCTCCCGCATCCGCATGCTCCGCGCCCCCGTCGGCGACCGCTATGTCCTTGAGCAGATGCAGGCCAACAACGCTGCCCTTGGCGGCGAGCAGTCCGGCCACATCCTCTTCCCCCACCTCGCCACCACCGGCGATGGCTTGCTCACCGCGCTTGTTGTTCTGGATCTGATCGCCCGCTCCGGCCACACCATCGACGAGCTCACCGCCGACCTCAAGGTCTTCCCCCAGGTCATCGTCAACATCAAGGTTCGCGAAAAGAAGCCCCTCGACACCATCCCCGCTGTCGCCGCCTCCATCAAAGCCGCCGAAGACGACCTCCGCGACTCCGGCCGCGTTGTCATCCGCTACTCCGGCACTGAGGCCCTCGCCCGCGTCATGATCGAAGCCGAAAGCGAATCCGCCATGTACCACCACGCCGATTCCATCGCCAACGCCATCCGCACCGAACTCGGCATCTAGCAAAAGCGAATCACAGCGAGAAATGGGTGCCCCACCCTCGCCGCGTTTGTGTCCTTGCGGCTAGGGTGGGATCGGTCCGCATGTGCCAGCCAGTAAAACTGAACAGGCCGCCCCGTTCACGATCCCCGAATAATCCCCGCCATAATCCCCGCGCAGTTATCGATGCCCAGCGTGCTGTTTATCGTGATGTGGTAGAGCCGTGGGTCCGCGGAATCGCAGTCATAGTAGTAGCGAGCATAGTGCAGGCGCTCCGAGTCCTTGCGCCGCAGCAGCGCCTCAAGATTCTTCTCTCCGGGGTGCCGTTCCTTCATCCGCACCAGTTTCTCCTTCAGCGGACCGTAGACCAGCATCCGCAGCACCTTGGGTTGATGCCGAAGAATGCACTGCGCACTCCGCCCGATGATCACGCAATTGCCCACCTTCGCTGCCTCGTGAATCACGCGTTCGGTCAATAATTGCACCATGTCGCGATCGACAGCCACGCTGCCCTCATCCCCTGCATAAGTCTCCGGCGTCCCCTGCCGAAAACTCTTCAACACCCGCTCCCACCACTGGATGGCGCGTTCGTCTGCCTTGGCCGCCCACGCAGGATCCACTTTGCCCATCGCAGCCACCTGCTCGATGATCTGCTTGTCGATGCACTCCCATCCGAGTATCTCCGCAACCTTGCGCCCAATATCGGACCCCCCGCTCCCATACTCCCTGGCAATCGTTAAGACGTTAAACATGGCTTCCCTTCTCTCCCTCGGTCAGTTCTGAATCTCCCCTGATCGATGCTTCAGGCCCGGTTACCGATTCAATCCACTTGGATGCCGCCGCCACGCTATACAAAATGTGATGTGAAGACTTCACTCGTGCTCCTCTTAAGCGCAGCCGGACCCACAGCCTCACTGTCCCACGTATCTAGCCCCCTCCGCGTGATCTAAATCACATCTTCGCAGCCGCCTACCCGCTAGCCTCAGGCCATAGGACGTATCCCATGGCCGCAGCCCCCATCCCCGCGCCGACCCTCCCAAAGAAGAAGCTCATTCGCCGCGCCACCCCCGACCGCTCCCAGCTCATCCGCCACTCCGTCCAGGGTGCCTTCATCCTCCTCAACGCCTGGCTCGGCCTCCAGTTCTTCCTCTGGGTCCGGTACTTTGAGCGCGGCGGCTCCGGCTTCTACGTCGATCGCCCCGCCGGCGTCGAAGGTTGGCTCCCCATCGCCGGCCTCATGAACTTCAAATACTTCCTCGCCACCGGCCACATCCCCGTCATCCACCCCGCGGCCCTGCTGCTCTTCGCCGCGTTCGTCCTCATGAGCCTCTTCCTCAAAAAAGCCTTCTGCTCTTGGCTTTGCCCCGTCGGCGCCTTCTCTGAGTTCCTCTGGCATCTCGGCCGCCGCCTCTTCACCCGCAATCTGCGTCTACCCATCTGGCTCGACATGCCCCTGCGCAGCCTCAAGTACCTGCTGCTCGCCTTCTTCGTCTTCATCATCGGCTCCATGTCCGCACAGGAACTCTCCAGCTTCCTCCAGTCGCCCTACGGCCTCCTCGCCGACGTCAAAATGCTCAACTTCTTCCGCGACATCAGCCTCACCGCCGGTGTCGTCCTCGTCTTCCTCGTTGTTCTCTCGTTGGTCGTGCAGAACTTCTGGTGCCGCTATCTCTGCCCCTACGGCGCGCTCATGGGCCTGGTCTCATTCCTCAGCCCCGTCAAAATCCGCCGCGACGCCGAAGCTTGCATCGACTGCGCCAAGTGCGCCCGCGCCTGCCCCGCCGGCCTCGCCGTCGACCACCTCGTCCAGATTCGTTCCGTTGAATGTACCGGCTGCATGGAATGTATCGCCGCCTGCCCCGCCCAGGACGCCCTCGCCTTCGCCCTGTCACCCCTCAAGCAAACCACCCCGGCCGCTCGCTGGCGCCACCGCGCACTGCCCTCCGGTGCAGTCGCCGCCCTCGTCCTCGCCATCTTCCTCGGCTTCTCCCTCGCCGGCCACCTCACCGGCCACTGGCAAACCAATCTCCCCCGCCAGGTCTACCTCGAACTCATCCCCATCACCAACAGCCTCGCCCACCCCGGCATGTAGCCCCACACATCCCGCCAGCTCCCCCAAACACCCAGGGTGCCCCATCCTAAACGCGTCCTTTGCGTTTAGGGTGGGATCATTGAATTCAACCCCCGATCACATCACTCGTTTTTCGCGCCCCCAACAAATCCTGCCAGCTCCCCAAACCCCAAGGGTGCTCCAGGTCTCGCTTCTGAGACCTGGGAAACACCAATTACCGCACCACGCACCCCTCACAAATCCCGCCAATTCTCCCCAAACCCCAGGTCCGCCACCAGCGGCACATCCAGCGCCACCACGCCCTCCATCTCCGTCCGCACCAGCTCTTCCACTTCCGAGGTCTCTTCTACCGGAACCTCAAACAGCAGCTCGTCGTGCACCTGCAGCACCATCCGCGTCTTCAGNNCCTCTCTGGTTCTGGTTGCGGCTCTCAATATCCGGAATCGGCCGCACCCTCCCAAACATCGTCCGCACACTCCCCGTCTTGCGCGTCTCTTCGAGCGTCTTCTCAATAAACTCCTTCACCCCCACATACCGCGCAAAGTATTTATCGATGTAAGCCCGCGCCTCCTGCTGCGGAATCCCCAACTGCGCCGCCAGCCCAAACGCTGAAATCCCGTACACAATCCCGAAGTTCACCGCCTTCGCCCGCCCGCGCGTCTCCTTGCTCATCGTCTCCGCCGGCTCGCCAAAAACCTCGCTCGCGGTAAGCGTATGGATGTCCTCGTTGTTGCGATACGCCCCCACCAGCAGCGGATCGTGAGAGAAATGCGCCAGCAGCCTCAGCTCAATCTGCGAGTAATCCGCACTCAGCAACTGCGTCCCCGGCGCAGCCGTAAACGCCGCGCGTATCTCCCGCCCCAGCTCCGTGCGGATCGGAATATTCTGCAAATTCGGATTAATCGACGACAATCTCCCCGTCGCCGTCGCCGCCGCCTGAAACGTCGTATGCACCCGCGAATCCGCATCCGCCAGCGCCGGCAGCGCATCGATGTACGTCCCCTTCAACTTCGACAGATGCCTGAACTCCAGCACCAGCCGCGGCGCTTCATGCTGTTCGGCCAGCACCTCCAACACATCCTGCGCCGTCGATACGTTCTTGCTCTTTCCCCGCGCCGCCGGAGCCGCCAGCCCCATCTCGTTGAACAGCACCTCGCCAAGTTGCTTCGGCGAGTTGATGTTGAACCGCCGTCCCGCCAGCTCAAAAATCCTCTCGCCCACCCGCTCGAGCTCCAACGCAAACCGCTTCGACAGCCCGTCCAGCACGCCCAGATCGATCCGTACCCCAGCCTCTTCCATGCGGTAAAGCACCGGCGCCAGCGGCAGATCGATCTCCTTGTACACCCGCTCCACGCCCGCCTTCTCAACATCAGCCTTCAGCGTCGGCGTCATCGCCCTCACCGCCAGTGCCGCAGCAGCCGGCGTCGTCGCCGCAGCCTGCCCATTCCGCGCCGCCACATCCGCAATCGACTGCGTCGTGTGCGTCGGGTTCAGCGCATACGAAAGCAGCATCGTGTCGTCCACCGCACCACGCAGCGTCACGCCCTGCCCCTTCAGCGCGTGCAGTGCCTGTTTCCAGTCGTGCACCTGCTTCGGAACCGCCTCGTCTTCCAGCAACCCGCGCAACTCCGCCGTCAGCGACAGCGTCAACCCCTTTCCCGTCTCCGCGCACAACCCCACCGCTGCCCGCGCCTTCCGCTCCACCGCCTCCGCCACATCCAACAACGACAAATTCCCCTGCGGCGCGTCCTCACTCTCCTCGACCACCATCCCCGCCGTCTCCAGCGCAAACGCAAACCCATTCGCCCGCGCCGCTGCATAAAAAGCCGCCGCCTGCTCCGCCGTTGGCTCTTCAATCAACTCAACCGAAACCCCGCCCTCCGCCGGCCCTGCACCAATTTCCCGCAGCATCGACGTGAATTCCAGCTCCGTAAACAGCTCCCTGCACGCCTCCAGATCCGGCGTCTGCGTCTTCATCCCTTCCAGGTCAAGCGCCAGCGGAACATGGCAGTCAATCGTCACCAACTCCTTCGACAACAGCACCGCATCCCGGTTCTGCTCCAGCGACTCGCGATAGCTCTTGCGCTTCACCTCGACCGCGCGGTCCAGCACCGCCTCCACGCTGCCAAATTCCTTGATCAGCTCCACGCTTCCCTTGTCGCCAATCCCCGGCGCGCCCGGCACGTTGTCCACTGAGTCGCCCCGCAGCGCCATCACGTCCACCACCTTGTCCGGCGGCACGCCCAGCACCTCCGTCACCTTCTCCGGGTCGAGCACCAGGTTGTCCTTCTGCGGATTCAGCACCTTCACCCGCGGCGTCACCAACTGCATCATGTCCTTGTCGCCGCTCACGATGAACACCTCGTGCTCCTGCTCCGCCGCCTGCCGCGCCAGCGTGCCGATCACGTCGTCCGCCTCAAACCCCTCCGCCTCCAGAATCGGAATCCTCAGCGCCTCCAGCGCCCGCCGAATATACGGAATCTGCCGCCGCAGATCCTCCGGCATCGCCTCCCGATTCGCCTTGTACCCCTCGTAACTCACATCCTGAAAACTCTGCGTCTTCGCGTCCCACTTGCGCAGCGGCCCCATCGTCTTCGCCCGCTCGTCGCGAAACACCGCCCCGCTCACGTCGAACACCGCCGCAAAATACACCGGCGCAAAATCCTGCCGCAGCTTCTTGATCATGTTCACAAACACATAGATCGCCGCCGTCGGCAGCCCATCCCGATTCGACATCGGCCGGCTCCGCTGCATCGCGTGATACGCGCGAAAAATAAACGACATCGTATCCAGCAGAAACACAGGCCGGCTCGGGGAAACAGTTTGGTTCGTTTGCTCAGTCACGGTTCCGAGTTTATCAGCGCGCCACAACCGAATAAATATGTCGGGTGCCCCACCCTCGCGACGTACTTGTTTTTGTCGCTAGGGTGGGAGTGGAAGAACCCCTGGTGCCGGGTGCCCCAGGTCTGGATTCTCAGACCTGGGAGACAATCAAGCCTGCTCCACCCAACGCTTCGGAACGACTGCCAAATGGCATCTACATTTTGACATTCTGTCAATCCAAGAACTATCATCAAGCCTATGGCATCGCCCGCCAAAGCTCTCCGCTCAGCCAACCTCACCGCAAAGACCATACGCTTCACGCGGCCCGGTGAAAGCATGGGGCTGCCCGCGCTCGGCGTGTCCGAACGAATCCGTGGCGTGATGCGAGGTTTTCCATACAAGTCGCTCACGACCTTCGCGGAAAATTTCGGCGTGAGCCCAGCCGTTTTGGCACAGACCGTCGGCATTCCTGAGCGCACACTGGCCCGTCGCAGGGCCGCTGGAAGACTGGCGCCTGACGAGTCGGAAAGGCTCCTGCGCCTCGCTTCGATCTTCGAGAAGACCGTAGCGCTCTTCGAAGGTGACATCCCCGCCGCGGTTCAGTGGCTCTCAACGCCCAAGCGAGCAATCGAGAATCAGGCGCCGCTTCAATATGCACGCACCGAAGTTGGCGCCAGAGAGGTTGAGAATCTGATCGGGCGCCTTGAATACGGTGTCTTCTCTTGATTTCGGTATGGCGAATCGTCAAGCAAAAGCACGCAAAAAATGCATTCGACGGTGAAGGCGCACGACTCTACGGCGGCCGATGGAACTCCCCTGGAAAGCCCGCAATCTATACGGCAGAGTCTCGAGCGCTCGCGCTGGCCGAGATTCTGGTCCATCTTGGTTCCTCTTCGGTGCTCTCGAAATACACGGTCTTTCGCCTTGATATCAAGGAATCTCATGTTAATCATCTCGACCTGAGCCGTCTGCCAAAGAACTGGCGCGCTGATCCACCCCCGAGGCGCTTGCAGATCATCGGCGACGAGTGGCTTGCTTCGCGCGAGTCGGCGGCTTTGCGCATTCCGAGCGCAATTATCCCCGGCGAGTTCAACTATCTGTTGAATCCCCTGCACCCGGACTTCTCAGAGTTCGTCATCCACAGCCCCGAACGGTTTCCCATCGACAAGCGGCTAGTTGAGTAGGCGCTGGCGTCGCTGGGTGCCGGGTGCCCCGGGTCTCGCATTTGAGACCGGGGAGTCATTGAACCCCACCCCGCCCTGTGCAAGGAAAACCACGCCCCGTGCAATCACAAGGGCCGACCGTTCGGGGTTCGGCGTCCACTGTCCACGGCGAACTGTGAACTACGAACTGTGAACTGCGAACTACGAGACAAACATGCAATCCCCATAGCTGAAGAACCTATACCCCTGCTCCACCGCGTGCCTGTACGCCGCCAACACCCGCTCCCGCCCAGCAAACGCGCTCACCAGCATTAGCAAGCTCGACTGCGGCAGATGAAAGTTCGTCAGCATCGCACCCACAACCTTGAATTCAAATCCCGGCGAAATAAAAATCTCCGTCGTCCCACCGCCCTCTTGAATCTCGTCCGGCTCAGTCACCCCGCTGCCAATCTTTTCTTGCGAAGCCCGCGCCGCCGCGCTCTCCAGTGTCCGCACCACCGTCGTCCCCACCGCCACAATCCGCCGCCCCTCGCGTCGCGCCCGACTTACAGCCTCGGCCGCCTCCGCCGAGATCGCATACCGCTCCCTGTGCAGCTTCACTTCATCCACCCGCTCCACCCGCAGCGGCGCAAACGTCCCCAACCCCACGTGCAGCGTTACCCGCGCCGTCTCCACACCCATCGCCGCCAGCCCGCCGATCATCTCTTCAGTAAAATGCAACCCCGCCGTCGGCGCAGCCACCGATCCCCGCTCCTCTGCAAAAACCGTCTGGTACCGCGCACGATCTTCACCCGCATCCTCGCGTCGAATATACGGCGGCAGCGGCATGTGCCCGATCCGCTCCAGCACCCCAAAGAAATCCTCCACCGGCTTGAAACCCAGCAGCCTTTCCCCAAACTCCCCGCGCTCCAGCACATCGGCCTCAAGCTCCACAGTCCCCGCCGCCGACGCAAACGCCAGCCTATCCCCCACCCCCACCTTTTTCCCCGGCCTCACCAGCGCGCGCCACTCGCCCTCACCCGCAGGCTCCGTCAGCAACACCTCAATCAGCCCCGTCGCCTCCTGCCTTTCACGCACCGTCGTCCGCCGCGCATACAGCCGCGCCGGAATCACCCGCGTGTCATTCAGCACCAGCAAATCCCCCGCGCGCAGCTCCGCCGGCAAATCCCGAAACCAACTGTCTTTCACTTCCGATTTCGCCCGATCCACCACCAGCATCCGGCTCGCCCCGCGCACTTCCGGCGGCTCCTGCGCAATCAGTTCCTCGGGCAGTTCAAAATCAAAATCCGCAACCCGCAGTCCCTGTGTCGTGTCCCCGCTCATCCCCGCGCCCTCTCCAGATGCTCCATCGCCCTTACCCGCGCCCGCTCAATCGCCTCATTCAACTCCACCCGCTTCGGCTCAAACTCCTCCGCCGCAAGATCTGCCGGCACCACAGTCCATCGCGCCCAACTCACCACGATCCGCGTAAACGGCTTCGGCACCAAAAATCTATCCCACGACCCCATCACCCACGCCCGCTCCGGCTGCAGGTGAAACGCGCCAATCCGCGCGCCCGTCATCTGCGCCAGCTTGATCGGCCCCATTTTCGTTTGGTAAATCGGCCCTCTCGGACCATCCGCCGTAAAGATCGCCGGCCTGCCGCTCTCAATCACGTCCTTTAGCCCCACCAGCCCCTCGCGCGCGCCCCGTGAGCTCGACCCCCGCACCGCATGAAATCCGAGCAACCCCAGAATCCGCGTAATCAGCTCTCCATCGAAGCTCTGACTGATCAGGATCGTCGCGCCCGTCTTCCTGTAGTACACCGCGCACGGCAGCACGCACTGGTGCCAGAAGCAGAAGATCTCCGCCCCCGCCCCCAGGCCCCCAATCAGCGGTTCCACGCCCTCTTCCGCAATCTCTTCAAACCGCCAAGTCATTCCAATTATCCGCAGCAGCACCCACACCACCGGCGGAATCACCGCCAGCATCACCCGCTGCGAAAACTTGAATCGTAGACTCGGCTTCCCGCTCACCGTCTGATTCTAGCGGAGTGAGCGGTTGGCTAGCTGTACCTCACCCACCGCAATATCTCCGGCAGCGTCGCCCGCTTCCCATACATCAGAATCCCCACCCGATACAGCCGCGACGAGAACCACAACACGCCCCAGATGCTCACCACCATCAGCCCAATCGACAAGCCAATCTGCCATAGCGGCGGCGTCTGAGAAGCCATGCGCAGAAACATCACAATCGGCGCAGTCGGTGGAAACAGCGACGCCAGCACTGACCACACAGAGTTCGAGTCGTTCATGATCAGCAAAATCATTGCAAAGCTCAGCCATGTCGGCGCAGCCGCCAGCGGCATATACATCTGCAGCTCCTGCTCTGTCTCGCACGTCGCTGCCAGCCCCGCAAACAGCGAGCTATAGAGCAAGTACCCCAGCAGGAAATACACCGGGAACAGGATCCCCTCGGTCCACGAGAAGTGAATCTTCATGTTCCCCGTCATCGCCGCCGCTGCCAATGGAGAGATGAAGATCGCGGTCCCCGTCGCCAGCCAGATCGCTATCTGCGTCATCCCCACAGCAGCCACGCCAATCAGCTTCCCCGCCAGCATGTCTTCCGGCTTGGCAATCGCCAGCATCACTTCAAAAATCCTTGACGTCTTCTCTTGGATCACCGAGCGCGCTACGTTCATCCCGTAAATCATCGTCGTCATCGAAAGCAGAATCGCCATCACATACCCCTTCCAGAACGAGGCCATGGCGTTGCTCGCCACCATCTGCCCATCCTTCTTCACCTGGTATGTGTCGACCGCAATTCCCTTCACCACCGCGTCAACGTCCGCCTCCTTCATCCCTGCGCTGGTCAGGTGTTCCTTGATCAGCGCATCGCTCAGTGCATCTTTCAGCCCTCCTGCCGTAATAAAATCCCCCGACGATGGCGAGTAATACGTCGCCGTCGGCAGCGCGCCCGGCTTCGAATCCACCCACAACAACCCATCCACGGCCCGCGTCCTTACCTGCTCCAGAATCGCTGTCCGCTCCGCCTCTGTCGCCTTCACCACGTCGACCGTCGACTTGCCCTTCTTGTCGCTCAGCAACCGCGCCTGGATCTCCTTCGCCAGCACCGTATCGTCGGACGCTACCACCAGGTGTTCATTCGCGCCGATCCCCAGGTTCGCCAGGTACGATATCCCCACAATCGCCGCGAAGATCGCCGGAAGCCCAATCGTCGTCAGCTTGAACGCCCTGCCCTTCACCTGCTCCAGATACTCGCGCTTGGCAATCAACCAAATGTTATTCATTCCTTGTTGCCTCCCACCGTCTGGATAAAAATCTCTTCCAGCGACGGCTCCACCAGCTCAAACCGGTAAATCTTCGCCATCGCTGCCGCCTCATGCAGCAGCTTCTGCGCGTCGCCGTGTTCCTGCAGCTTGATCTCCGCATGACCGCTGAAGTTCTTCGCCTCCGCTATCTCCTCGCTCTTCAAAAACTCCGCGCTCCCCTCAAACTCCACCACCACCCGGTTCCGCTCATACGACCCCTTGATCTCCCGCACTCGCCCAGCCAGCACCGCCCGCCCGTTGTTCACCAGGCAAATCGAGTCGCACAGCTTCTCCACCTGGTCCATCCGGTGCGTCGAAAAAATAATCGCCCGGCCCTCGGCCTTCAGCTCCAGTAGCGTCTTCTCCACCAGCACCGCGTTCACGGGATCAAGCCCCGAGAACGGTTCATCCATCACGATCAGCCCCGGATCGTGCATCACCGAAGCTATGAACTGGATCTTCTGCTGCATCCCCTTCGATAGCTCTTCCGTCTTCTTGTCCAGCGATTCGGCTATCTCCATCCGCTCCGCCCAGGCCTTAGCCCGCTTCCGCGCCTCGCCCGGTTCCAGCCCATGAAGCTGCCCAAAAAAAACCAGCTGCTCCACCACCTTCATCTTCTTGTAGAGCCCGCGCTCCTCCGGCAGATACCCCACCCGCTCCAGCGCCTTGCGATCAAACGGCTTGTCAAACAGCCGAATGCTCCCTGAATCCGGAATCGTTATCCCCATCATCATCCGGATCGTGCTCGTCTTACCCGCGCCGTTCGGCCCCAGTAGCCCAAACATCTGGCCGCCTTCAACCTTCAGGCTCAACTCGCTCACTGCTACCTTGCTCTCGTAGGCCTTTGTCACCGACTCGAGTTCTACGACGGTCATCGCTTCTCCCACTTCTCTTGTTAGGGGTTTCTCACTGGCAATCCGCGCAATCGATCCAAATGAAGTGTAACAAGGCCTCGCTGCCTCGGCCCCGCCCCAACACCGGCGCTTTCCCCTCCCTTAACTCCCCAAAACCTGCAAGGAAGGATGTAAATCGCCTGCCACTAAAGTGCCAAATCAGCTACTTAGCGGTAGCGCCATCACTTTCTGCGCGCTACAGTAGCAACAACGGCTGAGCCGCACCGTCGAAATCTATGGAGAGCTTCCTCACTGAAGAGCAGGACTTCCTCAAACGAGCGTCTATCGCGTCCCCTCTCACCAGGCCGCAGTCGCTCGCCGATGTCGACGTGCCTCTCGGCTTCCTTGAAGACCTCGCCCTCAAGACCCTTTATCTCTCTGGCTCCATCTCCGTCCTCGACCTCTCCACGCGCCTCCACCTCTGCTACGAAGTAGCCAACGAGCTCTTCTTCCGCATGCGCACTGAGGTCCATTGCCAGGTCACCGGCATGACCGGCAACATCCCCATGCTCGCCATCACTTCCCAGGGTCGCACGCGCGCCATGGAACTCCTTGGCCAGAGCCACTACACCGGCGCTTGCCCCATCACGCTCGAGAGTTACGTCGAGCAAACCCGCCGTCAGAGCGTCAAAAAAGTTACCGTCCGCCCCAACGATGTCAGCCGCGCCTTTGCGCATCTCGTTGTCGACCAATCCACCCTCGACAAATTCGGCACCGCGCTCAACTCCGGCTCCTCCGTCTTTCTCTACGGTCCCGCCGGCACCGGCAAAACCACCATGGCCGAAGCCCTCTCGCGTGTCCTCGCCGAAGACAAGGTCTGGCTTCCTTACGGCATTGAAGTAGATGGCCAGGTCATCACCATCTTCGATCCCGCCATTCACCGCCGCGTCGCCGACGAAGAACCCGATTTTCACGATGATCGCTGGGTCCTCTGCGAACGCCCCAACGTCCTCGTCGGCGGGGAACTAACCGCCGAGATGCTCGACCTCGATTTCAATCCCATCACCAAGTATTATGTCGGCCCAATTCAGCTCAAAGCCAACAACGGTGTGCTCATCATCGACGACTTCGGCCGCCAGCGCGTGCGCCCCGAGGAACTGCTCAACCGCTGGGTCGTGCCCCTCGACCGCCGCATCGACTTCCTCACCCTCGCCGGTGGCAAAAAAATCGAAGTCCCCTTCGAGATGCTCGTCGTCTTCGCCTCCAACATGGACCCTGCCGAACTCGGCGACGCCGCCTTCCTCCGCCGCATCCAGACCAAGGTCAAGCTCGGCGAAGTCACCGACGATCAGTTCCGCGAAATCATGCGCCGTGTCACCCGCGAAAACGGCGTCGACGCCGACCTGTCAGCCGTCAATTACCTCATCAACTACATTCACGGCACGCTGCGCCAGGAACTCCGGTCCTGCTATCCCCGCGATGTCGTCAACCAGATCGTCTGGTCAGCCCGCTACGAAGGCAAAAAACCCTACCTTGACCTCGCCAGCGTCAACCGCGCCATCGACGCCTACTTCCTCCCGCCCTCCTCGGCCCCTACAACTCGCGCGTAAACTAAGTTGGGCGCCTCCCACTCGGCGCTGTCATCCTGAGCGAAGTTGGGCGCGTTCTTTGCGCCGAACGCAGTCGAAGGATCTGCGGTTGTCGTTCGGCGAAACTGTCCCCGCCATTGCAGTCCCGTGCCCCATCCATTCCGCGGCTTCATCGTGGAATGGGTGGGAGACCATAGGACTCAACACCCTTGCATTTGGGGACCGTTGATGAATGTTCTCAAAAACCTACAACAGCTTCATCCCATCCGGATCCCACCGCACCGCCGCTCCCCGCTCCACACTTAGATTGCTCAGCAGCGCCGCCCCCGCCGCGCGATACCCAAACACCGCATCCTCCACCACCGGCTTTCGGCTCCGCACACTCGCAAAGAAGTTCGCAAAGTGATCGAAGCTGTCCGAGTAGCCCCTCGGCGCTTCGAACTTCTCGGTTCCACCTAGCAGATTTTCGCTCGTCACCGTTTTCGGATACTGTTTCCTGTGCTCTTCGATAATCGTCTTTTGCATCGCCTCGGGAAACGTGTCCACCGTGTACCCTGGGTCCGTGTATCGCGGCACCCGCAGAAGGCTCAGCGTATTTCCATCAATCGCCATCGTTCCTTCCGACCCCGCAAATAGAAACCCTGAGTTCTCTTCGCCGCCGTCCACAAAGTTCACACGCACGCTCAGGTTGAAGTCCTCGCGATAGTCAAACAACCCCAGCATCACGTCATCCGCGTCGCGCCCATCTTTCCAGTACCGCAACCCGCCTGTGGCAATTCCGCGCACCGGCCCATGCGAGTTCGTAATGAAGTGCGTCCCGCTGAACAGATGCACAAACAGGTCGCCCGCCACGCCGCTTCCATACGCCTTCCACTTCCTCCACTGGAAAAAGTGCTCCGCGTTAAACGAAATCTTCGGCGCAGTCCCCAGAAATCGCGGCCAGTCGCAAGTCACATCCGACGCATCCGGCGGNNAGCTTGCCGATCGCCCCAGCCGCCAGCAGTTCCTTGGCCTTCGCATAGATCACCGAGCTAACCCGCTGCGAGCCCACCTGCAAAATCTTCCCCGTCTTCCGCGACGTCTCAATCATCTCCGGCCCATCCGAGTAGAGATGAATCATCGGCTTCTCGCAGTAGACGTCCTTGCCCGCCTTCATCGCGTCCACACTGGCCTTCATGTGCCAGTGGTCCGGCGTCCCGATAATCACGGCATCGATATCTGTCCGCGCCAGAATCTCGTTGTAATCCCGCGTCGTAACAATGTCCGTGCCCCACAGTTCCTTGCTTCGCTCCAGCCGCCCGTTGTAGCAATCGGCAACCGCCACCAGCTTCACGCCCGGCACCATCAGCGCAGTCTTCGTGTCGCCCATCCCCTGCCCGCCCGCGCCAATCAACGCAATCTGAATGTGGTCATTCGCCGCCACAGGTTTCGCGGCTTCCTGCTCCGCCCATCCCAGCGCATGCAGCCTCGGCGTCATCGCCACCGCCGCCGTCCCCGCCCCAGCCAACCCAAGAAAACTCCTGCGATTCAAACTTGCCATTCCATTCCCCTCCGGCACTTATGTTTTTCCGCCGCATACAACAATACACCGGCACACGCGCGCCCCGTGCCACAGCCAATATCCGTGATTATGTCCCCTCAACTAACCCAACAGTCCGGGTGCCCCAAGGTCTCGCCTTTGAGACCTGGGACAGATGATGCTCGGCCTCTCTATTGTGCTTGGCGTGCTTGCCCGATTTTCAAAATCCTCCACCCCGAGCGCCAAAGATTCCGGACTAGAAACCCAAACCAATAGGTCCACATGATGAGCATCAAGAAGAGTGGTAACGGCGGCAGATTGTACTTGTTCGATATGAACGCAATGCCGAGCATCGGCAATGTCAGGACCGTTATTAGGGCTCCTGGATCAAACCGCCAATGCCTTGGATCGATGAGAGGGAATCCGCCCACGAGAAGCCACTGAATAGCGATGGCTGCGCACATAATTAACAGGGTTATTGCCTCTGATTTGTGGGTTCGTCCGTAGCGTTTTTGAATTATCCCGTTGAGCGGAGACGGAGTCGCGCATGGAGTATGTCCACCGGTCACAAACATTGCAGGCATGTTGGCGAATGCGACTGTCTGCTCTTGAATGGACATTGGTCCATCCACAACCCCGCCCTCATCGCAGGGATTGAAGGAAAAGTCCGAGTCGGAAGGATCCTCCGGCTCCGAATGGGCCAGCGATACTCGAATGTTGCGATCAGTTCTTATGTAGTGCCAATAAGGAGCTTCATCCCAGATCAATAGCGATACCGCGAAGATCAGATGTATTCCTGCGAACGCATAGCCGCGCTTCCAGTTCATGGTCGAAAGCTTACTACGCCCGGCAACGCCCTAAACATCCATCGCCCAATTCACCGTCTTTCCCAGATCAGTGACCCGCTGAAAAGCCTTGTCATTCGTCACCAGCACCGCGCCCAAAGCAATCGCATGTGCGGCAATCTGCAGGTCGAGCTGAGACAGGACGATCCCCGCCACTTCGAGTTTCGCTCGCAGTGCTCCATACGCAGCCGCCTCTTTACTGCCCCACGGAAGAATGTTGAACTTCAGCAACAGGCGCTCCACCGAAGCGCGCAACGCTTGCGCCGCCGGCCGTCTCGCCAATCCGTAGCGCAACTCCGCCTCCGTAATCGACGAGATGCACACC
>PMXB01000210.1 GCA_003165935.1 Acidobacteriaceae bacterium | reverse complement strand
TTCTCCGCCGTGCCGCCAATCCCGATGCCAAGCATCCCCGGCGGGCACCATCCCGCGCCCATGGTTGGAACAGTTTTCAGAACCCACTCCACTACGGAGTCCGACGGGTTGAGCATGGCGAATTTCGATTTCGCCTCGGAGCCTCCGCCCTTGGCGGCGACGGTAAGGTCAACCTTGTCGCCCTTCACTAGCTCCACGTTCACCACCGCAGGCGTGTTGTCCTTGGTGTTCTTGCGTGCCCCGGCGGGGTCTGCCAGCAGCGATGCGCGCAGCTTGTTGTCCGGGTCAAGATAGGCGCGGCGAACACCCTCGTCGACCATCTCCTGCAGGTCCTTGACCGGTTCACCCGGGCCGGGTTCGAAGTGCACGTCCATGCCGACCTTCACAAAAGCGTTGACGATGCCGGTGTCCTGGCAGATGGGACGGTGGCCCTCGGCGCACATGCGGCTGTTGATGAGGATCTGCGCGATGGCGTCCTTGGCAGCGTGGGACTCTTCGCGCTCATAGGCCTTCGCCAGGCTGGTGATGTAGTCCACCGGGTGGTAGTAGCTGATGTATTGCAGCGCGCCGGCGACGGTGCGGATGAAATCTTCCTGGCGAATGATGGTCATGAGGTCTCCTCTGCGAACCCTCTAGGGTAAAGGATGGGACGGAGGGCTGGCAGCATCGGGATCCGAATCTGGGCTGGCTGTCGGCGTTGGAGTGCTGATCGCGGGCAGTGGGGCGACCGTTCTTCGGATACGGCTTCGCAGCAGAAGGAAGAGAATCGCTCCCGCAGGCATGGAGAAGTACATGAATGGGCCGTCGATTTCGAATCCGAAACCCGAGGGCAGGGTTATGTAGAAGATCTTGTGCCAAAACTCTCCACTCGACCATTCAATCCCGAATTCTCCGATACCAAGTATTGTGAGGATGATCCAGAGCCATTTCCGCTTTTTGATCGGGGTTCGAATGCACAGAACGAGTGTGTAGATTGTGAAGCCAGTGGAGAGCAGAGCCATCAGAAGAATGGCGTAGTTCAACCAGCCCTTACCGCGAAGAGTGAATTGGCTCATGGATTCGATCGGCATTGTTTCTGGCCGGACCGCTAGGTCCGAAATTGCGTAATGCCCACTGCCGTTGCTGATCGTTACTTGAAACAGAATCCATCGATCCGGGTACTTGTACTCGAGAGTTATCAGCTTTGTACAGATGCCGGTGCCCTTGCACTCAACGGTTCCGCCGAGGGTTTCAACACCGAGAGGCTCTTGTTGCGGCACCAGCGCGATAACCTTTGGGATGTCGCTGCGAAGGCTGTCCTTATCCGCGCGCGGGTCGAAGGATTGAATGATTTGGTCGACTTGGCTCTGACGAAGCTCTTCATAATAACGTTTGCTTTCTCTGACTGCGTCAGGTGCGGTCCTGTCGATGAGCCATCCGATCTTGCACCCAGTCAGGCCGAGCAACAAGAGAAGCGCAGCAGCTTTCTTGAGTCGTGTCACACGAATCTCCAAGCTAAGATTTCTTTGGCTTTAGGCTAGCGGAATTATACAGATTGGTATTGTCAAGTGAGTATGACTCAATCCACGCAAGC
Organism: Acidobacteriaceae bacterium; assembly: GCA_003165935.1. Lineage (GTDB taxonomy): Bacteria > Acidobacteriota > Terriglobia > Terriglobales > Acidobacteriaceae > Telmatobacter. The sequence continues at coordinate 46,559 of PMXB01000210.1, read as the reverse complement.
AACGATGACCAGATGCCGGGGTTAGCCGAAAGCGCGCCGTTTCAAAACCTGGAATCAGCCACGTGTGCACAGCCGGAAAGGGTGCTTACGGCTGCTTCACCGCCGCTCGCAAATCCGTGTGCACGAAGTCATCGCCCTTGAAAAGGATCGGTTCTCGCTTCTCCCGCGCCAGCACGTAGCTGAAGCAGTCGCCAAGATTCAAGCCTGTTGAGATTCTGCTTTTGTGGCAACAGAATCTACCTTTTCGGTCGGCGGAAGTTCACCAGGGCTGGTCCGTTGCCTCTCCAGTCTTTCTTTCACAGCAAGCCTGACTGCCTCTGTCTTGGTCACCCCTTGGATGGCTGCCAGCTCGGCAATGATCCGGCAGGTTTCCTCGTTTTTGATGCGAATTCCCTTTCTCTTGTCTGCCATGACTCAATTATCGGCAGAACATGCGGCTTCATGCGGGTCCAGTATGCGAAGCTCGCCCAGTTTTGGAGCGGCGACCGACAAAATGCCCTAATCTATTCCCATGCCCGATTCTTCCCAGGAAGCAGCCCAGTCCACAATCTTTGACCTGCTTGTTGTCGGTGCCGGGCCGACCGGGCTAGCTTGCGCCATCGAGGCTCAGAAGGCCGGGTTCCGGGTGGTACTGGTCGATAAGGGCTGCATCTGCAACTCGCTCTTCCATTACCCGGCGCACATGACCTTTTTCACCACGCCGGAGCTGCTGGAGATCGGCGACATTCCCTTTCCCAGTCCCAACGCCAAGCCCACCCGCAACGAGGCTCTGCAGTACTACCGCCTGGTGGCGAATCACTACAAGCTGGACGTGCGGCAGTACCATCGCGTTGAGGCTGTGACGGGCGCGGACGGCGGCTTCACGGTGAAGCTGGAAGATCGATTTGGCCGGCCGAGCGCCCTGCGCGCCCGCAAGCTGGTGCTGGCAACGGGCTACTACGATCTGCCCAACTACATGCATATTCCAGGGGAGAATCTGAGCAAGGTCCACCACTACTACAACGATCCTCACCCGTATTTCGGCATGGATGTGGTGGTAATTGGCGGCAAGAACTCGGCCGCCATAGCCGCGCTTGAGCTGTGGCGCAGCGGGGCGCGGGTTACGCTGGTGCATCGCGACTCAGTCTTGCATCGCCATGTGAAGTACTGGATCAAGCCCGACATTGAGAACCGCATCAAGAACGGCGAGATCAAGGCGTACTTCAACTCACGCGTGGTGGCGATTGCGCAGGATTCAGTCGACCTTGAGACTCCGGACGGCCCGCTGACGATGAAGAACGACTTCGTCTTTGCCATGACCGGGTACCATCCGGACTTCGACTTTCTGGAGCGGTTGGGGGTGCGGTTTGACGGGCCCGATCGCCAGCCCGTCTACGATCCTGAGACACTGGAGAGCAACGTTCCCGGTATTTACCTGGCCGGGGTAATCGTTGCGGGTTCGCGCACCAACGAGATATTCATTGAAAATGGCCGCTTTCATGGCCGCCAGATCGCCCGCGCGCTGGCCGAGAAGCCGGCCGCGGCTTTGTGAGGCCCAATGCCCTTTCGCGACGGATTTCCGCAGAGTCTGGCCCCTCGGCCGCCAGAGCCGAAGAGGAAACTGACGCGTTTCTGGCCGCGATCCATTCGATCGCAGATGCTGGCCGCATTGCTGCTGCTCGAGGTTCTGTCGATCACCCTTTTCGGGGTTCTTATGATTCGCCAGCAGGCGCACGACGTCTATCAGCGTGCGCAGCGCCGACTTGCCTATGAAGCGCGTTCGCTGGCCGTGCAGTCGCGCGAAGCCCTCGTGCAGAATCAGCCCGGATGGCTCGCACTTTCAGTGAGGATGATGGGCCAGGGCCCCACGGTGGCGCGCGCAATGGTAACAGACGGTGCGGGCAAGGTGCTCTACGTAAGTGAGGGAAATCCGGCGGAGATCACGCTTACCTCGGTTGAGCGAGACCAGATTCCACTCCTGCAAGGTGGTCAGCCCGAGGCATTCAGTCTCGGCGGTGGTGACTGGGAGGGCGTCGGAGCGATCTACACCGGCAGCGATCTGCGCGGCTATGCCTGGGTGGAATATAACCGGGCACCGGCGCGCGACCTGCTGGACTCAATCCTCGATGACACGATTCTCTTCGGCATCATATGGATCGTGGCTTCCGCGATCCTGGTGTTTCTCATCTCGCGCTCCATCTCGGGCCCGCTTGAGGTGCTTCATCGCGGAACGCGCGACCTGATGAGCCTGCCGGAAAGCGGTGGCAAGTTTCCGCTTCCCGTCTCCGTTCATAACGAAATAGGCGACTTGATTGAAGCCTTCAATCGCATGGTAGCCTCAATCGCGGAGCAGCGAGCCGGCCTGAATGACACGCTTTCTCTTCTTGACTCGATGCTTGCCAATGCGCCGATCGGCCTTGCCTTCTTCGATCGCAACTGCCGCCTGGTCCGTGTGAACCAGGTCTTTGCCGGCATGACGGGCGTCCCGCTGTCGAGCCACCTGGGCCGGACCCTGCCGGAGCTGCTTGGTCAGCCGGTTGCCCAGCAGTTGGAGGACGCGGTGCAGCGGGTCTTTTCCAAGGAGGAGCCGGTCAGGAACCTGGAGCTCAGCGGGCCGCCGCACTCTGACGCGGCCAGCAAGCAGGATCAGCCGTGGACCTGGCTGGCCAGCGCCTATCCCGTTCGCACCACCCCACAGCAAATGCGCTGGGTGGGCGTCATTGTTCTGGACGCCAGTGAGCGCAAACGTAACGAGGAGGCGCTGCGCAAGACGGAGAAGCTTGCGGCGACCGGGCGCCTTGCGGCATCCATTGCGCACGAGATCAACAACCCGCTTGAAGCAATCACAAACCTGCTGTTTCTGCTGCGCAGCTATTGCGGGCTTCAGGATCCAGCGCTGAACTACGTGGTCATGGCCGAGCACGAGGCCAAGCGGATCTCCGAGATCACCCAGCAGACGCTGCGCTTCTATCGCCAGTCCACCCTACCCGGCCGAGTGAGGATGGGTGAGCTGCTTGACTCAGTCCTCAGTCTTTATCCCGCGCGCATCAACTCGTTGAAGTTGCAAGTGGAGCGCCGTTATGACCCTGAGCTGGACATTTTCTGCTATGCCGGCGAGCTGCGGCAGGTGTTTGCCAACCTGGTAGGGAACGCGATCGACGCCAGCAGTGCCAACGGCCGGCTCATCCTTCGAGCGCGCCCCTCGCGCGATTGGAAAGACCCAGCGCAGAGGGGAGTTCGCTTCGCGGTCGCAGATAGCGGCTCCGGCATGGAGTCCGCTGTGCGCGCACGCATCTTTGAGGCTTTTTTCACGACCAAGGAGATTACGGGAACGGGCCTCGGCCTTTGGGTGAGCCAGGAGATCGTTGAAAAGCATCACGGCTTGATTCATGTGCGCAGCCGGACAGCGTCTGCGGGTCGGCCGTCGGGAACGGTCTTTGAGATCTTCATCCCCGACGACCCAAACCTGGCAGCTCCGGCCAAGCAGACGGTCGCAGCCTCGGTGTAGAAACGCGCCTGCAATCAAAGATTCATCTTTGCGCCTTCCCGGCTGCATGGGGTGCCCAATAAAATGGGACTCTGAATTTGGTCACATCAAGGAGAATTTCCCCAATGCCAGTTGCCCCACAGATTGCCGCAGCCGCTGCCATGTTCCGTCAGAATGGCGTGTTTCTTCCCAAGTCCTTTGAGGGCATGACGGCGGAAGAGTGGAGTCGCCGCCCCAACGAAACCTCGAACTCCCTGCTCTGGGAGGTCGGCCACATTACCTGGGCCCGCGGGCGCACGCTTCACTTTCTCGGCGTGGAATGGAGCACGCCCTGGCTCAACGAATTTGCCCGAGGCAAGAGCGCCACGGATGTTTCGCACTATCCATCGGCCGAAGAGCTTGTGGCTGCGTGGAATGAGGGTTCGGCCGCGCTCACCGCGGCACTTGAGTCGGCGACCATCGATGCGCTTTCGGCGCCCCCGCCTCCCCAGGCGCCGCCATCGAGCGATGGGACCGTCGGCGGAGTCATCAGCTTCCTTGCCTATCACGAGACCTATCATGTGGGTCAGGCCGCCTATGTAAGCCGCTGGCTGGGCCACGCGCAGATCATGGGCTAGGGGCCTGACGCCGATCCAGGCGCTCAAATCCATCTGGCCCAAACAACTTTCTGGGTGTTGATTTTTCAGTGATATGCAGTCGAAACCGCCGGTCGCCTTTTACCGGAATGCCATATGCCTGCAAATGTAGCTTGCGGATTGCCGACAATAGGTTGGGAACCCCGTGCTACGATTTTGGCGGTGTAGCGGGAGGGTGCGCCTGGTGCGCAAATGAAAACGTAATCAAAGGAGCGAAAGCAAAAGAGAGTCTGGAGGAATTGACATGAAACTCCTTGATCGGCTGGTAACTCTTGTAACAGTTTCAGCGGCATGCATGTGGGTTGCGGCTTGCGGCGGCGGTTCATCGGGATCATCTACACCCCCTCCGCCGGCAACGCCCTCAATATCCGTTGCTCCCAGCAGCGCCGTTATCGGAGCTCAGCAGCAGTTCACAGCGACGGCAAGCAACTTTGGCACCACGAGCACCGCGGTCACCTGGTCGGTTTCTGCGCCTTTGGGCAGCAGCCTGAGCGCCGGCGACATCAGCTCGACGGGACTTTACAACACGCCTTACCCCGCGCCTCCATCGGTCACTGTTACCGCAACTAGCACGGCCTTGTCCGCGGTCAGCGGCAGCGAGACAGTGACACTGAGTCTGCCGGCCGCGACGACGGGACCAACGCTCGCGGTGGACGTGAACACGCCCAACAACCCGAGCGAGAATCCGCACACCATCAGCCCCTACGTTTACGGAATGAATGCCTATCTTCTGGACTCGGCCTCAGAGAAGATCGCAAATCCGGGCATACTTCGCTGGGGCGGCGACGATTCCTCGCGCTACAACTATCAGAACGGCTGGACCAACTCGGGCAGCGACTGGTACTTCGAGAATGGCGAAGGCGCAGCGTATATGTTCCCCAACGCCACAGGCGGCAGCATTCTCACATCGTCCAACGCAACAGCAGGCACCAGTTTTACGTCGTTCTTCCCGGCCGTGGATGCGGCGGGTTCGACGGCGCTGGGCACGATGCCGGTGCAGGGCTGGGTGAGCAACGGAACCAATGCGTGCAGTTTTCCGAGCTCGACGTTCCCGAATCAGATGGGCCAGGAGGGCTTTACCGGATTTATCAACTACCCCGCATTCATCAGCTACAACAACGAGCAATGCGGATACGGAGTTTATCCGGACGGATTCAGCGGCTGCACAACTTCGGTCGGCTGCAACATCTTCGGCAACAATACGGTCGCGCAGGTTACGAGCGTCGCGGCGCCGCCGCCCAGCATCGCCAATGCCCCCGCGCCCGGCTCCTCCATCGGCGCGATGAGCGCCTGGGCGAGTGGAACATGGCCGGGCGGCTGGGTGAATTCAATCGCGAACAATCCGAGCTATGGCAACGGCGCGAGCGGCAAGGGGGTGGCTGTCTGGGATCTCGACAACGAGCCCACGTGGTGGGATGGGGAGCACCGCGACGTGCATCCGGACCCCTTCAGCTACGACGAGGTGACGAACAACGGAATTGGAACAGCGCTGGCAATCAAGACGGTCGACCCCACGGCGCTGGTCTCGGGGCCGGTGATCGACTACTGGTGGGGATACTTCTACTCGAAGAAAGACATTGTGTCAGGCTGGCAAACGGGAAATCCCTGCTTTCAACCGTGGAGCAATCCTATAGACCGCGAAGCGCATAATGGCGTGCCCCTGATCGAGTACTACCTGCAGCAATTCAACAATTCTTCGCAGCAGTACGGCGTCCGCCTGCTCGATTACCTCGACGTTCACGGCTATTTCGCGCCTGACTATCCGCCGGGAAGCGGCGTCTCGACTGGCTTCAACCCCGCGGGGGACACCCAGGAGCAGGAGGTGCGTGCGAACGGGACGCGGGCCTTCTGGGATCCCACCTACACCGATCCCGATTACCCGCAACCGAACTACATCACCGACACAAACTACACCACAAACTGCTCGCCGCCGCCACAGGCCCCCAATGTGATTCCCATGCTGCAGGCCTGGGTGAACCGTGACTACCCGGGAACGCAGACGGCCATCGACGAGTACAACTTTGGCGGCCTGGAATCAATCAGCGGCGCCGTGGTCGAGGCGGACATTCTGGGCATCTTCGGGCGTCAGGGCCTGGGCATCGGTTCGCTGTGGCCGCTCGGAACCCCGACCAGCGTGATTGACTCAACGGCCCAGAATCCGGCCAACTACGCTTTCGCCATGTATCGCAACTACGACGGCAAAGACTCGACGTTCGGCGACACATATCTGCATGCAACCAGCAGTAACTCCGGCGGAGATGCTGAGGGCCAGCTTGCGGTCTACGGCGCGCAGCGCAGTTCAGACAACGCGATTACAGTGATGGTGATCAACAAAACCTATGGCTCGTTGACATCGACACTTTCGCTTGAGAATTTTACCGCCAGCAACAACACAACGGCGCAGGTTTACCAGTACAGCAACGCAAACCTCAACGCTATCGCAGCGCAGACACCCGCAACTGTGACTCCGCCTGCAGGCGGAAGCACCAGCAGCACCATCAGCTACACGTTCCCGGACCAGTCGATCACCTTGTTTGTGATTCCGAATTAGGGGCGTCGGCAACGGTGGGATCAGATCTCAGGAGGCGTATTCGCATTGGGGACGGTGTTAGAAACCCTACGGCTTGCATTCATGGATAGAATCCACACAGTAAGCGGTCACCATGATGCCCGAGATACGCAGGCCTGATGGATCTGGGTGGATTACCGGCCGTCCGGAAGTAGGGTCCAATTCCAGGCTTGAATGGTCTTGAAGGCCTGAAACGTCTCCGGGCGGAGCGGCAGAGTGCTAAAACCGTCTCCCAGGGCTGGCCTCGCGTCCGCGACGTAACCCTCAGCATCGACCTCCTTGATCAACGCGCATCGCTCCACTGACGCCAGCTTCTCGGTTGGGAGATCCCATAATCCCAAAAAATCTTCAAAAAACACTTGCGCGCTCACCTTTGTTGTGTGCTACAGTCAGTAACACTATGACGAGTAACACTACAGCTGGTCACGATCCATCGGAGTTGGGCGAACTGGAACGAAGTATCCTCTCGGTGGTCTGGCGCAAGTCGGAAGTCACTGCCGAACAGGTGCGCGAGGAACTGGGCCGCCCGCTCAAGGACTCCACGATACGCACGGTTCTCCGTCGCCTGGAAGAGAAAGGCTACCTCGAACATTCTCTCGAGAACCGAACTTTTCTCTACCGTCCCGCGGAATCGCGGAACCGGGTTGCCGGGCGGGCNNGAACTTCAGCGCCTGGCCGAGCGCATTGCCGCGGCTCGGAACGGCGCCGGCGGCTTAAAGGAGCCCTCGCGCCGGGCAAAAGGAGCGACAAGGGGAGCGACAAAATGACAACGGCCACTTTCCTTCTACTCATCGAAGCCGCACTCCGGGCGCTGGTAGTGGCGCTGGTGGTTTGGGCCGGGCTTCGTCTGTTTCGAGTTGGCAACGTGTTGGCACAGAAGGCTGCCTGGGCCCTGGTTCTGGCTGCAGCTGTTGCCATGCCGTTTTTGATGCGCTGGCAGAGGATGCCCGCATTCGCCACACTTCGGGTGCCGCGATCCTACCTAGGGCCGGTGGCGCAATCTGCGCCGGCCATTGATACTTTGCCCATGTCTGCGCCGTTGAACGATGTTGCAGCCCCGCCGCACCCGAGGCCCAGCGCGGCGCATCAATCCGCACCTGGTAGCGGAGGCCGATTCCCCGCGCCTGCGATCTCACTTGGAGGGCCCGAGACCTCTTATGTGGCTCCAGCGCCGCAGGCTTTGCCGGAGACCGTCTCTCCTCAGGGTTTGATCGGCCATCAACCGGTTGTGCGCTCCATCCCCTGGCTGTCACTCGCCGGATTACTTTACATGTCGGTGGCTGTCGTTCTCATTTTTCGCATGATGCTCGGCGTTGCCACCGCACTCCGGCTGTGGCTCGGCGCGGAGCAAGTGTCGCTTGATCGGGCCAGCGAATTCGCTGCCCGGCTGAATGTCCGTTCGACTCATGCTATTGCTTCGCCGGTCACGGTTGGCTCGGCCGTGCTGCTGCCCGCCGATTACGTCGAGTGGGATGCGGAGAAGCTGCGCATTGTCCTTGCCCACGAGCGCTCTCACATTCGACAGGGCGACTTCTACCTTCAACTCATAGCCGCTCTCTATGCCGCCCTGTTCTGGTTCAGCCCGCTCGGATGGTGGCTCAAGAGCAAGCTCAGCAATCTGGGTGAGGCGATCGGCGACCACGCAGCCCTTAATCAGGCGGCAAGCCCTGCCTCCTATGCCCAGCTTCTTCTTGAATTCGCGGCGTTGCCGCGCCCAACCCTGATTGGAGTAGCCATGGCCCGTCCCAGCACTATCTCGCAGCGCATCGAGCGCCTTCTCAACGACTCCAGCTTCCGGCAGGCCTTTGCCGGCGGCAAGAGCCGCGCATTGCTCGCAGTGCTCATTGTCCCGGTGGCGATATTTGCCGCAACCGCCATGGTGAGGGTGGAAGCAGGCGGCGTCACACAGGCTCCGGCCTCATCGCCGGCCGCGCCCGCTGTACCCACTCCGCCTGCATCGGCCCCGAGTCCAGACGCTGCGCCAGCCCCAGGCGAACTGGCCGCTCCGGCAGCCGAGCCACAGGCTCCTCTAGCCACTCCTGGTGCCGATGCTGCTTTCGGGGCTGACTCTGCGCTTGCGCCGGCTCCGCCTCAGGCTCCGGCCGGCCCCGACTGGATCGTTCGTCCCGACGAGCATGTAAGCTCCGACGTTCTTATTCGGCCCGACATGCACGTCAGCCCTGACGTGCATGTCCAGGTCGACGAGAAGCTGATCCGCAAGGAGGTTCAAGAGCAGATCGCCGCCATGAAGATGCTCAGAGACGCCAAGTCTTACCAGATGGAAGGGGCCTATGGGGACCACTCAGGCTATGCCTACGTGATTTCGGACGACGGCGAATCCTGGGCCATTGTTTCAGCCACCGGTGACAAGACTCATTTCTCCGGTAACTGGAACGGTGCGAGCGCCGAACAGGTAGAAAAGGCGCGCAAGCTGGCCCATGGAAACTTCCTCTGGTTTACAAAGAACGGCAAATCGTACATCGTGGATGACCCAGCGGTGGCCGCCCAAATCGAGGCGATGAACGCTCAAATGGAATTCCTGGGGCGCAAACAGGAGGAGTTAGGCCGCAGACAGGCAGAACTCGGGAAACTTGAGGGAGAAACCGGAAAGCAATTCGAGCTGGCGAAAATTACTGCGCCGGATATCTCGAAGGAGATGGCCGAAATCACTGCTGCGATGACCAAGTTGCAGGCCCAGATGGGCAAAGAGATCAATCGCGAGGAACTGGCAGAAGTGCAAGGCAAGCTTGCTCAACTTCAGGGCAAGCTTGGTGTTTTGCAAGCCGGGTTTTCCGTCAAGAATGCCGACCGGGGAAGCAAGATGGGCAAGTTCAGTGCGGAGCAAGGCCAACTTGGCGCGCAGCAGGGCGAGATTGGTGCAAAGCAACGCGATCTCGCACGCGAAGCCCAACAAAAAGTCAAGGCGATCATTGATGAGAGCCTGCAGAGCGGCAAGGCGAAGCCGGTTGAATAGCTTCTAGTCCAGCTTCAGACTTTGCGGGCGCAGCAGGTCTTCGAGTTTGAAGCTGGATGGTGCTTCTTTTGTTTGGGGCGCCATGCAGTGCACCCTCGGATGGATTGGCGTCGCGTAGGACCGCGTCACATGCATCCGGTCCATCAGGATGTAGCGGGCGCGAACGCCGTTGATGGTTGGCGGCATCCCGGCCGGAGCAGCTTTGCGATCGACGTAGATCACGAGTGCTGCTTCGCGGGGATTGTCGAGGCTCTGTCCAACACCGACCCCAAAGAATGCCGGATGCTCTTTCATGAGGCGGCGGGCAACAAGCTGCTTTGCGGTGGCGCCCGCGCTGAGGGCGGACTGCGAAAGCATTGAGGCTCCAGACTCAAGAGGAGTTTTGGGCGCTGTGCCTTGTGTTACCGCACGTGCATTGGACGGGATGACGACCGTTCGCACGCCCCCGATGGTCAATGGCGCATTGGTGCTCATTGCCTCGTCCACGTAGACCAGCACCGCCCCTTCGCCAGGATGGTCGCTGCTGCTTCCTACGGCAACGCCAAGAATACCGGCCTTGGGATCTACCATGAGCCGCGCCTGGGCCAGCGCTCGCTTGGCCCGAGCGGTTTCCGAGGCAGCCAGAGGCTTCATATGTGGCTGTGTCAGGGTTCCTGCGCCATAGTTCAGGCAGCTCACCGCATGATCGGCACCGCCGACAAATGAGTAAGAGACGCCATTGCCGGTGAGCGTTGCCAGCTCGCTCAACACATCTCCTGCGGGGCTGGCCACGGCCTGGCTGGCGCCTCCAGCGTCCATTCCGCCAGTGAAATACAGCCCCACGGGTTCGGCGTTGGAGGCGTCAACCACGAGTGCTCCGGAGTCGCCCGCATCGGAGAATGCGGTTCCAGTGAGCCCGATTTGGTTGGTGAAGGTCTTGGTCAGGTAGGGCTTGGTCTCCGCACAGTCGTCGTAGTAGTCCACCGTGACGTCAACGTCCACGGCGGAGATTGAACCGCATGTCAGCCCGGTCGTACGGCCGCTCTTGGCTATGGTGAGCGCAAGAACGCCAGCTTCGCCCTTGCCCCCCGTTGAACTCACTCCCGGTGGCGCAGCGGCCAGCGAGCCATCTGCCTGCCGTGCTCCCAACTCAAGGATGCTGCCGTTCGGATTTACTGTGTGAGAGCCCACCTGAGCAATCGCGGCATCGGCGTTGGTCGCGGCTGCACTCAGAGGCAGCCACATGGTGAGCGAAGCCACCGGCGTTGTTCCAGGGCCGATCCCGTTCGGAGTGCAACTGTTGTCGATCAGCCCCGGCTGAACGATGGCGTCGCCCACGGTTGCATGATCGCTGCGCGCCAGCACATGGTTGTTGCTCAACACATACTGGCGGCCGCTGGAGTCCTCAATCAGAGAGCCAAGGGTTCCGCCGCAGCAGTCCGCAATCTGGTTGCCCGTCACGTCGTAGTCATTGTTGTTGCCTCCGGAGCTGCCCAGCAGCACGGGCGTCGTCTGCGCGCCCTCGTGGCTGGCCGGATTGCTGGCGATGCCGGCGCTGTTCAACAGCAGTTGAGACGAGACGATGGAGGCAGAGTGGTCCACCGTGGCCACAACCCAGGTTGGAGTGGTTGAAGTGACTGTGGCTGGAGCGGTGTAGATGACTGTGCAGGTGGTGAAGGCCTGCATACTGCGCTGGCAATTGATATCGCCGAGAGTGCCCTGACCGCCGTTCAAACCGGTTGCCGAGTTCGCCAGTGCAAACGAGATTCCGTCGTAGCCACCCGCTTCGGCGAGGGTTCCGGTGACCGTTAACTGGCCGCTGGCGGGGACGGCTGCGTTCTCCGGCGAGAGTGGCTGCAGGAACCCTGGTGTCACGGTCACGACCGATGTAGCCGTCAAAGTCTTGTTCATGGTCGCGGTCACCAACACCTGCACACGGTCTGCCGTCAGGTAGCTTGGCGGGGTGTACACGCCAGCGGCAGTGATTGTTCCGGGTCCGCTATTTGGATCGCCTCCGGAGACTGACCAGGTAACTCCAGCCGGTTCCCCTCCCGGCAGTGTAGCGGTGAACTGCTCAGCTGCCGATCCCTGCGCGCTGGTTCCGTTGCAGCCGGTGCAGTTGGTGTCGATCGAAGGAGTTCCGGGCGCAATTGAGAAGGTCGGATTGGTGGAGACCGCGCTTACACCGCCCGTGGCGCAGCCTGCCAGCACCAGCAGTGCCGGACCGAGCAATAAGGCAGGAATCCGCGTGAGCAACTTCGTGGAAGAAGCCGACCGACCGCGCATTGGGTGATTCAATCCAGCCATTTCAATGTTGTACCGCCTGGGATTCCGGCCCACCTTTACGATACAACTCTCTTGAGGAACCCGCGCAGCCCAAGGCGGCCAAGAGCGGCAGTAAAGAAGACCAGCGCCACCAGAATGGCCCACCACGGCATGTGGGGAATGGCCGGCGTGACCGCCGCGCGCAGCCCCTCACTCATGTAGACGATTGGATTGAAGAGGACGGCTATCTGCAGCCATGGAATCTTGTCGAGCTTGGCCCACGGGTAGTAGACGCATCCCAAAAAGGTAATTGGCACAACGATGATGGAGAACACGAGGCCGATGTGCCTGGGATTCACGGTGGAACCGATGACGAGGCCCAGCGAGCCTGCAAGCAGGCTGGAGAGCACCAGCACAAGGGCGAGCAGCAGCCAGTGGTGCAGATCGGCTTTCACCGGGTTGGCCGGAATGAAGTAAGCCATGGGGATCACCAGCAGCGCCCCAACGATGCTCTGCATCGCGCTGAAGCAGACCTTCTCCAACGCAACAGCCCAAAGCGGTAGCGGACACATGACGCGGTCGTCGATTTCGCGCGTGATTCCGAACTCGGCGGAGAGCGGTAGCGCCACCGCAGCGATGCCGGAGAACATGATGGCAACGGCCATCAGGCCGGGCAGGATCACTGTGCCAAAGTCAGTGCCGCCGGCAGCCATGGGGTTGCCGCCGCCCATGCGCGGCAGAATGAACGTGAACACAAACAGAAACAGCAGCGGCTGCATACCCACGCGCAGCAGGAAGGGCATGATCTCACGGCGAAGCACGCTCAAGTCACGCGCAAACAGCCCGAGAAACGACTTGAGATAGAGTTCCGGGCCGTCATGACGAAATGCAGAATCCTGAGGTCTACTCACGCAAGTCCCTCCCTGTGAGTTCAATGAAAACCGTTTCCAGGCTGGGCTCGGTAATCTGCAGGTCGCGGATTCCAAAGCGCGTCGCCATCTGCACGATCTCAGGCAGCAGGCCTTCGGAACTGGCGGCGATCACGCGCAGCCCATCGGCAGTGGTTTCGGCAGAGGTCACATCCTCGCGCGCCTTCAGCGTTTGCACAACCGGTTCCAGCCCATCGTGCGACTTGAGCTTCAGGTCGAAGATGGTATGCGCGCCGAAGGTCGTCTTGAGCTTTTCCGGCGATCCCAGGGCAAGCACGCGGCCGTGGTCAATGATCGCTACTCGGTCGCTCAACTGGTCGGCTTCTTCCATGTAGTGCGTCGTCAGCAGCACGCTGATGCCTTCCTTGCGCAGCCCTTCGACAGCGGTCCACATGGCCATTCGGCTCTGCGGATCAAGGCCGGCGGAAGGCTCGTCGAGGAACAACACGGTTGGGCGGTGGGCGATGGCGCGGGCAATTTGCACACGCTGCGCAAGCCCCCCGGAGAGCTGATTCACATTGGCAGATTTGCGCTCGGTCAGCAGGAACTGATCCAACAGAGCCATGGTTCTCGCCTTTGCCTGCACGGGGGAGAAGCCAAAGTAGAGGCAATGGAAGTAGATGTTCTCGTAGACGCTGAGCGAGCGGTCCAAAGTGTTGAACTGCGGCACCACGCCAATGTGCCGCCGCGCCCGCGCCGGATGCTTCACCACGTCAATGCCCGCGATGTGCACGGTTCCAGCGGTGGGTAGCGAACGTGTCGTCGCTATGCTGATGGTGGTTGTCTTGCCCGCGCCGTTCGGGCCGAGGAGACCGAAGATTTCGCCCTGTTTCAACTCCAGGTCGACACCGTCCAGCGCCACGACACGATTCTTCGACTCGTAGACCTTTGTCAACGATTGAATTTCAACAATCAAAGGGAACACCANNTGCAGACCCATTGAAGTCTCACGAAACAAGCACGTTGCACGGCGATGAAAGGTCAGCGCCATGCTAGACTTTGACCAGACTCCCGCCTTCCCGCCGGGATTTTTCATTATGGATGAGACAGAAATCTACGCCAAGTTGTCTGAGGTCTTTGAGAGCGTCTTCGACGAAGATTCCATCCAGTTGACTCCGGCTCTCACGGCAAAAGACGTGGATGGTTGGGACAGCCTGACGCACATTCGGCTGCTGCTCACCGTGGAGCGCTCCTTCAAGGTGAAGTTCTCAACCACCGAGATTGGCAAGCTGGAAAACGTTGGCAGCCTGGTTGCGCTGATCAAGAAGAAGCTTGAGGAAAAGCCTTAGGCAAACAGGGTCAATCGAGGACGGGGATCCCGCCGATGAACGCTCTTTACCGAGATTTGCAGTGGTTGCCGCGAGCGCCGCAGGTTTTCTCTGCGCGTGTCAAAGCGCTGGGCAACTTCCTCGGTCCTGTCGGGAGTGAGGTTCAATCGCTGGCTCAGCACGGCCTGGATCTTAACCAGCTCACGCGTTTGGCCAAGGCGATTGCAAGATTACGCGATGAAGGCAAGTCGCTTGACCCTCTGGTCTCGTTTCGCCTTGCTGTTCTCAGTAACTCCACGATTGACATGATCGTGCCGGCGCTTGTGACCAGCGCGGCGCGTCACGGCATCGCGCTTGAGGTGATTCAGCCTTCGTACGACCAGGTGGCGCAGGAGGCGCTGACGCCCGACTCGACAGTGAATCGTGCAAAGCCCGATGGGGTTCTGATTGCGCTCGACTATCGCGCGCTTCCACTCAAGCTGGTGCCGGGCGATGCCGAGGCCTCCGCCGCAATGGTCGATGGTGCAATCGGCTATCTGCACGCGCTGCGCGACGGCATACGCGCCAACAGCACGGCTGTGTGCATCTTCCAATCTTTTGCGCCTCCGGCGGAAGCGCTTTTCGGAAGTCTCGATCGCGTGCTATCTGGAACGCTGCGCCACGTCCTCGATAGCATCAACCTCGCACTGGCTTCCTCGATCGCCGGGACGGGCGACGTGCTGCTCGATGTGGCGGCGCTGGCCGAGACGGTTGGCCTGGCCGATTGGCACAATCCGCAGTTGTGGAATCTGGGCAAGTTCGCCTTCTCTGACGAACTGATCCCGCTTTACGCCGATCACGTCGCGCGCATCGTTGGCGCGTTGCGCGGCAAGAGCCGCAAGGCGCTGATTCTCGATCTCGATAACACGGTTTGGGGCGGCGTGATTGGCGACGATGGCCTTGAGGGCATCGAGCTTGCGCAGGGCGATGCTCGTGGGGAAGCGCATCTCGCGGTGCAACGTATTGCGCTCGATCTGCGCCAGCGCGGCATCGTGCTTGCGGTAAGCTCAAAGAACACCGATGAGGTTGCGCGCGAGCCGTTCCTCAAGCATCCTGAGATGCTGCTCAAGCTCGAACATATTGCCGTCTTCCAGGCTAATTGGAGTGACAAAGCCACCAACATTCAGTCCATTGCCGAGGACCTTTCGCTCGGGCTCGACGCCATGGTCTTTCTCGATGACAATCCCGTGGAGCGCGGCCTGGTGCGCAGCCTGCTTCCCCAGGTTGCCGTGCCTGAGTTGCCGGAGGAGCCTGCCTTCTACGCGCGAACACTCGCAGCCGCGGGCTACTTTGAGGCCGTCGCTTTTGCCGGCGAGGATCTGAAGCGCGCAGGCTTCTACCAGGACAATGCTCGCCGCGCCACCCTGCAAAAGCAGGCGGGCGGCGTCGATGCCTATCTCGCGTCACTGGACATGACCATCACCTTCCAGCCGTTCGATGCGACGGGCCGCGCGCGCATCGTGCAACTGATCAACAAGTCGAACCAGTACAACCTGACGACGCGTCGCTACACCGAGCCGGAAGTGGTTGAGGCGGAAAATGCACCCGATGTGTTCACCCTTCAGGTGCGTCTCGCAGACATCTTCGGCGACAACGGCATGATCAGCGTGGTGATTTGCCGGCCCACGCCGCCCAAAGAAGGCGAGCCAGCAACATGGGAGATCGACACCTGGCTGATGAGCTGCCGCGTGCTGGGCCGGCGCGTAGAGCAGATGGTGCTGCGCGAATTGCTCGAGCACGCGCACCGGGCCGGCATTGAACGACTGGCAGGCACCTATCTTCCCACCGACCGCAACGCGCTCGTCGTCGATCACTACGCGAAGCTTGGATTTACGAAGATCGGTGAAGACAGTTCCGGAATTACGCGGTGGGAACTGATGGTTGAAGGGTCGAGTCATGATCCGGCTCCGATGAAGGTGGTTTCGACAGGCTTTCAATCGGGCGAGAAGCAAGCGCTTGTCTAACCTGCTCGAACGCTTGTAGGCGACGCAATACTGACAACCGATTTCGTTCGTTCTTACGCCAGGCCAGCGCGCCCATACAGCGTGGTACATTGGCCCAAGGACAGTAGCCAAGCCATGCCTGATACACACTCCGACAGCAAGCCAGAAGACGGCGTGAATTCGTCTGCGGGCACTGCTGCGCCTCCGAGCGATTCGTCGGGCAGCGTTCGCGAACAGCGCGCACTTCCGCTGTGGGATTTGATCCTGCTGCCGCTGATCGCCGTTCTAACCGTTGCGATTCTTGGCGGCAGTTCAAGGCTGATCGCCGACCGGGAGACTGCGCAATCGAAGCAAGTTGTTGGCACGTGCATTCAGCAAACCGGCTCAGGCCCGCGTCATGGAGTTCCGAACTCGGTGTGCGTCGAGAGAAGCTCATCGGGCCAGCTTGTCGAATACCGGTTCAACTCCTGCGGAGACCGCAGCCCATTCAACTGCGAGCAGAAGCCGAACCGCGTCTATCGAATTGTTCTGATCGGCTCATCCATTCCAATGGGGTGGGACGTGCAAGAGTCAGATTCACTCAGTGAGCGCCTTTTGGCCGATCTATCCCGGTCAACGCATCGAAAGGTTGAGGTCTATAACTCGGCGATGGAAGGATCGGGCGGCTCTCCCGATACGCTGGCTAACCGAATGTCACATACGATGGCGTTGCAGCCCGACATGATCCTGTGGGTGATCAGCTCCTGGGATATCGATCCGGATAAGTTGCGGGCGCAGGACAAGCCTTCAGAAGGAGGCATCGAAGGATCGCGAATAGTTGGCCGCGTGTTTGGGAAGTTCAAAGTGGCGAACATTTTGACCGAATATCTCTTTCGCAGTCAGAGCGTGTATATGTCGGCCTATCTGCGAAACATTCGGGAGGGTGCTCAGGCACAGGCGAGCTCGAGCAACGAGCAAGATGGGCGAATGAGTGTTTTCAGTTCCGACGTAAAAACAATTGTCGACCAGGCTAAGGTAGCGGGCGTACCCGTGGTGGCGACATTTCTGCCGAATCGTGGTGAAGCCGATCTGCTCACGATGAGCCCAATGCCCGCGGGCATTGTTCCCGGCCGCCGGAACGGCGAGGTTCGCGCGATCTTGACGAGCAATGGCGCGACGTATATTGACGTCTTGCCGGATCTGCAAGAGACCCCCAACCTGGATGGTCTTTACGATCAACTTGGTTACCACCTGAACGCCGAGGGCCATGCGGTGTTGACGCAGATTCTTGCCAGGGCCCTCACGAGCGGGACAGTCCCTGCGCTTGATTCAAGTCAAGATTCGCAGATGGAAAGCAGTGAAGGGAATCGATGAAAGCAGGAACGAGACGATAATCCTTTCGATTGAAGATCTAGGTTGCAGTGTAGAATTGGCGGGAGACCCATAACAAACTATGCCCGACATGTTCTCCAATTCCCATCTTGGCGAGGGTAGCGCTAACAGCGTTGCCATGGGACTCGATGCTGCAGATCCGGGGGAGAATGGTGGAAGCCTTCCGCGCCGAGCGGTTTCGAGGCTGGATTGGATTACCCTCCCACTTATCGCCTTATGCACGATCGTCATGCTTGTCGCCGGGACGGAGCTCATCGTACGCGAGAAGCGTTTGCATTCGATCTCGACGGTTCAAAAGTGCATGCTGCCTTCGGCTGCGGGCCTTCATGCAGTTCCCAACTCGGTATGTATCCTCACTAACTCGGATGGCCAGAGGGTAGAATACCGGTTTAATTCCTGCGGAGACCGCACCCCGCTTGCTTGCGATAAGAAGCCGGAAGGCGTCTATCGAATCGTCTTACTAGGCTCATCCGTGGCGATGGGGTGGGACGTTTCGGAGCCAGATACACTTGCTGAGCGCCTTTCAGCGGATCTTTCGCAGTCAACACAACGAAGAGTTGAGGTCTATAACTCCGCGATGTTTGGCCCCGGCGATCTGACGGGCCGAGTGTCAAGAGACATAGCGCTCCAGCCTGATCTCATCCTGTGGGTATTGGCTTCACATGATGTGGACAAACGCAAGATGAAGGATCGGGAACGGGAGTTTCAGGAGAGCCCCCGGGGGCGCCGTGGACTGAAGGAGTTCCTGAACATGCCCAGGGTGGCAGGGTTTCTAAGAGGGTTGCTTTACCGCAGTGAGAGTGCGTACTTGGCCGCATATCTTAGAAACATTCGAGAGTCTGCTCAACTTCCAGAGAACTCCAAAAGCGAGGAGGATGGGCGAATGCTCCTGTTCAACGCGTATGTTAGGACGATTGTTGAAGAAGCAAAGGCCGCGGGTGCGCCCGTCGTGGCAACGGCCGTGCCGAATCGTGCTGAATCGGATTTGTTCGCCATGAGCCCGCGTCCCGCTGGTATTAGCCCTGATCGATTGAACGACGAATTGCACGCCATCATGGTCAGTAATGGTGCTACCTATATCGACGTCGTGCCTGATCTCGAAAAGACCCCCAATCTGGACGGTCTTTACGACCAGCTCGGTTACCATCTGAACGGAAATGGGCACGCGGTGCTGACGAAGATCCTCGCCAGAGCCCTTGGGTGCGGCGCAGTTCCTGCCCTTTCTAATGGCGAACAAGCCCAGTCTGAGAAAATGCAAAAGAAATGAATATGGACACAGCCTCAGTTCAATTCGTGCTGTACGGGCTGGCCGCGGTTCTGCTTTCAAACCTGAACCGCTCGCGGGTGTGGCGTTCCATTGTGCTATCAATGGCTTCGCTTGTCTTCCTTGCGCTTCTCGATCGCAATCCTGTCCATTTCATCCCGCTGGCTGGATTCCTTGTGATTGGCTATGTTGGGCTGATCTTCATACACCGAGGCGTGCCCAAGGCTACCGTGCTGAGTATTCTCGGCGTAATTTTCGTTTACATCTGGCTCAAGAAATACACGCTGCTACCCGTGGCGTTGTTCATTCACTCGTTCTATTTCACGCTTGGGCTTTCATACATATTCTTTCGCGTGCTGCACTTGGTCATCGAGGCCGGTGATGCCAAGGACAAGCCCCGCGTCGGCGTTGGCGCCTACCTGCTTTACACGCTGAATTTCACAACTTTGGTTTCCGGACCGATTCAGCGTTACGACGAGTTTGCGCGCGACCAGTTTGCCGAACAGCCCATCCCGCTGGGAATACGAGTCATCGGGNNATGCTGCTGAACTACGCGCGCGAGGATGCATTCATCCAGCTCACGCATCCCATGCCGATGTCGCTCAAGCTCTGCGCCGCGTTCCGGCTTATCATCATCTATCCCATCTTTCTCTACGCCAACTTCTCCGGCTACATCGATATCGTGATTGCACTTGCACGTCTGATGCGTGTGCGCCTGCCGGAGAACTTTGACCGCCCATTCTCAGCATCCTCGTTCATCGACTTTTGGAATCGCTGGCACATTACGCTCTCTACCTGGCTGAAGACCTACGTCTACAATCCGCTACTTATTGCATTGATGCGGCGATTTACTTCTCCGGCAATCGAGCCGGTGCTCGGCGTCTTCAGCTTCTTTGTAACGTTCTTTCTTGTTGGGCTGTGGCACGGCCGCACTTCGGAGTTCATCACGTTCGGCGTTCTGCAGGGCGGGGGCGTGGCCATCAACAAGATCTGGCAGCTCTCGCTCGCTCGCGCACTGAGCCGTAAGGGCTACAAGGCGCTGGCGGCGAATCCTGTGTACATTGCGGCAGGGCGCGGCCTTACCTTCAGTTGGTTTGCCTTCACGCTGTTTTGGTTCTGGGCTGGATGGGCACAGATCAAGACGGCTGCCAGCTCGCTCAGCCCGGTCCAATGGCTTGAAGTCTGGGCAACGGTGCTCCTCAGCGCGATGGTGGTGCTGGCGATCTGGGAAAGTTTGCGCGCGCTGCTCTTGTCCATCAGCACGAGCGAAGGGCCGGTGTTGACCGGCCGCTATGCGCGCACGGTCTATGCCTCGGCGCTGGGCTTTGTCGCATTCGTGATGGTCATCCTGCTCAATCAGCCCGCGCCGGGGCTGGTTTACAAGGCTTTCTAACGACCGCTCCAGCGAGTCTGCGGGGATTTCGGATCAGCGGCTTCCCGTCGTGGTCATTTCTTCAGGGCATTGCTTGCGGCCTGCAGCGTGAACTCCAGGGACTCGCGCGGAACGCTCTCGATAAACGGCTTGAGCGCCCAGCCCAGCCCGGCTGGAATCGAGCGCGTGAGCGAGACCGACTCGATCTGGATATAGAGCCCTCGGTCGCGTTCCTCATAGCTCCAATAGGTATCGAGCCGCCACAGGAATCCGTGCTGCTCGCTGCCGCTCATGGGGTGTTCGTCCTTCGTCCCGGCGCCGGAGATCTCTGAAATCTTCGTGCTGCGCGAAATGCTGTACCCATGTTGTGCATCGAGGCGCGCAAACACGACATCGTAGGCTGTGTCCATCACCACCGTGATCACATGGCGCTGCTTTACACGCATTACGGTTTGGATCGAGGTCCTGCCGGCCTCGTCCTTGCGGGTCAGCACTTTTGCCTGCACGATCTGCGGGGCGAAGCTTTTCGGATAGCCAGCAAAATCCTCCATCAGCCGTTCAAAATCGGCCAGCTTCGCGCCGGGGACGAAGGCCGTCCCGCGCCAGTGGTGGAGCATGGCTCCCGGCAACGCAGGTCCATCGGCTGGAGTGAGCCGTTCGATGATTGTCTCGCCATGCTTCAGCTTTACGAGGTTGCCGGGGTCGGATAGCACGGAGGCAACGAAATTGTCTTTGGACTGGTGCTGGCGGTCGATCCGGGATTCTAACGCAGTCATGTATGTGTTGAATCCAGCAACCGCTGCGGCCGTAGGTTCAACCGCCCGGCCAGGCAATGGCGCCGCAAGCGCAACGAGGATCAGAACCGCAGCAGACATGCGCGTTCTGAATTGGTTGCCTCGCGGCATGAATTGAATCGTGCTTCGCAAGTGAATCGTGCCCCGTCCGTGCAATCTGCGTTTGGAAGCCAATCCAGTGTTGGACCGGCAGCTTATTCGATGGTGAGCACCAGCTTGCCGAAGTGGCTGCCTTCTTCCATGCGCATGAGCACTTCGCGCGCCTGCGACCAGTGGAAGTTCTCGCCCACGGGCCGCAGTCCCACCAGCGAAACCGCTCGATTAAGGTCCTCGAAGTCCCTTCGGGAGCCAACATAGATGCCCTGCAAGTTCACCCACTTGTGGAGGATTGATCCGATAGGGAAGGGGACCGGATCGCCGCTGCCGGAGAGGACCCCGATCTGCGCCACCGTTCCGCCCATGCGAACGGCTTTGAGGGATCGGGGCAGGGTTTGCAGGCCGCCCACCTCGACGACCAGGTCCACGCCGACGCCATCCGTTTCCTCCAACGCCCATTTGTCCCATTCCGGAGTGTCCTTGTAATTCAATCCTTCATCAAGCCCGAGCGAATGCGCGCGTTCCAGCTTTGCGTCGCTGGAAGAAATTCCCAGCACGCGTGCCCCGCTCAGGCGGGCCAACTGGAGCGCAAAGATTGAGACTCCACCCGTGCCCTGAATCAGGACCGTAGAGCCGGGCTGCAGCTTTCCCGCTCGCAGAGCGTTCCATGCTGTCACGGCAGCGCAGGGCAGAGTCGCCGCTTCCTGGAAGCTCAGATGCTCGGGGATCCGAACCAGCCCGGTCTCTTTCAGGACGACAAACTCGGCGAGCATGCCATCGATATCGCCGCCCAGAGCGCCCTTCGATTTGGCCTGATCAATGGGTCCTTCCAGCCAATTCTGCATGAAAATCGCCGCCACGCGGTCGCCGGGGCGGAGCGAACTCACGCCGTCGCCCACGGCAGTCACTTCGCCGGCCCCGTCGGAACAGGGAATGCGCGGGAGCTTCATCTTTGGGTTGTAGGAGCCCTGGACAACCAGCAAATCGCGGTAGTTAAAAGAAACGGCGCGCACCCTGACCAGGACCTCGCCGGGTCCCGGCGCGGGGGTTGGGCGCTCAATAAACTCAAGAGAATCAATGCCGAACGAAGGAATCTGCCATACGCGCATTTGTGCTCCTGCCCCGACGATTGGAGCGCGGCCACCCGAATGACGCGACCAACGCTTCCAAACCCCGTAGAATGAAGATAGGGCTCATGAACGGGAAAGTAAATCGAGGGTACATTGATGGCCAAAGCCTTAAAGAAACCGGATCCCGCTGAAGCCAGCGGATTGGTGAATGAAGAACAGCGTCGAGCGGCTGAACTGGTTCGCGCTAACAAGGAACGGCAGCGTCAGGCTCTTCATCTGCAGCGCGAGAATATTCTTTCGCAGCGGACCTCGAATCCGAACCGCCGCACGGCGCTTGAAGCCGCTCTGGCCCAGATCGAGTCGCAGATTGAGACGCTTGCCTAGGGTTCCCGAGTTCTAAGCCACAGTCCGGGGCGTCCCGGTTCCGGCGGGACTGACCTCTCTTACCCATTGCGGTGAAACAGGAGCGAATTTGCCTGGTGAATCGTCGTCAGGCTCACCCGGGCGATATTCACATGNNTTGTAGACTTTCGCCGCACGTTCTTCGTCGCCATGGAACCGCACCAGGCTGAAGTCTGTCTCCACCATGCCCGGATCAATGCTTGTTACGCGTACCGGCGTTCCCAGCAGGTCCTGCCGGAGTCCGTCGTTGAGGGCCCTTTCCGCGGCCTTGGTCGCGCAATAAACCGCCCCATTGGGATAGGTGATCTCCCCGGCAGTCGAGCCCAGGTTTACCACGTGCCCGTGCCCCCGAACCACCATCCCCGGCACCACGGACCTTGTCACGTAGAGCATCCCTTTCACATTGGTGTCGATCATCTCGTCCCAATCTTCGGGCGACCCCATGTAGAGCTTGTCCAGGCCCCGGCTCAGGCCGGCGTTGTTTACCAGGACCTCAATGTGCGCCCAATCGTCGGGCAGAGAGTCGACGGCGTTTTGCACATCGCGCCTGTCGCGGACATCCAGTTCGAGACAGTGAACTGCCTTTGCCCCGCTTAGCAGCGCCTTTTCCGCCGTTGCTCTCAGCCTGGGAATGCGACGTGCCGCTAGCAGCAGCCGCGCGCCCTCCTGGGCGAAGGCGAGCGCCGTCGCGGCGCCAATGCCAGAGCTGGCTCCAGTGATAAAGACAATCTTCCCCTCAAGATTCACTACAG
The DNA here is from genome assembly GCA_003165935.1 of Acidobacteriaceae bacterium. Classification (GTDB taxonomy): domain Bacteria; phylum Acidobacteriota; class Terriglobia; order Terriglobales; family Acidobacteriaceae; genus Telmatobacter. Next base: position 23,371 of record PMXB01000210.1, on the reverse strand, counting down.
GTCTGCGCATATCCCTATCTTAGAGCCACTTCGGCGCGCCTGCCGCGCTCGCCGTCACAGGTGCTTCGACATGAGCTGTGGAAACACCTACGCGCCGGCGTACTTCTCCGCCATGCGCAACATGCCTGCCGCCCAGTCCTGTTCCGCAATGCCGTCTGCCATTGCTTCTTCAAATACGGCTGCCAGGCCGTCGGCCAGCCTGAGCCGCTTGTGCTGCGAGGCTGCCGACTCGCGGAGCAGACTCAGGTCCTTGGCGCCCAGCGCTACCGTTGCGCCCGGCGTGAGCGGCGGCTGCAGTATCACCTTGCTGTATGCCGCATAAAACGGCGACTGAAACATTGCATTATTGGCTGTATCGAGAAATGTTGCCGGATCAATCCCCTGGCTCTCAGCGTAGACGCATCCATCGCACAGCGCCTGGATCATGGCGCTGATGAGGAAGTTTCCGCCCAGCTTCATGGCATGGGCCTGCCGAGGCTCGGTGCCAACAACCGTGATTCCGCGCGAAAGTGCCTCCAACAGTGGCCGCGCCGTGGCCAAAGCCTTCGCCTCCCCGGCGGTCACGATCCACAGCCGCCCCTCCGCGGCAACATTGGGCCGCCCAAATACCGGCGCCGCCACAAACGCCTGTCCTCGCTTCAGGTGCTCGGCGGTGAGACGCTGGCTGAGGGCAACGCTGATGGTCGCAAGGCTGATATGGAGCGTTCCGGGGCGCATGGTGTCGAGTACACCGTCGCCGAGCAGCACAGATTCATGCGCCGCGTCGTCGAAGAGCATGGTCATCACCACTTCGGCCTCGCCAACTGCGCCGGAAGGGCTTGCGCTCGCCGTTGCCCCCTGTGCCTTCAACCCCTCGGTTGGACCGGCACTTCGATTCCAGACCGTTACCGCATGGCCCGAGGCAAGCAAGCGCCCTGCGATTGCGGTGCCCATCTTGCCAAGTCCCAGAAATGCAATTCTCATTTTCCCTCCCATTCAACTCGCTGGCTAGAGCCGGATGTTGAGACGAATCGTAACAGTTTCGATTCTCGCGCAGGGGGTTAAATCGTTCGATTCATTTGGGAAGCTGGATTTGGGCGGGGCAACGTGCCGCGAGAGTTGTATGGCAATGATCCACATGGAGTAGTAGGTTAAGGCTATCTCCGGCAAGATTTGAATGCCGATAAGCAGAAAGGAGCGATCCTTTCCGCTTGTTCACTGAACGCCGAAGTTGGCGCCAGGCAAGGCAGGGCCCGCGCAAGGTTTGAGAACATGAGCCAGCATTTGGAAACCCCCGGCTTCATCACACGCGTTTTCAGGTTTGCAGTCGCTTGCGTCACGGGGTTTCTGCTCTTTCTGCTGGTGAGCCTTTATTTGCCCTGGCAGGAGCAGCTGATCCTTGGCATCGCCACCGTTATTGTCGGGCTGATCGTCAACAGGTTCTCCAGCTCGAAGGTCATCACCATTGCTCTGATGATGATCTCGTCCACTGCGACTCTGCGCTACTTCTGGTGGCGCGTCCACATGCTGGTGGACTACTTCACCGATGAGTCAAACAACCGCGGAATCATCGACACCACGTTCATTCTGATTCTGCTTTCCGCAGAGTTCTATACCGTTATTATCATGTTCCTGGGCTATATGCAGACCGCATGGCCGCTGGAACGCAAGCCTGTACCGCTGCCTGCGGATGAATCCAACTGGCCCCATGTCGACCTGCTGATTCCCACCTATAACGAGCCGCTTTCGCTGGTTCGCTACACCGCGCTGGCCGCGCTGGCGATAGACTACCCGCCGGAGAAACTTCATGTCTACATCCTCGACGACGGGACGCGAGAAGATTTCAAACTGTTCTGCCAGGAAGCCAATGTTGGCTACATCACGCGGGTCAAGCACGATCACGCCAAAGCCGGGAACATCAACCACGCGCTGAAGCAGATGAATTCGGAGTTCGTGGCCATCTTCGATTGCGACCACGTGCCGACGCGCAGCTTTTTGCAGATGACGCTGGGGTGGATGCTGGTGGACAAGAAGCTGGCCATGATGCAGACGCCACACCATTTCTACTCGCCGGATCCATTTGAGCGGAACCTGCTGCAATACAAGACGATTCCAAACGAAGGGGAGCTCTTCTACGGGATCGTGCAGGATGGCAACGATTTCTGGAATGCGACTTTCTTCTGCGGCTCCTGCGCCCTGCTTCGTCGCTCAATCCTCGATGAGGTGGGCGGCATCGCGGTGGAGACCGTGACCGAGGACGCGCACACTTCACTGCGTATGCAGAAGCTTGGCTACAACACCGCGTACATGAACATCCCTCAAGCGGCTGGGCTGGCTACTGAGACCCTCGCCGCCCATGTGGGCCAGCGTATTCGCTGGGCGCGCGGCATGATCCAGATTCTGCGCACCGACAACCCGCTGTTTGGCTTGAAGATGAAGCTCAGCCAGCGCCTCTGCTACTTCAACGCGATGGCGCACTTCCTCTACGCCGTGCCGCGCATGGTCTTCCTGCTTGCGCCCCTCGTTTATCTGCTGATGGGCCGCACCATCATTCCCGGCTACTGGGCTGCCATTCTGGTGTACGCCCTGCCCCATTTGATTCTCTCCAACCTAACGAACTCCCGCGTGCAGGGAAGCCACCGCCATTCGTTCTGGAACGAGATCTACGAAACGGTGCTCGCACCCTACATCCTGGCGCCTTCGGTGCTCGCTCTGATCAATCCAAAGCTGGGCAAGTTCAACGTGACTGACAAGGGCAATACGCTTGCCCACAGCCGGTTTGACCGCTCCATCTCAAGGCCCACAAAGTTGATGCTGGCGCTGAACACCTGCGGTCTGGGGACGGCGCTTTACCTGCTTTTCATCCAGCACACCATACACACCGGCGCCGTGGTGATGAACCTGGTTTGGGTCATTTTCAACATGATCATCCTGGGCGTGGCGGCCGCCGTGGCCTACGAACAGAAGCAGCGGCGAACCTCCGTTCGTGTTGAGGCCAAGCTCCCGGTTAGTTTGCGCATGCCCGATGGACGCAGGTTCAACGGCATGACTACAGACATGTCCGTCGGCGGCGCTTCCGTTCAGTTCCAACATGGGGTCCAGCTCAGCAGCGGCGAACGGTTTTACCTTTCTTTCCCTGAACAGACAGGGGCGGCGGAGATCGATGTGCGCGCCGTTGACCGCAAGGGAGAAGAGACGCGCGTTGCGTTTATCACTCCGAGGATCGCCGACCAGGAGATTGTTGCCCGGGCGCTCTACTCGAGGGCCGATGCCTGGCTGCAAAACGTGGACAAGATTGAGGTGGATAGGCCGCTTGTAAGTCTTGCCCGCGTCGTCCGGCTTTCTTTCTACGGCATCTACCAGATATTGCGCAGCCTGCTTCCAAGCGGTGACGAGAATGCAAAGCGGACGAAGGCTGCAAAGGAAGCTGCGACAGTGGCTGTGCTGCTACTGCTCGCTGGCGGGACGTGGCTTTCGGGTCAGACGGCCGGCAATGCGGGAAGCAGTCTATCGTATGCCGCTTCCGATCAAAACTCGGCAGCGATCGCTGACGATGCCGCGGCCTCGACGCAGTTGATCACCTTCAAGGACATGGGCCTTTCCTCCCCGATGGAGTTGCGCGGACCGGTCTCCTACTATTCACTCCGCTTCACGCTTGCCTACACATCGATTCCGCGCAAGGCATCTCTGCGGCTGATCTATACGCTCGATCCGAGCCTCGATCTGCACTCCACGTCAATCGGGGTGCTCTTGAACGGAATTCCAGTGGCGAATGTGCTGCCCGCGACGCAAACTGCACAGTCGAATGGGACCTTCACCACCGATCTATCGATTCCTGACTCGTTGCTGGTGAGGGCGAACAATTTGACACTTGAATTCAAGGGGACTGGTCCAATGGAGCGCGAGGATCAGGCGAAGACGCGGGTGCTGGTGCGCGTCAGCCCCTTCTCAGCCCTTCAGGTCGACGGCGATCGCATCCAGTGGCAGAGCAATCTCAGCCAGTTGCCTCTGCCGATCTTCGATCCCGATCTGCAGACCACCACCACCATCCCTTTTGTTTTTCTCTCGAAGCCTACGCCCACCACGCTTGAGGCAGCGGGGGTAATTGCCTCCTGGCTGGGGCTTCTGGTCAGCACCAAGCCGATTCACTTTGTGGTTTCAGAAGGGACCATTCCCGCGGGCAACGCGATCATCTTTGCCAGCGACAAGACGCTTCTGCCCGCATCTTTGCAGCTTCCGGCGTCTGCCGGGCCTCTGCTTGCCCTTCGGCCCAATCCCAGCGACGACAAGGGCAGCGTGCTGGTGCTGGCGGGCGATGGCGAAGAGCAGTTGCTCCGCGTCGCGCAGACACTCTCGCTGACCCGAAGCGCCAACGGGCAATCGCAGGGAGCCTTCGTTTCGCTCAGCGGCGACAGCACGACAGTTCCCGATGTGGCGTTGCCCCCAATGCGGGCCGCCGACGATGCACCGCGCTGGCTCACACTCACCAAGGGCGCACGCTTTGCCGGCTGCAGCACTCAGGACGCTCTTCAGACCGATGGTTCGAATCCCATCCCCGTCTACTTCCACCTGCCGCCCGGCGCGCAGTTCGGCGACAAGGAGAATGTCTCGCTGCGCGTGCACTATCGCTATGATGCGCGGCAGATCGCCGCGGGCTCGGCGCTGCGCGTGGTGCTGAATGGAGTGCTGACGGCCGACATTCCGCTGCTTCCGGGTGCAACTGAAGTTGACGGCGAGAGGATGATCCAGGTTCCGGTTGAAGTCTTCCAGCCGTTCGGCAACACAATGCTCTTCCACTACGACTTCGTGCCGGCAAACCGTGCCGCCGTGAGCCAGCAGGCGGGTGTTCTGAACGGAAAGATCCTCTGCGACTCGACCCTCGACCTGCACGGGCTGACGCTTTGGACAGCGATGCCGAATCTTGCGCTCTTCTCGAACGCAGGTTTTCCATTCACGCAGCACGCCGATCTGCAGAAGACCACCGTGGTGCTTCCTGAGTCGCCCGATGCGAAAGAGATTGCTCTCTACCTTTACCTGATGAGCCACTTTGGCGCGCAGACCGGTTATCCGGGCCTTCGCGTGACCGTCACGGGGCCGAACGCTCCGATCAGCGTGGGGCGCGATTACCTTGTGCTGGGAACGGTCGGCAACCAACCGGCCTTTCAATCGCTCGACAGCGTCATGCCAGTTGCCTTGAGCGCGAGCGGAATTCAAGTGAAGCCCGCGACCGGGTATCAAGCCATCATCGACCGGGTCCAGAATCTTGCACTGAACAAATGGAACTCACTGCTGGGCAAGGCGCCCATCCCCGATCTGTCTACCGTGGCGGGTGTGCCCGACGTGCTGGTCCAGGAAGCGATGTCGCCCGTCTCGCCCGATCGCACCATCGTCATGGTCGCCCTTCGCCAGGATTCCTCGGTCGATCCGTTTGCCGCGGTCTTCCTCGATCGTTCGCAGACCCGCGACATGAACGGACCGGTCAGCCTGCTGATGGGGTCAAAGCTCCAGTCCTATCCCGCGTCGGGCGCTCGCTATCACATCGGTGAGGTTTCGGATTATGCCGGGCTGCGGATCTGGTTTGGAGAATCCTACCTGTTGCTGCTCTTGGCTGTTACGCCGTTGACGCTGCTTGTAGCGCTGTGGACTTACGGCTGGATGGCGCGGCGCGCACGTGAGCGGCTCAAGCTGGGACAATAAGCGTCAGCACTGCAAGCAGTGTCTCCCATTCCATCCCTGCAGATCGATTTGCGCTACACTACCAGTCTCGTTGGTACAAGGGACTCGGCAGGCATCTTGCGCGGCAACGCTCAGGGGAGATTCTGTTCGTCGACCCCGCGAACGCTGTAATGCCGGAACCAGGCTAGAGGAGTGATGGAGAAGAGAATGACGAATTCATTTGACCGCCGCAGCTTCATGAAGATTGGCGCGGCAACTCTCGCGGCACACCAGCTTTTGCGACCGGCATACGCTGAGGAACCTCTGTGGCTCACCCAAACAGTCGGTCCATTTGTAGAAGTCGAGATCAGCAGCGGGCGAATCCACGGCGGCCACAGCCGGGGAGCGCTGGCTTTCAAGGGCATTCCTTATGCGGGCCCTGTATCGGGGAAGAACCGCTTTAAAGCCGCGCCAAAAGTTGAGCCATGGACTGGCGTTCGCGACGCAACTCTCCTCGGGCCGCCTGCATTGCAAGGCAAGGGCGGCACCTACGGCGAACACGAGCCCGCCTACAGCGAAGAGTGCCTGGTGCTGAACGTCTGGACGCCGGCAGTGAAGGACGGTGGCAAGCGCCCCGTAATGTTTTACTGCCACGGCGGCGGCTTCACGGCTGGTTCAGGTGGCCAGGGCATTCAGGACGGCTCGCACCTGGCTGCCACGTACGACGTGGTTGTCGTAGCCATCAATCACCGGCTCGGTCTCTTCGGCTTTCTCTACCTGGGAGAGTTGGGCGGCGAAGAGTACGCGACTTCCGGCAACCAGGGCATGCTCGACATTGTCGCCGCGCTTCGTTGGGTGAAGGAAAACATCGGCGTCTTCGGCGGCAATCCTGGCAACGTGATGGTTTTCGGGGAGTCTGGGGGCGGAGCCAAGACAAGTGCTCTGTTGGCAATGCCCACCGCGCATGGCCTATTCCAAAAAGCGGGCATCCAGAGCGGCGCCATGCTGCGCGGAACGCCAAAGGACGTAGCTACCGAGACCGCACGCAGGGTCCTGGCGGGTCTTGACATCGCGCCGGGCGACCTGAGCAAACTGGCCGATCTGCCGGCGGAAAAACTCATGACCATCCAGCTCGCGGCGCATGGTCCACTTCAGATTCCAACCAGGGAGTATCTGGCGAGCCATCCAAATCCGCCTGCAGATGTCGACTTCAGCGGCGAATCCCGCCCCGGAAACTGGGGCCCATTGGTCGACGGGACCTACCTGCCACGCGACCCGTTCAATCCCGCTGCTCCCCCACTCTCGGCCAACATTCCGTTAATTATTGGAAACACACACGACGAGATGCTTCTGTTCATCCGCGAAAACGTGGGGTTCTTTCACGCAGACGAAGTTGCAGTTACGCAGAATATACGTCAGCGCTTCGGGGATCAGGCCGATCGCATCCTGGCCGAGTATCGCAAGACAATGCCCAACGCCACGCCCGTGGAACGCGCCGTCGCCATCTTGACCGCTTCCGCCATGGGCAAAAGCACAGTGACCCTGGCCGACCGCAAATCTCTGCAGCGGGCGCCAGTCTATCGCTACCGCTACGACTATCAATCCAATGTGCCCATCAAAGGCACGGATTGGACGCTGCGCGCTTGCCACGCCAGCGACATCTCCCTTGTGTTCCTGAACTACGACATCCCGGACCTGCAAGGCAACGGCCCGGGCCTTGAGGAAGCATCAAAAGCGATGAGCAGCTATTTCGCCAGCTTTGCGCGCCACGGGGCACCATTTGCCCAAGGGCAACCCGCCTGGCCGCGCTACCACACTGAAAATCGGCCAGTCATGCTTCTCAACAGCGAGTGCCAGGTTGACTATGATCCTGACAGCGACGAGCGGAAGTTCTGGCAATCGCTCGCCTGAGGGAGAGGGTTGAATTCGAGATCGCAGAAGACTTTGGGCTGCGCTGGTCCAGCCGGGCTGAATGACCTAACGCGCACTGCATCACCGATCGAACGTTCCGCCCGCCAGTTGCGGCGGGGGTGGACGCCTACGGCGTTGGTTCGACCAAATGGTGCGCAATCGCAAACAGCGCAAGTTCCAGGCGCGTCGATACGCCGGTCTTGTCGAAGATATTCGACAGGTGCCGCTTGACCGTCTCTTCGCTCAGCGTAAACTGCTTGGCAATGTCGCGGTTGCTGCAGCCCTCGACAATGCAGCCCACGACCTCAAGTTCGCGAGGTGTCAGCCCATATGTCTTCCGTTGCGGCACAATCGCCTGTTGCATCAGGTCGTGCAGCGCTGAAACAAGGTTGACCACGCGCTTTCCGCCGATCCAATAGTCTCCTGTGTATACGGTGCGGATCGCGGTCTGCAGATGGCTGGCCAGCGCATCCTTCAGCACGATGCCCCGAGCACCGATGTGCAGGGCCTCGATGATCTGCTGGGTGCTGATGGTTGAGGTCAGCAGCAGAATCTTTACTGTCGGCGTGCCGCTCATGATGGCGCGCATCGCCTCGATGCCGGGCAAGCGGGGCATCTGGACGTCGAGCAGCAGGATGTCCGGCTCAAGTTCGAGCGTCTGGGTGATGGCCTCGTCCCCGTCAGAGGCTTCGCCGATCACGTCGAACCCATCCTTCAGGGTGAGCATGTTCTTCACGCCAATGCGTACGACCGGATGGTCGTCGGCAAGTACGATTCGAATGGATCGTTCCACGTGAGCGAGTCCTCTTCAATACCGGTTTACCCGGCATTCATCAGCTTGGAAATTCAACCACCAGCATACTCTTCAGATTCTCGGCAGCGACCCGTAAATCCTCGAGGACTGGCGCTTTGTTATCCAGATGGTTAACGTAACCCTTGGGGCCGGTTACCTCCAAAGCACCTTGCTCAATCAGCGATCCCAGGCTAGCAGCCTGCACGGCGCCTGCCATTGCGCAGCCACCCTTGATGGCATGGCCCAGCCGCCGTACCTCGGCCGCGTCGTTGTTTTGCACCGCCGCCTGAATCGCGGTAAGCCGCCGGTCAATATCGGCAATGATTGCCTCGTAGATCTGCTTGACCGCCGAATCGGGCATCATCTCCCGCAGTTGGGCCAGAGTTTCCTGGTTCACCACCGGCTCGGCAGGCCGCGTCTTGTGGGCCGCCTTGCCCCCGGCTTTTCCGGATGCCCGTTTCTCCAGCAGGGCGTTCAGGTCCTCAGGCGAAAACGGCTTCAGCAGTAGTCCGTCGGCAGCCGCAACCACATCTTTTGGGGGCGCGCTTGCGCTGATCGCGACTACGGTGGCTTTGCTTGCGGCGCGCAACTGTTTTATCAGCGCCGTTCCGCTGAGGCCGGGCATCTGCGCATCCATCAGGATGACGCCCGGCTCGCACTCCCCGTCGGCCATCATCTTCAACGCCGAGTCGCCGTCGACCGCGGTATGTACCGGATAGCCGCCCATGGTCAGGATTGTCGCCACCACTTCGCGGCTCACCATATCGTCGTCAATCAGCAATACGGGCGGCAGGTCGTTGCGATGAACCAGGTCGAGCATGGATCGCGTCCTTTTGTCTTACTCGTTGACCGCGGTTACTTCGTGAAGCCAATTAGGAGCCTTGAGCAGTTCGCGGGGCCGCGAGCCATCCGCAGCGCCTACCAGCCCGTCGCGTTCCATCAGGTCGATCAGGTGCGCGGCGCGACCGTAGCCGACGCGCAGCCTGCGCTGGAGCAGGGAAGTGGACGCCTTGCCAAACTCAAAGACCAGCCGCACCGCATCGTCGAAGAGCGGGTCGTCTTCTTCACCGTCGGCGTTGCCTCCCTCGGCATTTGGCCGCTCATCTTTGGGCGACTCGAGGAATCCGTGCACGTACTCGGCTTCGCCCTGTTCCTTCCAGAACTTGACTACCGCGGCGGTTTCTCTTTCGCTCACGAATGGCGCATGGAGCCTTTGCAGCCGGCTGGTGCCCGGAGGCAGGAAGAGCATATCGCCGCGTCCCAGCAGCGCCTCAGCTCCGTTGGTGTCGAGAATCGTACGCGAATCCACCTTGGTTGCCAACCGGAAACTGATGCGCGTGGGCACGTTTGCCTTGATCAGGCCTGTGATTACATCGACGCTGGGCCGCTGCGTTGCCAGAATCAGGTGGATGCCGACAGCGCGCGCCATCTGGGCCAGCCGCGTGATCGACTCTTCCACGTTGGCCCGGTCGAGCATCATCAGATCTGCCAACTCGTCGATGATGATCACGATGAAGGGCAGCGGCTCGTTCTCTTCGCCGTCATCAAACAGCGAAGGCATTGAACCCTCGAAGAGCTTGTTGTATTGCTCGATGTTGCGCACGCTGCGGCTTGCCAGCAACTTCAGACGCCGCTCCATCTCCCGAACGGCGTTGCGCAGCGCATTGGCGGCGAGCTTGGGCTCGGTAATGATCGGCGTGAAGAGGTGTGGTATTCCCTCGTACATGCCCAGTTCCACGCGCTTGGGATCGACCAGGATCAAGCGGACTTGATTTGGCGTGGTGCGGAAGAGCAGGCTCATGATCATGGCATTGATAGCTACCGACTTGCCTGAGCCTGTAGAACCGGCAATCAGCACGTGCGGCATGAGCGCCAGATCCGCGGTCACGATGCGGCCGTTGATGTCCTTGCCCATGGCCAGCGTGAGCCGCGACTTGGCCTTGGCAAAGGTCTCCGACTCGATCACGTCGCGCAGATGAATGGTTTCGCGTACGTGGTTCGGCACCTGAATGCCCACGGTGTTCTTGCCGGCCATGCGCTCGATCAGAATGCTCTCAGCGCGCATGGCCAGGCAAAGATCGTCGCCCAAGCCGGTAACGCGCGAGTACTTCACCCCGGCCTCGGGCTTGAACTCGTAGGTGGTGACCATGGGGCCAGGATTGATCTGCACTACCTGCCCGCATACGTCGAACTCTCCGCACTTTTCAACAAGCACCCGCGCCTCTTCGCGCAGTTCATCTTCGCGAACCGCCGCTGGGCCTTCGCCGGGGTTGAGCAGCGTGCTGGGCGGCAGTTTGAAGCCGCTCACGCTCTTCGGAGCCACGGTTGCGGTGCGCAGGTCAGCATCCGCGCGATCGTGGATCGTTATCTCTTCCATTGGCGAATGGGCTGGAGCGGNNGCTGCTGCATCCTCGCCGCGGCAGGCATTGAAGCCGCGTTTGCGGCCGAATACGCCGCCGCGCTCGCCGTTGCCGTTTCGTCCTCAGGGAGGAACGGCGCAGGCTCGGCGGCTGAACGCTCCCAGATGCTCGTCCTGCGTGTGGAGGCCGTGCTTGCTGGCTCTGCCTCGTCGGCGACAAAGGAAGCGCGCTGGTAGGCCGGAATGTCGTCGATGGGATAGAGGCTGTCGGAATCCTCGCGGTCTTTGCGACGGAACCAGGAAAATATGCCGCGACGTTTTGGCTCGGGAGCAGGCGAAAGTTGCAGTTCCGGCTCTGCGTCCGCCTCAAAAACCGTCCGGCTCTCCTCGTGCTCTGGGTCGAGGTGCTCGGCCTCGCGTTCCGCTCGCTCTTCGCGCCAGTTGCGCCAGCGATCATGCCAACCAGCTAAATGCAGCCAGCGCTGTTCCATGCTTTCTTTCATGGCCCAGAAGCTGACTGCCGATGCGAAGTACACTCCAGCCGCGCCCAAAACGCCGGCCACCAGCCACGCGCCCTGCAAGTTGATGTACTCAACCAGCAGGCCAGCCACGAGCCGCCCGAGCACGCCTTCCACGGGCAGCACATGCAGCCAGCGCCAATGCCACGGCGTAAGGGCCAGCACAGCAGGCACAAAGGTCAGCGTGAGGATGGTGCCCATCCAGCGCAGCAGCACTGAGCCGGCAGGCCGCGAACGCATCCATGTCCAGCCAATGCCGGCAGCCCAGACGGGCAGCAGGAACGCCGTGATGCCAATCCACTGCAGCAGCAGATCGCTGAGCGACGCGCCAAAGATGCCGATCCAGTTGTGGATAGACTGGGGGCCGCCAAAGCCGGATGCCGTGTCGAGCGACGGATCAGTGGGGTGGTACGTAGCGAGGGAGAGAAGAAGGAGGGTCGCGACGAGCAACATCAAAAGCCCCAGGAACACGTTCCAAGGGCGGCTCCGCGTTGGCGAGAGAACAATGCGAATTGGTTTGATCATCGGGCTGCTCCTGCTCATCGGCTGCTCCCGAACTTGTCGCGAGCGTGCCGAGGAAGCCAACAGAGAGTCCCAGAGCAGCTTTTATTATCCGGGGGCCGGGTAGCAGAAGGGGGCAAAAGTTGGCGGGGGGAACCACGGTGTGGACCCCTGGCCGGCAGGTTTGGGTCGGTGCGGCATAAAGCCAATTCATTGCGATGGCGCTACAGCGTCACGCCCTCTATCCGAAGGACTTCGACGCAGCGGGCGAGTCCGGTATCGTTTGACAGGATGCCGTATCCCAGCCTCGCCGCAACAGCGCAGATCAAGATATCGACGGGCCCGCAATGCACGCCATGATCCCGACAGAGGTTGAACAAGCGGGCAGCTTCCACAAAGTCCTCTGGAATCATCTCTTCATCGGCAAATGGCTCGAGTAGTCCCAGCGTTCTCTGGAACTGTGCGCGGTCCCGGATTCCAGACAGAATCTCCTGGCGAACCGGGCCAATGATGGCGGCATTCGAAACCTGAATTGCAGCTCTGAGTTCAGAGGCTAACCGCTGCTCTTCCAGATTCAAACGAGATGCATTTCGGCGGCGCAATGCCAGCGACCAAACACACGTATCAACCAGAAATTTCATGCCTTGTCTTCAGGCTCATCGATCTCGATCTTGTCCAGCATCCGCATCTTTTTGTAATCGTACTCGGGATCGAAGTCGATGGTTCCGAAGTGCTCCAGAATCTGCTGCTGCTTGTGCCACTGAACGTACTTTTCGAGCGCGGCAGTGACAGCTTCCCTCTTGGTCTTGTGGTGACCGACAGTTTTGGCCTGGTTGATGAGCTCATCGTCGATTGCAAGATTGGTCGCCACAGCATCCACCCCACTCAATGTGTAGAGTATCACACATTGGAATGTGTAAGATTCACCTGCCATCTATCATGTTTATTTACAGTTACTTGAAAGATATCTGTCTGCGGCTAGCTCCCGATTAGTCTCGCGCCCCAGATGAGCAGCGCCGTGCCCAAGATGATGCGATAGAGGGCAAACATCGCGAACCCATGCCTGCGCACCCACTGGAGGAACCACTCCACCACGCCCAGGGCCACGATGAAGGAGACCACCAGCCCGATGGCCAGCACGATCCACCGTTCCGAATTCATGACCACGTGGCCAACAGCAACGCCGTCAGCGCCGACGGTCTTGTTGAGGAAGACTTCCTTTACCAGGTCCCAGCCGGTGGCGGCGATCATGGTGGGAATCGAAAGCAGAAAGCTAAACTCCAGGGCCGCCGGGCGGGAGAGGCCTGCGACCTGTCCGGATGCAATGGTTGACATGGAACGGGATGTTCCCGGGAACACTGCCGACAGCGTCTGGCAAAGGCCGATCCAGATGGCCTGGCCGAGGCTCATATCGTCGACGCTTTCGGTGCTCGGTTCACGGCGGTCGGCCCACGCATCGATCACCCACATCACAATGCCGCCAATGAGCAGGGCCCAGGCAATCACCGCCAGGCTGCCCAGGTGTTTATCCACCCATTTGTGCAGCAGCAGGGAAGGAACGGCGGTCACGGCGAAGGCAATCAGCGTAAGAGAGATGGGATGCGTCAGCCAGGTGCGCGTGCCGTTTTCGCCCTTGGGAAAGGTCCGAATGAAGCCCACAATCCGCCCCAGAAACAGCAGAACCAGCGCGCCGATCGCGCCCAACTGGATCACGATGGTGTACATCTTCCAGTAGGCATCGTCGAGGGGGATCTTCATGAGTGCTTCGGTGATGCGGAGATGTGCCGTCGAGCTGACCGGCAGAAACTCGGTCAGGCCTTCTACGATACCCAAAAGAATGGACTGAATATACGGGTTCAAAACGCCTCCAGGGCGCCGCTCGTGACGCTACCGGCAGACGGAGGCTGGCTAGCAGCCGTCATTGCAGGTCAATGCCATATACGGGGATTCCCTCATCCAATTTGTACACCAGCGCGCTGGCCTTCCATGAGGAATCCGTCTGGGGAAACTTCTCTTTCAACCGTGCTGCCAGCTCCTTTGCGTGCGTCCGCGTCAGGTCGGCCTTCTTCTCATTTCCGTCCGCCCCGTAAAGGTCCACCAGCGATGCTTCGCGGTAGACCACCTGGTAGAGCGCCTGGGCCGTGCGCGGGCCATCGGGGAACTCGGCCGCGTACTTCTCGTAGTACTCAGCTTCTTTCTCCGGGCACTTTTCCGAACCCTGCCAATCTCCGCAGAGCTTGTTGTCGATCAGCTCATAAGCCGCCAGCGCCGCCTGCCTCGTCTGCGGGTAGGTTTTGATCACTTTTTTCAACTCATCCTCGTCCATCTGGTCACGCAGATAGGGGTCCCTTTCATGCGCCGACGGGCGGCTTGCGGCATCGTGCTTCTGGATCTGCCACTGAATATCCGCCGACCGCCAGGCCGCCTCTGGAACCAGCGGCGAATTCGGGTACATCTCAGTGAGCCGCCGGTAAAGGAGCCGCGCGCTCTGCGCCGCGTTGATGGGCCCCTTCGGGTCCGCGGCAAGCGCCTCCTGGTTGGCAGCCTCGCCCATCAGTATCTGATCGCCGTTGGGGTTGGTCTCAATCACCACGCCCTTGGCCTGCATCCATCCGGAGATGGGCGGCGGTGTCTCATCGCGTCCGAACTCCGGCGCGTCCTTGTCCTGCATCTCTTCGATGTCGGTGTTGGCATAAACGCGCAGCCACGCGCCACTCTTCTCCGAGACGACCATTTCGCGGCCAATCTGCACGCGGTCCACCTTCTGCGTTGTCGTATCAGGCGAGACGTACAGGGTGGTCACGCGCAAGGGAGTTGCCCGCGGGCCGGCCATGGGCTTCTCAAGTTGGTTCTTCGGCTTCTTCTGGCCCATGGCTGGCATGGCCGCGCAGCACAAGGCCAGGGCAACCACAAGAAATCTGTTCAGGCGATTCGTAGATTTCAGCACGGAGAGAATCATAGTTGACGGACGTTACGACGTGGTAACCGTAAGCGGAAGAGACTCGGTTGGGTTTCGGTTTGCACTGGTTCAGGCTTCAGCTTGGATATGGATCAGGCTTCTGTCAGGATTTGCGCCAGCAGGGCCGGGTCCAGGTTGCCGCCGCTCACGACTGCGACCGCCGTTTGGTACGCCGGCAGGTTGTCTGCATGGAATAGCAGGGCGGCAGTGGCCACCGCGCCGCTTGGCTCGGGAACCAGTCGCGTGGCTGCAACAATGGCCCGCATGGCCGCGCGAATCTCGCTCTCGGTTACGGTTACGATGTCGTCAACAAACGCCTGGATGTGCGCGAAGTTTCGCACCCCTACGCTCTGCGTGCGGAGCCCGTCGGCCAGTGTCCGGCTGGTCAGCTCCGCCGCCCAGGTCACGATGCTGCCTGTCCGGAACGATTCAGCCGTGTCGCCGGCAAGTTCGGGTTCGACGCCGACGACCCGGGTCTTCGGGCTCAGTTGCTTGACCGCCGCGGCTACCCCACCCAGCAGCCCGCCGCCCGAAACCGGCGCCAGCACAAGATCGACGTCAGGGAGCTCGTCGACGATCTCCAGCCCGCAGGTTGCCTGCCCGGTAATGATGTCCGCGTCGTCGTAAGGCGGAATCACCACGTAGCCATGTTTGCGCACCAGGTCCTCAGCCACTTCAAGCCGCTCGCTGGAGGCCAGCCCGCACTCGACAACCTCGGCGCCAAACCGCAGCGTCGCGGCGCGCTTGATGGCGGGAGCATTCGACGGCATCACGATCACCGCCTTTGCGCCCACCTCGCGAGCCGCGTAGGCCACGCCCTGCGCATGGTTGCCGCTCGAGTAGGTGATGACGCCGCGTGCAATTTCGCCTTTGCTCAGTTGCAGAATCTTGTTCGCCGCACCGCGAATTTTGAAGGCGCCGATCGGCTGCAGCGACTCGGCCTTGAGCCAGATTCTCTTCGCAGTGCCGTGACCGCTCAGCCCCGAAAACGCCGCCTCGACCAGCGGCGTCATTACAGCGATTGCAGCGATCCGCCGGGCAGCGGCGCGGATATCAGTGATGGTAACCAGGTTCTGCGTCACTCGCGCGCTCCTGCGCTTGCCAAGTCGGCCGGATGCACCGCCTCGATCTCCTTGAACCGCGCGAAGTCTCGCGTGTTGAAGGTGAGGATGCGACTCACGCTATGGACCTTCATAGCAGCGACAAGACGAGCATCGTGAACCTGTGTCCCAGACACGCGATGAGTGACCAGCAGCCTGCGCCATGTTTCATGTACCGCGAGGTCGTCGGGGAGAAGCCTGAAAGATCGCTCCACAATAGACGTCATCGTATCCGCAGCTTCAGGGGTCACACCGTAACCATTGCGGTTGGCCGGGCGGGTCAAGGCGTTCCAGAACTCGCCAATGTTTTGCGAAACATAGCAGGCGGAATCACCTGATCGCTCAAGATGTTGAACAGAGGCGCTACAAACCGAGAAGCTTGGATCGCCAGGCTGAACCCATCGGATCAAGACATTGCTGTCAATCAGATAGAGTTCACCGGCCATTTACCATCGATCCTCGTAGAAGCTGGCACGTTCCGTCGCCTCTGGAGGCAATACAGGCATATTCTCGGATCCCAAAGTCATAGCCTGAGTCATAGCCTCGACATCGCCAGGCTTGAGGATTCCCGTTCCCGTTGCGTAGCGATGTTTGCGCTCCTCCAGGATCTTCCCAGCGTACTTGGGTAGCTCCATCCCATGCAGATCCGCTTCGGCCTTCA
Organism: Acidobacteriaceae bacterium; assembly: GCA_003165935.1. GTDB lineage: Bacteria > Acidobacteriota > Terriglobia > Terriglobales > Acidobacteriaceae > Telmatobacter. Next base: position 6,935 of record PMXB01000210.1, on the reverse strand, counting down.
GTTGGGCTTCGACTTCCGGGCTGACTTCAACCACGATGTTCATGCCTCACATCCTTGTCGCTTCATTATCCCTTGAATCTGGCGTTGAAGGGAAGACCGGGGCATCGAACCCGGCACTTGGGATGCCCTGTCGCGCTCACGGCAGGTACTTCTCCGGGATGGGCAGGTCGGGGGTCTCAGCCTGCCAGAGGATTTCGAGCACCCGCCAGCGCTTGCCGTCAAAGACCGCCTGAATGCTGTTGATGCCGCGCACTGTTGGAGGGCCGTCAGGTTGGAGGCGCAGCTCGTAGGTGCTCCAAAGGTGCGCAAGGTGGCCATAGGTCTCAACCTTCACCTTGACCTGGTGCTCGGTGAGGACGTCGTGGCCGCGCTTGCGGACCGCTTCGGTCCAGCCATCGAGCGTGAGGGAATGCGGAGCAAACGTCCCGTCAGGGCGCTTGGCGATAGGCGAGAGGCGCGCCTCGGGAAGCAGCAGCTCGCTCATGCAGCTGCGGTCTTTGTCCGCTGGTCCGCTGACCGCCTCGTCCAGCGCCTTGATCAGCTCATCGAGGGTCGTTGCCTCCCTGCACATTGCCGGAGCAGGGGCTGGTGCAGGAGCAGCCGGAGGCGTTTGCGCGGCTGGAACCTGAGCGAAGGCTGGGGCGCCAAGAGAAGCGGCGAGAACAAGCATCACAGCTGTTTTGAGCATGCAAGGATTCTACAGAATGACCTGGAGCGGTCACCAAGGCGGCATTACTTTGTATGCCTGCCACTGTGACTAAAGAGCTTTGAAATGCCGCTCTTTGCCGATCTAACCAGAGATACGCTCGAATGGGTGGCCGCTTTGAACGAAAAACCGGCTCGTACGACCATCCAGCAAACCACCGGAAAGCAACGGACGCTCAGTGCTGACCTGGTTTTGCTGCATGCGCCTGCCTTCTTTGATTTCCGCAACCGCCGGGATATCTACTTTCCATTCCTGGGAACATCGGGCGATGTTCCGATCACGCCACTCTACGAGTACTTTCCCATCGGATTCAAGATGCTCGACAGGTACTTGTCTGAGCGGGGACACTCCGTAGCAATTGCCAATTTGGGCACGATCCTGCTTCGTCAGCCGAACCTCGATGTGAATCGACTGATTGGGTCGATTGATGCAAGGCTGATCGGCATCGATCTGCATTGGATGGTCCATGTTCAGGGCAGCCTTGCCATTGCGAGCCTAGTGAAGTCACTTCGTCCGGACATGCCCATCATCTTCGGCGGCATCTCATCCACCTACTTTGCCGAAGAGTTGATTCGCTATCCCTTCATCGACATGGTGATGCGGGGCTACGACACGCTTGAGCCCATGCACATGCTGCTGAAATCGCTCAAGACCGGCCGCTCAAGCCTCGCAAGCGTTCCCAATCTTCTGAGGAAGACAGCAGAAGGAACTGTCCAGCGAAATGATTTCTCTCACAAGCCGGCAACCTACGGAGTGGGTGTGGATTGGGCGGCCATGCCGAGCGAGGACGCAAGCCGGACGCTCCCCATCCTGGAGTTTCTATCCACGCATAACGCCGGCTGCGCAAATAGTTGCGGCTGGTGTGGCGGGNNGGGTCAAGAGACGCCTTCCGCAGCATCTACGGCACGAACCAAAGCATTGTTCGCAAGCAAGCGGAAGAAATCGAACGCGAGTTTGAGTCGATTCGAAACGTTGAAGGAATCGATAGCTTCCATTTCTATTCCATCGGTTCCTACAACGAACCTCGCGCCGGCATGGAGAGGTTCCTCGATCACGTGGGTCAGACCGGCCTGAAGTCCGTCAGTTATGAGCAATACCATTTGACAGCCGAGCCGGTCTTGAAGCGCATGGCCGAGGCGAACCGGCACACCACGATTACACTTTCGCCGGAAAGCCACGATCTGCGGGTTGCCAAGTTGGCGGGACGCGGGGTCTATACAAACGATGAGATGGAGCGCTGGATAGATCGGGCTTTAACGCTGGGAATTCAGGGGATAGACATCTGGTATTTCATCGGAATGCCCGAGCAGGACGAGAAATCGGTCTACGAGACTGTCGACTACTGTGAGAGGCTTCTCTCTTTGTTTGGCAAGAAGAGAGTCAACCCCATGCTGTGTCCCATGATTCCATTTCTTGATCCGGCTTCAACTTTCTTTGAACGGCCTGAGGAGCATGGTTACAGGGTGTTCTACAGGACCGTCGAAGAGCATCGCCGCGGTATGGAGCGAGCTTCACCCATCCATCGCATCAACTACGAGACGCGCTGGTTGAAGCGCGAGGATCTGGTTTACGTGGGATTTCGCGCGGTGCAGCGGCTGATGGAGGCAAAGGGCGCGCAGGGACTTATTCCACCGAGCTGGGTTCGCAATTATGTCAGCAGCATTGAAGACGCCCTGGAGTTCACCGCCGCAGTGCACGAAGCGGACTGCATCCCGAATCCTTGCGAACGCGCGCTGGAGATCGAGCGCCTTGGCGGTGAGATTCAAAAACGCAACGACTCGATTCTCTATTCCGGCGTCGCGAATCAGGCCTTTCCCGCGAATCGCGAGATAGGTGGACGCTGGATTGACGAACTCGGATGGAGCCAGGAGGCGCTGGATTCGATGGACGGGGAAATAGTTCCCGGCACGACTCCAGAGTTTGCCGCGCGGTAGCTGGATCGTCGATCGTCAGGCCATAGATCGCAGCCTGGTCCACGCAGCTTCAGGATCATACGCGCACATCTACCCACCGCTCATCACGATCGCTTCATCTGGAACGTCGTGATCCAGCGTGCCGGATTGAAGCCGGTTTGCTCGGCAACGGCGCAAAGCCGCACCTCGCCGAGTTGGTCCGGAAACTCGGCGGGAATGAATGCGCAGGAAGAAGCCGATGCTGGAACGAAAAATGCAGAGGGAAACTTGTCGGGCATCGCGGCAAGCGAGTCGGCAATGAGCTCGTTCTCAGCCTGAAGCTCGTTGAAGTAGGTGGGCTGCTGATGCGCCGAGACGCCGAGCAGCCACGGCCCACGAAAGAAAGCAAAACGATTTGCCAACGACTGTAGGTGATCGGCGCTTTCGATGCGCGGCTCCATTGCGTAATGCACCGCGATGCGCTCACCCGTGCGGAGAGAGTCAACGCGCAAGCCTGAGACCAGACTTCCTTCGCGATGGATTATGACGCTCTTTGCCCATTGCGGCTGGCGGACCGTTAGCGAAGCCCCCGCGCCGGCCTTGCGCACGTCGATATGGACCGTGCCGTTGAGTTCCAGCATCGAAGTTGAGTTCAGCTCGACGCCGCCTGCTCGAAACTGGCCGTCGAAGGGAAGATCAATGTGAACTTCGCTACCGTAGGCTTGGAATACATGGCTGTGAAGATCGGCAAAGGCGCGAAGTCCGTGCAGCGTGCAACACCACCACGCACGAACCGGAACGATAAAAGGAACTCCAGCGGCGTCCAATTCCGCGTGGCCGAAGTCGCCCGTTGCCGCCTGGTTCATGGCGAAATCATTGAAGGCCACATGCTCGGCCGCGGCCAGATATTTTGCGTCGCTGGTGGCGCGATAGAGTCCGAGGCTTAGCCGCAGCCAGTCGCACTCCGCGCAGCCCTCGGTGCGGAGTTTCTTCGGCGTCCAGCGCTCGGGAACGCCGCCGGTAATGAGCACATCGCCGGATTGGGCAATATCATTCCACGCGGCAATCACCCGATCCAGGTGGCTGCGTTCTCCTGTGGCGTTATAGAGCATCAACGTTCCGCGCAGGCTGCACAGGTAGCCATGAACATGGTCGCCCGCGCGCCGCTCGGCTCGCTGCGAGATTGCCGCACAGAGATCGCGGTAGCGCTCGTCCCGAGTTGCCGCGTAGAGCAGCGCCAGGCCCTCCGTCTGCTGGGTCCAGCAGATATACGACGATGCATAATGCTCGGCAGAGAAGGCATCGGCCATCTGCTTCGAGTTGTAAAGGGGCGCAATCGCAAGCAGGAAATCGCCGAGCCTGCGCGCCGAAGCAAGCACCGCCGGGTCTGGCTGGATTGCGTGATACTCCATGAGCCCCACCAGGAGCCGCCCATTTCCCCACAGCAGCGCCAGGTCGTCGTCGTTAGGTTTCTCTCGATTGAAGCTCTTGCCGAACGAGCCCTCGGGCTTTTGCAGGGCTATGGCGTCGCGAACGAAAGGCGCAAGCGCAGGGAAGCTCTCGCCAAATTGCGCGGAGCAGGATGCCAGCGCGCCGATCCACCGTCCGGAGAGATCGCCAGAGAAATTCGTGAATCGCCTACCCGGCTCGCCGGTGAGGTCTTTGAGCAGAAATTCGCGCGTGTATGCGGGGCTAGTGCCCTTGAGGACGCGGTTGAGCGTGAGCCGGTAGCGTGCATATTGCAGATCGCGTGCGCTCGCTGATTTTTTTTGGGTTGCGGCTGCTTGAGTTGGCTCTGACTTAGTTTGGTCGGCATTCAGCAGGGACGCATGAGCAGCGAAGGGAAGTGCGGCAGTTGACGCAAGAAATCGGCGGCGATCCATGCGTGGAATTGTACCGCCCCGCGCAAATCTCCGCCGATTGGTCGTTTGCTCTAGATCTCCATGATCACCGGCATGATCATCGGCCGGCGTCCGGTCGATTTCTGGATCAGGCGTTTCAGGTCCGCGCGAACCTTCTCCTTCACCATGCCGTAGTCCGATTTTTGCTCTGTGCTCAGCCCGTCCAGCGTCTTCAGTACTGCCTCGCGTGCCTGCTCCGTGATATCTGCGCCGCCAAAGCCGCGCATAATCACTTCGGGCTGCTGCTCCACTTTGCCGGTCCGCTTGTTGATTCCTACAACCGCCAGAACAATTCCGTCCTCCGAGAGGATGCGCCGGTCCTTGATCACCAGGTCCTCGACAACGTCAATCGAAGAGCCCGAATCAATCAGCACACGCCCAGCCGGGACCTTGTCCTTCTTGCGCGCGTCGGTCTTGTCCAATTCCAGCACGTCGCCGTCTTCAATCACCATGGCGTGCTCAACGGCTCCCGTCTCCATGGCCAGCTTCGCATGCCTTTGCAGGTTGCGGTAGTCGCCGTGAATCGGGATGAAGTACTTCGGCCTCACCAGGTTGATGAGCAGCCGCAATTCTTCCTGGCTGCCGTGGCCGCTCACGTGGATCAGCCCGCTGGCGCCGTCGTCGCAAATGACAATCGCGTCGCGACGGCACAGGTGATCGATCACGCGAAAGATACCCTTTTCATTGCCGGGGATGATGCGCGAACTCATCACCACCGTGTCGCCCGCGTCGATGCGCGCGAATTTGTGGTTGTCAACCGCTGCACGGCTAAGCGCGCTCATAGGCTCGCCCTGCGTTCCGCTGATCAGGCACATCAGTTGGTCCGCCGGATAATCCCGCATCTGTCCGGGCTGAATGATCAGCCCCGGCGGAACCTCGATGTAGCCCAGGTCCTGGGCGATCTCCGTGCTTTCCATCATCGATCGGCCAATGATGGCAACCTTGCGGCCATGCTTGCGCGCCAGCTCCAGCGCAATCCGCATGCGAAAGATCGACGACGAGAAGCACGTGAAGAACAGCTTCTTCTTGGTCTGGGAAAAGACCTCATCGAGCCGTGGAATCACCGCGCGTTCGCTCGGCGTGTAGCCGGTGCGCTCGACGTTGGTGGAGTCCTGAAGCAGAGCCAGTACGCCGCGTTTTCCGTACTCGGCAAAGGTGTGCAGGTCGAAGGCGTGATCGTCGAGCGGCGACAGATCGATCTTGAAGTCACCGGTGTGAATCACAACGCCAACAGGCGTTTCGATGGCCAGGGCTACGCAGTCCACCAGCGAATGTGTTACGCGGATTGGCTCAATGGTGAACGGTCCCAGCGTGAACTTCTCGCGCGGAGCAATCTCCACCAGCTCTATATCGTCGAGCAAGCGGTGCTCTTCGAGCTTGCCCTCGACATAGGCGAGGGTGAATTCGGTGGCATAGACCGGAATCTTCAGCTCAGAGAGAATCCACGGCAGTCCGCCGATGTGATCCTCATGGCCGTGCGTGAGGATGATGGCGCGAACCAGCGCCTTGTTCTCAACCAGGTAGGTGATGTCAGGAACGACAATATCGACGCCGAGCAGTTCTGTTTCCGGAAACATGAGTCCGGCATCGATCACAATGATGTCGTTTTCGTAGCGGAGCGCGAGGCAGTTCATTCCGAACTCGCCCAGCCCGCCCAAGGGGATGATTTTCAGCTTTTTTGTTTGCATCTATACTACGATGCTACCACTAACTGCGCGCCGTTCCCGGCCTTGGCATGCCTTGGAAGAAGATCCCCGCCGAAGTTGCGGCATTCAACTTACGACTGGGAGGCCTGTTCGAGATCCGCAATCACCAACTTCTTCATTCCCAGCATCGCTTCAAATGCTTTCGGGTGCTTGAGGAGGTCGGCGATATTGGCCGGAACGACCTGCCAGTAGAGCCCGAATCGGTCCTGGAGCCACCCACATTGAATCTCTGCGCCGCCGTCGGTCAGTTTTGACCAGTAGTCGTCGATCTCTTGCTGCGAGCCGCAGTTCACTGCCAGCGAAATCGCTTCGGTGAACTTGAAGTTTGGCCCACCGTTGAGCGCGGTCAGTTGCTGGCCGTCCACTTCAAACGTGATGGTAACCACGCTGCCCATGGGGCCCTGGATATCGTCGACGGCGCGTAACTCGCCAATGCGGCGCGAGTTCTTGAAGACCGAAAGGTAAAAGTCGACAGCTTCTTCTGCGTTCGAGTCGAACCAAAGGAAAGGAGTTATGCGGGGGTAACCCTCAGGAGTGCTCAATGGATCCTCTTAATTCTCAATTCGCTGGCCGTTGGGTCGGCACAAACAGAATACGGCAAGCAGAGGAGAATTGGCCCGGTGGATGACGGAAACGGCGCATTCGGCCAGCGGCAGTAACCCGAAGCCATCCCTTGGCCGGGTTCGTGCCGAAGGCGTGGCGGGCAGGCTCTAAGAACTCGTTGAAATTC
>PMXB01000046.1 GCA_003165935.1 Acidobacteriaceae bacterium | reverse complement strand
ATGGCCTGGCGAATCCACCAGGTTGCGTAGGTCGAGAACTTGTAGCCACGGCGGTACTCGAACTTGTCGACGGCCTTCATGAGGCCGATGTTGCCCTCCTGAATGAGGTCGAGGAACTGGAGGCCGCGATTGGTGTACTTTTTCGCGATGGAAACGACGAGACGCAGGTTGGCTTCGATCAGCTCGCGCTTGGCCTGNNACGGTCTTGTTGACCTTGTCGAGGAGGCGCTTGCGCTCGATGGGCGTGTACTTGAGCTCGCGGACGATGCGAGAGATGAGGACTTTCTCGCGGGCAATGAGCCAGCGGGTGTGGCGGGCAGCGGAGGCCTTGACTTTTGTGCCGGCCGCTTCCTGCTTCTCTTCGAGGGCCTGTATCTTTTTCTGGTGCTTGACGAGCGCGTCGATGCGGGCGGCGGTGGCCTTGACGCGGGTCTGCACGACTTCTTCGGTGAGCTCTTCTTCGTCGAAGATGACCACTTCTTTTACGTTGCGGACGCCTCGCTTAAGGTCTTCGCCGAGGGCGACGATCTCGCGGATGACGATGGGCGAGCGGGAGATTGCCTTGAGCACGCGAAGCTGACCGCGCTCGATGCGCTTGGCGATTTCGACTTCGCCTTCGCGGGTAAGCAGGGGGACGGTGCCCATTTCGCGCAGGTACATGCGGACGGGGTCGTTGGTCTTCTCGAGCGTGCCGGGGGTAAGGTCAAGCTCGACGTCTTCGCCCTCTTCAGGCTCAAATTCCTTGTCGCGGCCAAACTTGGGGCTGTCGAGCAGGTCGATGCCCTGGGTGCCAATGGTGGTGATGAGGTCGTCGAGGTCGTCGGGCGAGCCAATCTCTTCAGGCAGGATGTCGTTGACATCGCCATAGGTGAGATAGCCCTTTTCCTTGCCAACCTCGATAAGGCCGTCGATATCGCCTTCGAATTTGTCGTCAATCGCCAAAATATGCCTACTCTCTTCGGCAGNNCAGCGCCTTGAAACGGTTGCACCGGCAAAAAAGCCGACGCGCGGACCACCAAAAAGCACGCGGGAATCTCCGTAAACGGACCCGTGCGTGGACGCAGTCTGGCCTGCGCAAATCCCGGGAAACAGCCGGATTTCTTGTGGAAATCGCGGTGTTCCGGCGCGCACGCAGATGGACCTGCGGTCACCCGCAAAAAAGAAGCGGCTTCAGGTGGTTGCTCGGATCAGGATGACTTGCGCTTCAGGTTCTCGCCTGGTTAGCCCGCGAGCCGGAGCTCATATATGGGGCAAAGGGGCGCGCATCCTCACAGAGATCAACAGATTACCACATTTTGGGGCGAATTTCCGCCAAATCCACACGCCCCTGGCCGTAATCCTATGTATTTGACGCGGAAGGAAGGGAAATTGATGCAAAGGGGGAGGCTATGGGTCGGAAATGGGTGCGAAGCGAGCGGGGATCGAGATCAGAATGCTCCGGGCTCGTCCAACAGTTGCTTGAGGTTTCTCATTCCATGCACAATAGCGACGACCTGAAGGGGCCGAGTTTCAGGGCGATAGACAACGATGTAATTGGGATAGCGCGGAACAGTCCAGAAGCGGACCGGCTTTCCAGTAATTTCAGTGCGCTTGGTCCCAAGCAAAGGATGCCGAGCCAACCTGTAGCAGGCTGACAGAATTGCCGCCTCTACCCGATCTGCTGCGCTGATCTTATCCTGCGCTATGAAGATCCAAATTTCGTCGAGGTTGTCGAGGGCTCTTGGGGTGAGTTGGTACGAGGCGGCCATCGATCAGGCGATTCGCCGTTTGGCGTGGCGATCCTTAAGTATTCCGACCACATCGTCCGCATCGATCAATTCGCCGCGCTGGGCCTGCTCGAATCCCTCGTCAATCTGGGCAGCGATGGCATCTTTATTTGCGAGCAGCCAGTCGTCGTTGCGGTACTGGTCGTGGATGATAGCGAAGGCCTGATCGAGGACTTCTTCAGGGCTCATGCCAGACTTTCCGGCCCTCTGGAGAATGCTTTGTTGCTCAGGTTTAAGTTCGAGGATCATAAGGGCTCCTGTGCAGCGAAATGAGAATGTGGCGATTGCCATCTTCGTTATAGGAACATGGCCATGGTCTGATCGGGGACCCGCACCATCAGTGGCTGTTCTTCGCCCTTTTGCTGCGCTTCGTTGAAAACAGTCTGGGGGTCGACGCCATACGCAAGGGTCTTGTTCTGGCTCTCGGAGATGGCGACCCACGCGCCGGGCGGGATTCCCTTGAGCAGTTCGGGGAGATCGGTGATGGTGGTGGCCATGGTGTTTCTCGATTCTGTCCGCCCGCGCGGGGTGGAGAGAAATTGCGTCTACGCTTAATTATGCTCCACCCGGGCGGATGAATTTCTGCAGGAATACGAAGACCGCCAGCGTCCATTTTGGCCACTAGTCATGGCCAAGTTGTGGCGATCAGCCAAAAGGCAAGCGTTCCTACAGCGCTTAAGGGAGCTTGCCACCGGGTCGAGCTTCGCTGGAAGACGCCGCCTAACGCGAAGGCAACTGCCAGGAGCGAGAGGACCTCGCCTCGTTGCATCCATCGGAAGAAGAGGGAGTAGTTTGGCGTGTAGCTAGGATTTCCGAGAGTGTGCTGGAATCCTCCGCCCTCGGCGTAGAGGATTATCCATAGCGCGAATAATGCCGATACCGACGCGAGTAGAAACCCGACGAACGACAAAGTCGAGGAGATCGTCCACAATCGGGGCCTCTGCTTCGCCCATCGTACCCAGCCCCACACCAGAGTCGCCGGGGCCACGAGATAGCCGAAAAGCAGCACAAGCGAATAAAAGACAGTCCCCAAAGTACTCACGTTGAATCACCATTTTTCACACAGCGTATCACCACTGGCAGAATTTAAAGGACAGAATCGTTCAAGCGGTTGCGGTCGGATTGCCGGCAAACAGTAAATGTCAATCCCGCCGGGAACGAGGCTCGGGGATTATGACTCGTCGGGCGGGCGGTGGTTGTGGAGGCGGCGGAGTTCGCGGTCGAGGGTGAGCTTTCGCTGGGTGAGGACGGCGAGCTCGGCGTGGTCGGCGCGGCGTTCAGCTTCGGCGATGAGGACGCGGAGGTCGCGCAACTGGGCCGCTATGGAGCGCTCCTCGATTTCCTGGATGGCGCCCTGGACTTCGACGGGCTCGGGAGGCTTTGTCTCCGCAAGAAGCGCCTCGGCGAGGAGGGCGCGCTGGGCTGGGTCCTCAATGACGTCCATGGGATCGTTTGCCTGACGATTGGCGAGAGCAAGCAGGGTTGGGGCTGTGCGCAACTGTTCAAACCATGAAGGCTCTTGGAGGATGGCGTCGGTGGCGAGGCGGCGGGCCTG
>PMXB01000109.1 GCA_003165935.1 Acidobacteriaceae bacterium | reverse complement strand
GGCAAACTTACGCCGTCATGACAAATGAAGATGTCCTGCGGTTGAAGGCCTTTGGCGCTCCGCAGCCAATTGTAAAATGAGATCGCGGCCTGCTGGATGAGGTCTAGGTTATAACTCACCAAGCCCTGCGCCATCGGGTACTTCGAGATCGCGACGATGAGCGCGCGGTTAGGCATGCTTCCCGACTCCAGTTTGCTCCTGGATCCAAGGGGTGAGCGCGGCCATGTCGATCGCAGTGTTCTTCCACATGAAAGCGCCTCCGGTATGCAGGCCAACCACTACGTCGTTTGCTAGCGAGAAGAGCGGTGAACCAGAGTTACCGCCTAGCGTAGAGCAGTCGTGATAAAAAACGCCGGTCGACGTCGGGTCAGGTGTCTGCAGGCCGGTGACCATTCCTGGAGAGACACGCTTGAAGCCGAACTGGTTTCCGAAGGTGCTGGCTACAAAGGCTGGGTCGCGGGGATCGGGATAGGGGAAGCCGACTGCGCCCACATCCTGTCCCCCTTTGGCGGTTGCCGTGGAGAGGGCCAGCGCCGTGCCGTGGGCTGCATCCGGTGTAAGCGAGAGCAGGCAGGCGTCTAGCAGCGCGTGCACGGCCAGTACGCCGGTCACGTCGATCTGCGGATCGGCATCGAACACGCCGGCCTCGCAGCCGAAGCGGATCATCGCCTGCCCCTTCTGTAGTTGGCGAACTCCCATTGAGAGCGCGTCCAGTACGTGTGCGTTCGTCAAAGCTACATCCTTTGCAACCAGAAAGCCCGTGCCCTCACCCTGCGGCGGCTGACCGGCAGCCAGTTTGAACAAGCATCCCACGGACGAACTGTACTGGGAGAATCCCGCCGTAAACGTGGGCCAGTCAGAGAACGCGGCCAGGAAGTCCGGATCGGTCTGCGCGTCGATCACACCTCGGTGAACCAACGGTGAGGGGCGCATGGCGCGAATCATGTACTCGAGCGCGGCGAACTCCGCTGGCGTCGGTCCGGGGTCGGCACCCGTACGCAACTTCTCCAGAGCGCTTAGCGCAAGCTGTCCCTGTGGTGAGGCAGGAAGGGCGTCAGTTCCGACGATCGCGCGCGAGCGCATTGCGAGCGCATTTGCCTGCAGTGAGCCGAAGGTCTTCTGAAAACGGGCCTTGAGATTATCTGAATATGAATCGTTCACAGCACCTCCTCTGCCCGAACAACGCCCCCTGCTGGGTCGAAGAAGGTTTCGCTGACGGTGTTGCCTGAGAAGTTCAGCAACATATAGCCGTGGGGGATGTACTTCACCGGATCGGATGGCTCGTCGCAAATGCACGGATTCGGGCCGTCCCACAGGGTAGCCGCAGGTATGTGGGCCTGAGCCCCAAGCGTAATCCATTGCGACTTGTTGGCATCGTAGCCGTTCAGCGTGGTATCCCGGAATTCTGGAAACCCTCCGTGACCCATGCAACGTGCCTTCAATTCCCAGTCCCCCTGCTCCTCGAAAATAACAAGCCGGTGTTCGTGGCCAAAGTACCATCCGTAAATGGCCTTCTTCGCTAGTAAGGTACCGAGTGACGCCTGCAGGTTAGCTCCCGCGGTGGCATCGAAGTGCGAGTAGATCNNTGCCCGGCCTGGGCGATCATGCGTTCGACCCAGGCCAGCTGCTCCGGATCCATGTCGCCGTGCTGGTCGCCATAGGTGAAAGAGGTGTCCAGCCCAAGCATCAGCCAGTTCGTATTTTGCAGCCCGAAGCAGCTCGCCTTCTGGTCGGCAAAGGGGACTGCCTGCAGCGCTGCGAAGTAAGCCGACGCGCCTGTGTACATCTCGTGATTGCCGTTCAGCGTGCGGTGAAGGGTCGGCTTGCCCGTTCGCAAGGGCCAGTTGCCCACAAGCCGACGCGCAACCTCGTCCGAAGCCCCGGCGTAGTAAGTGTCTCCCAGGTGAAGTACCACATCACACCGGTCCATCGCCTCGATCCTTTGGCTGATTGGCGGGGCGCCGTAGAGGCACGAACCCCAATCACCGAATACCGCCACAGTTGCGTCATCCCGGATGATCGTTGGGGCCTCGGATGGCGGAACCCAGTTCGCACGTTTGGGCTTAAAGATCATGTATTTGGCCCACATGTAAGCCCACTGCGTCCAGTCAAAGCTGTCGAACTTGACTTCCAGCAGTTCGGGCTGCTCGATGGTCTTGTCACCCACCCTGACCGTTTGCGCAGCACGGACCTGCTGCAAATGACCGCCTGCACGGGCGTACTGCTCCACCGCGGACTGGATACGCGACGCCACATCGTTCTGCGCGCTCGCCATCACGGTGCCGCCCGTGTCAGATTGCTGCAGGGCCGCCATCCCGTTATTGAAGGCAGCAACAAAGCGAGCTTTTTCAAGATCGTCCTGTGCAACTTCTCCCAGCGCACCATCGACCGCCTCATGCAGTGATCCATCCGTGCCATACACGCTCTCCTTTAGCGACTGAAACCGTATCACCACCTGCGGGTCCGCCATTGTCTCTCTCCNNCATTGGCAATTGCCGCCGCGCCTTCTACGTTCGGGTGGCCGACGGAGGCGTGGATGCACTGGAACAACGAAAACACGTCAAGTGGATCATGGAAGTATGTCATGCATTCAGTCGTTCGCTGCGGGATCACCTCGTCTTCAGGCGCAAGTGAAGTGGGCTGAAGACCGAAGAGAAGCGCTTCCTTGGCGAACACCGCGTTCTCGGGTCCAAACCCAAGCGGAACGAAGATGGACCGCACATCCCTCGCGTCTGTCACAGCCTGCTTTAGTGCGGTTTCACTCTCCTCGGCAAACTGTTCACTAAGCGCCACGATTTTGGCGAGCACCGAGTGTCGCGGCGCAACGAAGTTATTTGCGATGCCAAAGCTCGGGAGTGCTTGGAAGAGCAAGTTCCAATCCGATTGCTCGCTCAGGATTGGGTAATACCCGGTAGTGACGATCCACGCGTTGGGAAAACGCGTCCTCGCCTGGGCTAGAAGCTGGAGGTAGTCCTGGTAGCAATAGCTGTGAATATCATCCCGGAGATCCATCGAGTCGGTGCATGGGTTTAGGATGTTACGGATGTCCACATCGTTGATGCCGCCGTTCATGAGCACAAGCTCCACGTCGGTAGGCTCTCCCGCTTCCACCTGTTGCCGAACGGTAGGCCAGGAGATCGGCACCTCCCCGTCAGCGTGGCTGATTGTCTGCGTTCTCTGACCGATGGTTGCGCCGGAGTGGGAGNNGTGGGAGAGGTTCACACGGTTGCCATGAAATTCTGCAGGGAGTGCCGCCTCGACCAGCGCGCTGTATTTGTGCACATCGAGTAATCCTTGGCCCCAAGGGACGGAATCGCCCAAAACCAGCATCCGCATTACGGCCTCCTTTCGAGCTGCGCGTATGTCTCTTGTCTTGCTTAGACAAAGCGGCTAATGGCGCACCGCCGTAGAAGTCGTACCACCGGCGGTGATCACCATTCGCAACAGGCCCGTACCATCCTTTGCGACCTGCGCCACGATCTGATTCTGCTCATCCGATGCCGTGATCACCCAGACCGGAGTCGGAGCCGCAACTTCTCCCGGCGCTGCCCAATTCAAAGTTCCGGCGGCGATCGAAATAGTTACCGGGATCTCACGTGCCCAATTCTGTGCAGCCGTCGGGCTTACGATGGCAATGCGCCCGAACTTCCCGCTTAGCGCCACGGAGATTGTCCCGTGTGCCCAGCGATAGATCCAGAACTCATCGAAGTCCGTGGCCACAGCGATTGCCAGCACTACCGAGTATTGATCGCTGGCCTGTCCATCGAAGCCCAGCGAAGCCGAGGCGTTGCCGGGCGAGGTCACGAAGTCGACGGCTTCACGTAGAGTCGTTTTCCCGTTTATGTTGGCGTAATTGCTTGTTAGCGGATGGAACGTCGCATCATCATAGTTGGCGAAGGCATCCGTTAGCTTATTGCCGTTCGCGTCGGTGACTGTGTGGCGCAGTTGCCATGTATGTCCCGTGTGCGAAAATGTGACCACTCCCTCGCCGATCACATTGACCTGCGGCGACTGGACCGTGATCGCATAATGCTGTGTCTGCCCATCGGTCCACACCGGGGTGGGCAGCACAACCTCTGGCGCAAAAGCCGCAGCTCCATAGATCGGCAACACCGGTGCAGCAGGATACGGTGGGATAGGTTCCGGCTGCGGAGCAGGAAGTGGGTTCACAGGCTGCGGAATCGGAGGCACAGGCAGTCCCTGCGGCTGGAACCAAAGGTCGGCTTCAAGGTCAGCATCGCGGCCGTTGTCCACGATTACAACCTGGCCGCTCGCAACCGAGGTCCCCACGACCTTATAAATGGATGCCTGATCGTAGCTCAGAAGATTGAATGCGGGCGTCTGAAAAAACTGGATCACGATCCTTCCAATCGTATTGAGGATTCCGGTCAGAAAGGTCGATGCAAAGAAATCCAGCACTGCGCCCACAAGATAGCCAGCTACCTGCGCAATCACATTGATCGTTCCGCAGACAATCCACCCCAAAATTGGAATGTGACAGAAGCTGCTTCCGACCAATTCATCCACCGCATTGTTCGCTGCGTTCTGGAAGGCTTTCCTAAGGTCGTCGCGGTAATCGGTGACCACAAGCGCATACCAGTCATCGAAAAAATGCACATCGGGAGTGACGCGCAGCTTGATCTGCGCGCCTTGCACCGCGGGATACTGATCGACCTGAAGCGTAGCCACTACGCTCCCCGCGTATTGAGTGAGAGGATCGATAGGAATGGGCACATCAAAACTGAACGTACCGCCCAAGATTGGGATTGGCACCTGTACATGAAGGTTCATCGCGCCTGACAGGTGCACAGC
>PMXB01000365.1:271-6198 GCA_003165935.1 Acidobacteriaceae bacterium | reverse complement strand
TGGGGCGCGAATATCCACGGCAACAACATTCACTTGTGGCCGTTTGTGGAGGAGGCGCGGCGCAACGGTGCGCGGCTGGTCGTGATTGACCCCTACCGCACGCGCACCGCGGCCGTGGCGGACTGGCATATCGCGATTCGGCCCGGCACGGATGTGGCGCTGGCGCTGGGCCTGATGCACGTGATTCTCAACGAAGGCCTGGAAGACCGCGCCTACATTGCCGGAATGACGCACGGCTTTGAAGCGCTGGCCGAGCGCGCGCGCGAATACACTCCCGAGCGCGTGGCGGCGTGGACCGGAATGACGCCGGGAGAGATTGAGCAATTGGCGCGGGAGTATGCGACGACGCGGCCGGCGGCGCTGCGGCTGAATTACGGCGTGCAGCGCGCGGAGAACGGCGGAGCGGCGGTGCGCGCGATTGCGATGCTGCCGGCGCTGACGGGGGCATGGAAGACGCGCGGCGGCGGAGGACAGCTTTCGACGTCGGGCGCGTTTGCGTGGGACAAAAAAGCACTGGAGCGGCCCGATCTGGCGCTGGCTTCGCCGCTGGGGCGGCTGGCGCGGGTGGTGAATATGTCGGCGCTTGGCCAAGCGCTGACCGAGCTTGGCCAAGCGAGGGAGCAAGGGAGCGAGGGAGCAAGAGAACAGTGCCGACGACGGCCCGGCGGTGCATGCGCTGTTTGTGTACAACTCGAATCCGGGAGCGGTGGCGCCGAATTCGAACGCGGTGCGGCGCGGCCTCGAGCGCGACGATCTCTTCACCGTGGTGCACGAGCAGTTTTTTACCGACACCACCGATTACGCCGATTTTGTGCTGCCGGCGACGACGTTTCTGGAGCACACGGATGTGCAGGGGGCGTATGGGCACTATTATGTGGGGCTTTCGCAGCAGGCGATTGAGCCGNNCCGGAAGAGATGGTGAAGCAGGCGCTGCGGATCGGGGCGGATGGGCATTCGCAGAATAAGGGGATGGAGCACATTAGGCTGGAGGATTTGAAGGAGCGGGGGCATATTCCGGTGGGGTTTCATCGGAATCCGGAGGGGGAGCCGTTTTTGGCGTTTACGACGGGGNNTTCAAGCCGCCGACGGAGTCGCGGTGGGGCAAGGATGCTAAGCGATTTCCGTTGGAGTTTCTGAGCAGGAAGGCGGACAACTACATGAATTCGACCTTTGCTAACCTGAACGGGCACAGGAAGATGGAGGCGCGGACGAATCAGCGGCTGGAGATGCATCCGGCGGACGCGGCGGCGCGGGGGATTGGCGAGGGCGATGCGGTGAGGATCTGGAACGATCGCGGGGAGATGCGGCTGACGGCGATGCTGAATGCGCATCTGCCGGCGGGTGTGGTGGCGGGCCGGCTGGACTGGGGGAAGATGAATGCGGATGGGGTGAATGTGAATGCGCTGACGAGCCAGCGGCTGACGGATATCGGGGCGGGGGCGACGTTTTATTCGACGCTGGTGGAAGTGGAGAAGGGCTAGGGTTCAGGGTTCAGGGTTCAGAAAAGCAGGGAACAGGGAAGAGGCGTACAGCGGTACAGCGGTACAGGGGTCCGGGGCACCGGGGTAGGGTGGTAGAGGGGCGCATATTCACGGATTTCAACCGTAGAGAATCTGGCTTTTCGGGGCTGAAGGTGGGCGAATGCTGGGCGGAAAATTGCTAAATTTCGCTGAAAAAGGCCAAATTCCGGGTGGAATCTGCTGATTTTGGCTGATTTTTGCGGTTTTTCGATTTTGTTAATGCATTGATTTTAAGCATGTTGCTGGAATTCTTCGCACAGTTTCTGCACATTTCCGGCCTTTTCGAAGAAATAAGCAAATCAGAATTCAGCTGACGGGGCTGGTTTTGGCTTTCTGCGCGGGCATTTCGACATTCCGGGCAACCTGAGCGGCGTAGAGAAGCTTTGTGGCGGTCCCCCGGGCGAGGATGCGGTTGGCCATTGCGCAGGCGACGCAGGCGACGAAGCTGCGAATGTTTTCGATGCCGGAGAGCGGAGGCAATGCAGAGAGGAAGGCGTCTTCGGCCTCCTTGCGTGCAACCAGCCGGCTCTTTTCGCGCCTCATCACTCTTCGATAGGCGATCTTCCAGACTTCATTGCAGAGGGCGACGGCGGGGTCTCGGAGGGCTGGACGGCGATCGATTTCCTGAGGGGTCGGTGTGAGGGGGGCGAGGGCATGGAACATGTCGGGCTCCGGTGGTGCGAGTGGTTAGGGGTTAGTGATTAGTGGTTAGGGGTCAGTGACTTGGGATCAGGCAGAGGGCTGTTCTCGCATTCACGTTTAGAGTGTGCGCCAAAAGGTAGAAATTATGCGCAAAAGTCAGATGGAAAACTTCAGATGACAGGTGGCAGGTTGCGGAAAAGCAGGAGAGAGCACAGAAAATGGGTGAAAAGGGTGGTGAAAAGCAGTGGAAAGTGATGTTCTGAGGCAATAAAACTGTGCGCAAAACGGCAGATTGACGATTTTGTATAACAAGAGTTGTTATAAAGACAGCTTCCATCTCCTATCTTTCCAGGTCTCAGAATCGAGACCCTGGGGCACCCGGCACCCGGCGCTGACGAGCCAGCGGCTGACGGATATCGGGGCGGGGGCGACGTTCTATTCGAGGCTGGTGGAGATGGAAAGAGCAGGGGTTAGGGGTTAGGGTCGCGACGAAGGGCGGATTGGTTGGCGGTCTGGTACCTGGCGTCTGGGATGGGGAATGGTGTGGTTTCCGGATTGGCGACCATACATCCGGAACCCATAATCTTGCTGCTGGATTGCCGTCTAGAGGAACCGAGGCTACTATCACCTCAATGTCCTCTGGTATTCCCAAGCTTGTTCTTTTGCCCGGCATGGATGGCACGGGGGACTTGTTTGCGCCGTTCGTCCAAGCACTCCCGCAGGGCTTTGAAGTCCAGATCGTCCGGTACCCGGCAGATCGCGCCCTCTCCTCGCCCGAGCTAGCACAACTCCTAGAGTCGGTCACCGTGGGTTCTGAACCCTTTGTGCTCCTCGCAGAATCGTTTTCTTCACCTCTCGCCATCGAGTGGGCGGCTACCGATCCTCCAAACCTCCGGGGGCTGGTGATCTGTGCAGGATTTGCCTCAAGTCCGATCCCCAGTTGGCTTCGATCCATTTGCTCGTTCCTTGCCCCGATGTGCTTCCTCGTTACACCACCTCCGATTGCAATCAAACTATTGCTCGTCGGGACTAACCCACCAAACGGAATGGTCGCTGCTGTGCAGTCTGCAATCTCGTCGGTCAAACAAAGTGTGCTGTGCGCCCGACTGCGAAACATTCTTGCTTGTGATGTTCGATCCGCATTAAGCCGAGTGACGACACCGATGTTG
The DNA here is from genome assembly GCA_003165935.1 of Acidobacteriaceae bacterium. Lineage (GTDB taxonomy): Bacteria > Acidobacteriota > Terriglobia > Terriglobales > Acidobacteriaceae > Telmatobacter. The sequence continues at coordinate 2,867 of PMXB01000365.1, read as the reverse complement.
TTTGTCCAGGCGAAACGGGACCGGCTAGTGGGCGGGACAATGCTCGAAGAAATGCGGAAGCTGAAACCATCCGCCACAGTTGAAACTATCGATGGCCCTCATCTGTTGCTTCAGCGGGAACCAAAAGGATCCGCGCGGGCAGTAGTTAGGTTTGCTGCGCGGTGCGGCGTTTGATCCTTCGGCATGAAGCAAGGAAGCATTTCAATGGTGGGTCCATTGCCGGTTACGCCTGTTATGACCGCCTACCCGGAAGGTGCGATCTCATTTCGCTCAATGAGGATTGGAAAAACAACCGCAGATCCCTCACTTCGTTCGGGATGACAGCGCGTTTTTGGGGGTGCTCGGAGAGGGATACCGGCGAATCGGAAACTGCACCGCTGCACAGTGATGGGGATGGATGAAGGCCAGTGATGGGGTTGGGTGAAGGGGTTGGGTCGGCGCTGGTAGGATGTTGCGCATGGAAACAATTCAATACAACCNNGGGAGATCGAGATTCCCGACCCGGTGAGGCAGGTTTATGCGCAGTGGCGGCCATCGCCGCTGTTCAGGGCGCGGCGGCTTGAGAAGGCTCTCGATACGCCGGCGAAGATCTACTACAAGTACGAGGGCGTGAGCCCGGCTGGTTCGCACAAGCCGAATACGGCTGTGCCGCAGGCTTTTTATAACAAGCAGGAGGGGACGAAGCGGCTGTCGACGGAGACGGGCGCGGGGCAGTGGGGATCGTCGCTGGCGATGGCGTGCGCGTTCTTTGGGCTGGAGTGCAAGGTGTTCATGGTGCGGGTGAGCTATGACCAGAAGCCGTACCGGCGGGCGCTGATGGAGGCATTTGGGGCGAGCGTGACGGCCAGCCCGAGCACGGAGACGGAGAGCGGGAAGGCGATATTGGCGGAGCATCCGAACACAAATGGGTCGCTGGGGATTGCGATCAGCGAGGCCGTGGAAGTGGCGGCGAAGGACCCGGAGACGAAGTATGCGCTGGGGAGCGTGCTGAACCATGTGCTGCTGCACCAGACGGTGATCGGGCTGGAGGCTTTGGAGCAGATGGACATGGCCGGGGACGAGCCGGACGTGATTGTGGGCTGCACGGGAGGGGGATCGAACTTTGCCGGGCTGGTGATGCCTTACCTGGGACGGAAGATCAAGGGGCAGAGCAATGCGCGGGTAGTGGCGGTGGAACCGGCGGCTTGCCCGAGTTTGACGAAGGGACCGTTTGCCTACGACTTTGGCGATACGGGGCATTTGACGCCATTGGTGAAGATGCACACGCTGGGGTCGACGTTTATTCCGCCGGGGATTCATGCGGGCGGGTTGCGGTATCACGGGATGGCTCCGCTGGTGAGCCATGTGCTGGACCTGGGGCTGATTGAGGCCACGAGCGTGCAGCAACTGGATGCGTTTGCGGCGGGGATTCAGTTTGCGCGGGCGGAGGGGATTATTCCCGCGCCAGAGGCGAACCATGCGGTGGCTGGGGCGATCAACGAAGCGCTGAAGTGCAAGGCGGAGGGCAAGGGAAAGACGATTCTCTTCAACCTGTGCGGACATGGGCACTTTGACATGCAGTCGTACATCAACTACCAGGCGGGGCTGCTGGAAAACTTTGACTACCCGGCAGAGGAGATTGCACTGGCGCTGGCGGGGTTGCCGGCGGTCTAAGAGCGGTGGTTAGTGATTAGGGGTTAGTGATTAGGGGTTAGGATGTGGGGTGTCGGGTATAGGGTGTCGGGAGTCGGGTTGAGTGATGGTCCGGCTCGGAGGGGGTCTGCGGGGAAACGTCCGCAAAGATTTGTGACAGAACGGGGATGCGCGAAGTGACGCTGGCGCGCTAGACTGTTGTGCCATGAATTGGATTAGCGTTGCTGTCATAACGTCTTTGTTTGTGTTGCTACTACTGATGAAACGCAGTGGGCAGGTGTCATCACGGGCAGCCGCTGAATATCTGAGGGGCGGCGCGCTGGTGCTGGACGTGCGCAGCGCGGGCGAGTTCACTGCCGGGCATCTGCCTGGGGCGGTGAATCTGCCGCTCAGCGAGATCGAGACGTCGATCAACCGCAAGGTGAAGAGCAAGGAGCAGGTGGTGCTTCTCTACTGCCAGAGCGGGGCGCGGAGCGGCGAGGCGCGGCGGAAGCTGCGGGCGATGGGCTTTGAGCACGCGTTCAACATGGGCTCGTACAGGCGGGCGGAGCGGATTCTGGAAGTCCATTAAGAGAGCGGTTCATTTGTTCATTTGATTGCGCAGATCCGGGCCAAAGCAGGTTGCGGACAAAGGCTGAGCGTTCAAAGAGAGACCATCTAAAGCCTCGCTCATTTTGATGGCTTTACCGGCACCCTTCGACTGCGCTCAGGGCAGACTCTAAAGTCGTGCCCTTTCAGAACATCGCCTGCGCGGAGTTTTTCTGCGGTCTGTGAAGGCTCCTGCTGCCTCCGTGGTTCAAGCACGCAGGGGCTAAAGCCCGACTCATTCTGTTGACTTTATTGGCCCGGCTAAAGCCGTGCCGTTGTTACAAAACCTCGGTTGAGTTTTTCGGCAAGCTGTAAAGCCTATTTGTTTTGATGGCTTTATCGGCACCCTAGAGCCTCGCTGATTTTGATGGCTTTA